>JABBOA010000040.1 GCA_019352075.1 Acidobacteriota bacterium | reverse complement strand
GACGGGGATGTAGCTCAGTTGGTAGAGCGCGGGCTTTGCAAGCCTGAGGTCGTGGGTTCGAGCCCCATCGTCTCCACCGTTGGCCTGAGCGGTTCCGCGTCGGCGACCGTGCGCCGTCGTCGCCGCGACGATTCGCGAGGGTCGCGCCAGGCCCATCGCCTCAGTCCGCGGTGGCCACGGCGTTGATGCGCCGACGGCACATCTCGGTCCACCCCGCGCACCACCAGGCGAGGACCGCGGCCGCAGTCCCCGACCACGCCCAACCGCTCGCGCGCGCGACGAGGAGGGTGGCGATCACCACCGTCTCGACGGCGATGGTGACGATCAGGCCGAGCGCGTAAGGGGCGTACTCGCCGGCGGCCCGGTTGATGCGCGCGGACTCGTCGCGGCGCCCCGACCAAAACGTGCGCAAGACGGTGCGTTTCTCGCGCGACGTGCAACTCCGATACGTGCTCAGTGCCATCATCGGCCATGGTATCGACGCGCGAGCACCCACGCGGTGGTATCGACTCGTGGCGCGAGCCGTTACCGTGGCGAGAGTGACATTCTCGATCGCGGCGAAGGGGGAGGAGGGGCGTGCACTCTGATCAAGCGGGCCCACTCGCCCTCGTGGGATCGGGCGAGTACTTGCCCGTGATGACCGACTTCGAGGCCGGACTCATCGCCGGACGCTCCCCTCGCTACGTCCAGATCGCCACGGCAGCCGTCCCCGACGGCCCCGCGACGCTCGAGCGTTGGCATCAGCTGGGTATCGTCCAGGCGCAGCGCATCGGCGTGACCCCGGTCATCGTCCCGGTGGCGACGCGCGACGACGCCAACGATCCCGACGTCGTTCGCCTCGTGGACGACGCGGGTCTGATCTACCTCTCGGGCGGCAACCCCAACTTCTTGGCCTCGACCCTGCGCGACACGGCGCTGTGGTCGGCTATCGAGGACCAGTGGCGCCGCGGCGCCGCGTTGGCGGGTTGCAGCGCCGGCGCGATGGTGATGGCCGCCTGGGTGCCCACCATTCGTCACCCTCGCGAGGGCGGCACCCCCGGACTCGGGCTCCTCGCGCACCTGCGGGTGATCCCCCACTTCGACGCCTTCGTCAAGCGCATGCCCGATGTGGCCACGCGCTTCCTCGTCGGGCGGGACCAACAGGTCACGGTGGTGGGTGTCGACGAGGAAACGGCCATCGTCGGCGGCCCCGAGGAGTGGGTGGTCCACGGGGCCGGCTCGGCGTGGGTCCTCACGGGAGCCCAGCGCCACGAGTTTCGCGCGGGCGAGACGTTACGCACCCCCCTCGTTAACCTGAACGCCTAGGAGGCCATGGTGAGCGACCCACACTCCGCGAGCGCCGACGTCGCGTCGGCGAGCGCCGCCGAACTCCTCGCCCGATTCGAAAGTGGCGAGACGCGCTCGCGTGAGGTCGTGGTCGTTCTGCGCGAACGCGCCGAGGCCATCGACTCGCCGGGTGACGTGGCGTTGCACAGCGTCGCCGCGTGGGCCGAAGACGCCTACGAGACGGCCGAGGAGGGTGATCGTGCGCGAGCCCGCGGCGAGTCGCGGGGCCCGCTGCACGGGCTCCCGGTGCTCATCAAGGACAACATCGAGGCGCGGGGCCTGCCGGGACTGGCCGGTTCCACGTCGTTGCGAGGACGACCCTCGCGCGACGCGGAACTGGTCACGCGACTGCGCCGCGCGGGGGCCGTCGTCGTGGGCGCCACGAACCTGAGTCAGTGGGCCAACATCCGCTCACCCCATTCGACGAGCGGCTACTCCGCGACGGGCGGACTCGTCGGTAATCCCTGGGCCCTCGATCGTTCGGCCGGCGGCTCCTCGTCGGGATCGGGAGCGGCGGTGGCGGCGGGCCTGAGCCCGCTGAGCATCGGCACCGAGACCGACGGGTCCATCACCTGTCCCGCGTCGCTCAACGGGGTTGTCGGCCTCAAACCCACGGTGGGGAACGTTTCGCGCGAGGGTGTCGTGCCGATCAGCCATTCCCAGGACAGTCCCGGGCCGATGGCGCGCTGCGTGGACGACGTCGCCCGCTTGTACGGCGTCGTGTCGGGCACCCGCGGGCACGACGTGGCGCACTCGCCGCGACTGGTCGAGGCGCGTAATTGGCGCACGGGGCACCACGGCACCGACGCGCACTTCGACGACGTCATGGCGCTGCTGCGCGGCAGTGGACTCGGCGTCGGGCGACGCGACGGCGGTCTTCCCGGAGCGGGGGACTACGACGATGAACTCACGGTGATGCTGTGCGAGTTGAGCGACGACATGGACGCGTACTTGAGCGCGCGCCCGGGTGAGGGCGTGAAGTCCCTCGCCGACGTCGTGGCCTTCGAGGACCACTACGCCGGCGTCGAGCAGCGCTACTTCGGCCACGAATTCTTCTTGCGAGCCGTGGCGAGCGGCGGGTGCGACACCCAGGACTATCGCGAGGCGCGCCGGCGCAACGTGCGCTGGGCGCGCGAGGGGTGCCTCCTGCCGGTCCTCGAGGGTTATGACGTGGTCCTCGCCCCCGCGTACGGACCGGCGTGGAAGAGTGACCTGGTCAATGGTGACAACGCGAAGTACGTGTCGCCCTCGGTCATGGCGGCCGCCGTGTCGGGCTGGCCCATCATGGCCGTACCGATGGGGCTCGTCGAAGGTCTGCCGGTGGGCCTGACCCTGGTGGGCCGCCCCCACGGCGAGTGGACCCTGCTGACGGCCGCTCGCCAGGTGGAGGCGGTGCTGTGGCGACACGGGGTCGTGTCGGCCCCCACCTGGCGAGCGGCCGGACGCGGTTAGCTACGCCTCGCGGGCGTAGTGCTCACGCCAGATGATGCGGTAGATCTTCAGACGGCGCGGAATGGACCGTAGTCCCGGGATGAAGGGCAACAGGATCATCAGGGCCGTGAGGATCATCATCGTGCCCCAGACCAGGAAGTCGCCGCTCGCACTCGTGTTGTAGGGCGGGACCTGGTACCAGAAGGTGTAGAGCCACAACCAGGCCTGACCCGGGTACTGACCGGTCTCGTTCATCATGCCCCACTGATCACCCGCCAGGTGCTGCTTGGTCGCCAGACCGGCGAAGTACGTGCCGTCGGAGATGAACAGCAGCGGCTTGGTGTAGTTGGTGGTGTAGAAGCCGTTCTGGGCGATCAGGGCCTGGTCCAACGCGCCGCTACGGGCCATCTGGGTCTCGTAGCTCAGCAGGACCGCAATGGGCCCGGCGGCCGTGGTGGGCAGGTGCACTTGACCGTTGGAGTAGGTCAGGTTCGCCTCGACCTTGGTGTAGGCGGCACCCCAGGCGCCTTGCGTGGCGCTCGAGGCCGACTTCCACTGGTCCAGCGCCGCGGTGAGCTGGGGCTGGGCCGGCTGGTCGGACAACGGGTTGATGACGAAGTCATTGGTGGTGTTCACCGCGATGCGCACACCGACCCACTTCTCGGGCGACAGGAATCCCCAGTGCTGGCTCGTCCCGTTGTTGTTGTAGGGCGCGCCGTAGGTGGCCACGTCCGACGTGGCGGTGAGTTCGTCGCCGGCGGTCTGGGCGAAGTCCACGGTGTTCGCGTTGGACCACGTCTTGATGGTGACGGCCTTCTCGTCGGGCGAGCTGAACACGATGGCCAGCGCCGCGGTGAGCACCAGCACCACCAGGAAGGCGATGGCCCCTTCCTTGATGATGTCGTAGGGGACGTAGGCACCGTGGTACTCGGGTGCGTCGACGTCGGGTCGAAAGGGCTTCTTCGTCATGCCGAGACCTCCGCGTTGTCCTCGAACGGGGGGACGACGCCCTTGACGCGCACCATGATCACGTGCAGACCGGTCAGCGCGAGGGCCGCCAGGGGCAACAGCACGATGTGCCACATGAGCATCTGACCGAGGTTGAGCACGTTGAAGAACGCGCCACCGCCGGTCGAGTTGATGCCGTCCTTGGCCTGGGTGGCGATCCACTGCGAGTCGAAGTTGGTCTGACTGACGTAACCCGTGAAGCCGGCCAGGATCGAGGCCAGGAAGGTCACGGCGCCGGTCACCCACGTCAGCGAACGACCGCCGCGCCAGGCGGCCATGGAGAACTTGCCCCACAGGTGCACGACCATGGCGAAGAAGAAGATCTCGACACTCCACAAGTGCATCGAGTTGACGAAGTGCCCGAGTGAGGAGGAGTGCCACCACTGCGGGCCGTCGAGCGCCAGGATGACGCCCGTCAGGATGACGATCCCCAGCGCGGCCATGGTGGTGACGCCGAAGACGTAGATCCACGAGGCCACGTAGGCCGGCTGCGTGTCGGGGAGTAAGCGGTCCGGTGGGAGTTTCTCCACCACGCGGTGGCGCAGACGCGACGTCCACTGTCGTTCGATCTGGGCGTTGCTCACTTGGTCCCCTTTCGGTTCCGACGGCCCGGGAACGGTGCGAAGAGCGCCGCGACGAACGTCGCGACCATCAGGATTATCACTATGAGATTCGCCACACTGATTTGAATGACGTGCCACTGTATGTAGTGCCCGTAGTGGTCGAGATTAATAAGGGCCCCTAAGCCCCAGCCTTGTGCCATGACGCACCTCCTGAATCATAAGTTTGTTCTAAGACTTCGCGCTGACGATAGGGCCATACGTCCCAGGTTGGTTGATCAGGCGATCTGTTTCTTGCGCGGGATCGAGGGTTCACGGTCGTGAGCGCTCTGACGTAGGTGGAACTGCGTCACGCCGATGGTGAGCGACGTGGCGCCCGCGATGTGCAGTTCGACGAGCACCACGGGCACGTGCGTGAGGTACTGCGTGACGCCGATCGCCGCTTGGACGAGTGAGATGACCACCAGTCGACGCACCCCGAGTTGTAGTGGTGCCGGGGCCGACGTGTGCCAGATGGTCACCAAGAGACCCACGACCAGACCCACGAAGAGCGTGGCCGCGACGGAATGGACCCACGCCGCCGAGGAGAACGCGAAGGGGAGGCGCCGAGCCTCCAACTGACCCTGTGCACCACCCGCGTGAGGCCCTGAACCGGTGGTCATGGTCCCCGTGATGAGCAGGACCACGAACGGTATCCACAGCAAACGAGCGATGGTGCGAAAGTGGGGATCGCGAACGTCACAGCGCGCGCCCGGACCGTAGACGTACTTCGAGCGGTGATACAGGATCGCCGCGGTGACGACCATGGCCAGCGACAGCAAGAGGTGCAACGAGACGAGCCAGGGGTTGAGCTTGGAATACACCACGTAGGCGCCGAGGATGGCGTCGAGGATGACGCCGGCGATGAGCATCCCGGCGAGGACCGTCAAGTCGCGACGACGGGGCCGACGCGCGAAGGAGACGAGGAAGACCACCGCGGTCACGACCACGAGGGTCACCGTGACCAATCGATTGGCGAATTCGATCTTGGAGTGAATGGTCCAACCGGTCGAGTAGCCGTGCTGGAAGCAGGTGGGCCAGTCAGGGCAACCCAGACCCGATCCGGTCAGTCGCACAGCCGCTCCGGTCAGGATAATCACGATCATCGAGACGAATGCGGCCAGGGCGAACCAGCGAAAAATGGCGGGACTGAGTTCACGACGAGGATTGGTCACAAAGACAGCCTAGGTAATTCCCGCTACTCGTAGACTAGGCCCCGTGTCTCTCGCCACCCCACTCGCACGAACGACGTCACAGACGGTCAAGGGTTACGTCGCGCTGACCAAGCCGCGGATCATTGAGCTGCTCTTGGTGACCACTTTGCCGACCATGGTCGTCGCCGATCGAGGGGTGCCCGGCTTCTGGCTCATCCTCGCGACGCTGGTGGGGGGTACTCTCGCCGCGGGCGGCGCCAACGCCCTCAACATGGTCTACGACCGCGACATCGATGCGGTCATGAACCGGACCAAGAACCGACCGCTCGTCACCGGCGTCATGACGCCGATGGCCGCGGCCATCTTCGCCTTCGGACTCGAGGGTCTGTCCTTTCTGGTCCTCGCGACGTTCGTCAACTTCTTGTCGGCGTGGTTGGCCATGGCCGCCACCGCCTTCTACGTGATCATCTACACGATGTGGCTCAAGCGACGCTCCAAACAGAACATCGTCATCGGTGGCGCGGCCGGCGCGGTGCCCGTCCTCATCGGCTGGTCGGCCGTGACGAACAACCTGAGTTGGACGCCGGTCCTGCTGTTCGCGGTGATCTTCATCTGGACGCCCCCGCACTTCTGGGCCCTCGCCGTGCGCTACCGCGACGACTACGCCGCCGCGAACGTTCCGATGATGCCGGTGGTCGCGTCGCTGCGGCGCACCACTCTGGAGATCCTCGTCTACTCGGTGGTGCTGTGGGTCGTCACGATGTGGATCGGCCCCATCGCGCACCTCGGTTGGATCTACGCGTTGTCCGCGACCGTCCTGGGCGCCATGTTCACCTTTTACTCCCTGCGCCTCTACCGCCACGCGCGAGAGGACAAGGCTGACGTCGCCGAAGCGATGCGGCTCTTCCATTTCTCCATCACGTACCTGACGGCGCTCTTTGTCTTCATGGCGGTTGACGTCCTTGTCCGAAATCACTGACCCCACCGCGCGTCCGGGCCGCGGCCACCCGTCGCCCATGATGTTCGTCTCGCTCGGTATCGGCGCGGCGATCGCCCTGGCCCTCATCGTCGTCGTGTCGGTGCTCACCGGGGGCAGCGTCAAGAACGCCACCACGCCCCCCCCCGCCCTGGTGGGCACGACGTTGCCCGCGATCAGCGAGTCGAGTCTGTCGGGTCCGACGATCGCGGCGCCGTGGACCAGTCATCACCCCACGGTCGTCGTCTTCTTCGCGAGTTGGTGCGGACCGTGCCGCCACGAACTGCCCGCTCTGGCGAAGTACCTCGCGGCGCATTCGTTGGGCAAGGTGTCGATTCTCGGTGTCGACACCCAGGACACCCGCGCCTCCGGTCAGCGCGTCGTGACCAAGGATCACTTGAACTTCCCCGTGCTCTTCGACCCGTCGAGCACGGTGGCCGCCGGCAAGTTCCAGTTGGCGGGCCTGCCCGACACGGTCTTCGTTTCGGCCGAGGGCGTGGTCAAGAACGTGCACATCGGGGCCATCTCCACCGCGCAGTTCGCGGCGGGCGTGTCGGCGCTGAACGCCTAATCGAACCGGAACGTCCGCGCCGCCAGGAGGGGTGCCGCCAGGGCCCAGATCGCCAGCGACCACCAGTCGGCCGCGTTGACGTGGGCCGCGCGCCCGAGGACCTGGTGCAGGGCGTCGGCCATGGCGCCCGAGGGCAGGTACAGCGCCACGTGGCGAACCACCGAGGGGAGCGAGGTGAGGGGGACGACGATGCCCGACAGCAGGAGCAGCACCAGGTAGAGGCCATTGGCGGCCGCGAGGTTGACCTCGGCGCGCAGGCGTCCCGCGAGGAGCAGTCCGATGCCGGCGCACCCGGCCGAACCGAGCAGGAGCGCCCCGGCGACCTCGAGGCCCCCCGCGAGCCCGCCCCGGGGCTTCCAATGGAGAAGGAGGGCCACGAGGCTGAGGATGACGACCTGGATGACCTCGGTCACCACCACCGCCGCGATCTTGGCGGCGATCAGGCGGCGCTGGCCCAGCGGCGTGACGTGCAGGCGACGCAGCACGCCGTAGGAGCGTTCGAAGCCCGTGGCGATCGACAGGGCCACCAGCGAGGTGGACAGCACGCACAGCGCCAAGATGCCCGGCGCGATGAAGTTGATGCGGCCCCCGGCGGGGGTCGTCGTCACGTGGGTCAACGAGAAGAACAACAGCAGGAGTATCGGGATTCCCAGGGTCAACAGCAGCGTCTCACCCCGTCGGACCGTCATCTGGACCTCCGCGCGGGTCTGGGCCCACCACGCTTTCACCGCGTGACCTCCACCGGCTCGCCCATGAGCTCCAGGTAGCGCTCCTCGAGCGTGGCGCGCGTGCGCAACGAGGTCAACAGGGCGCCGCTCTCGTTCAAGTAGGCGCTGACGACGGCGACGCGCTCGGGGTCGGACGCGATCGCGCAGTGCAACCGCGTCGGTTCCACGGCGGTGACCAGGCACCCCAGGCGGCGCCCGAGCTCGGTGGGATCAACCGGTCGCGACGTCTCGACGATGAGCACCGCGTCCCCGGTCAGTTCGTCCAGGGTCCCCTGCAGGACGACGCGGCCGTGGTTCATGATCACCACCTGATCGGCCGTACGTTCGGCTTCGGTGAGCTCGTGGGTCGTGATGAGCAGGGCGCAACCCCGGTCGCGCTCGGAACGGATCAGTTCACGGATCACCTGGCGTCCTTCGGGGTCGACCGCCGTCGTGGGTTCGTCCAGCACCAGGACTCGCGGGCGTCCCAGCAGGGCGAGGGCGAGGAGGGTGCGCTGCTGCTCGCCACCGCTCAAGCGCCGCCAGGGGGTGCGCGCACAGTCGAGGAGTCCGAGGAGTTCGAGGAGTTCGCGCGGGTCGCGGGGCTGGTCGTAGTAGGTGGCGGTGAGCGCGAGGACTTGGGCGGGTGACATCGGGAACCACACGCCGCCACGTTGCAGGAGCGCACCCGTGCGCACGACGACCCCGGCGTGGTCGCGCACGGGGTCGAGGCCGTGGAGGCGCACACTGCCCTCGTGGGGCGGGCGAAAGCCCAGCAGCGTCTCGACCAGCGTGGTCTTACCCGCGCCATTGGGTCCGAGCAGTGAGGTCACCTGACCGTAGGGGACGTGAAAAGTAACGTCGTCGACGGCCCGCAGCGCGCCGAACTCGACGACGAGATTGGTGACGTCGATCGCGTAACTCACGAGTACTGAACCTAGACGCTCCACGAGTGGTTGTGACACGCTTCACTAGGCTGGGCCCATGATTGACCTCGCCCAATTGCGTCGTGAGCCCGAATTCGTCAAGGCCGCCCTGGCCCGGCGCGGCGTGTCGAGCGACACGATGGACTCGATCCTGGCGATCGACGTCGAGCATCGTCGGCTCCTGCAAGAGGCCGAGGCCCTGCGCGCCGAGGTCAAGGACCTGTCGCGTCGGGTGGCCGAGGCCCGCCGCGCCGCGGCCGACGACGTGGCCGAGTCACTCGCGGCGCGCAGTCGCGAGGTGGGCGAGCGCGAGAGGGTCGCGCGAGAGGCGTGTGACGTCGCGGGGGCGGACCTGCGGGCGCGTCTCTTGATGATCCCCAACCTGCCCTCGCCCGAGGCGCCGGACGGACCTGATGAGACCGCCAACGTCGAGGTGCGCCGTTGGTGGGTGGGGATGGACGAGGGCGCGCCCTTCCCCACTTTCGCGGCGCACCAGCGCGTCGCGCACTGGGACATCGCGCGCGAGTTGGGCATCCTCGATCTCGACGCCGGCGCGCGGCTGGCGGGCTCCATGTTCCCCCTCTATCGCGGCGACGGCGCACGGCTGTTGCGGGCGCTGAGCTCCTTCGCCCTCGATCGCCACCGCGACGCGTACGAGGAGATCCGCCCCCCGAGCGTTGCGTCGACCGAAACGATGATGTCGACCGGTCACCTACCCAAGTCAGCCGACGACATGTACGAGGTCCCGCGCGACGACCTGTGGTTGATCCCCACCGCCGAGGTGCCCCTCACCTCGATGCACCGCGGTGAGATCCTCGACGAATCGACGTTGCCCATCCGCTTGACCGCCGTGACGGCCTGTTTTCGCCGCGAGGCCGGCGCGGCCGGTCGCGACACCCGGGGACTGCTGCGGGTGCACGAGTTCGACAAGGTGGAGTTGTTCGCCTACTGCACCCCCGATCAGGCGCCCGCGGCCCACGCCGACATCCTCGCGCGCGCGGAGGCGATGCTGCGCGACCTGGGCCTCACGTACCGGGTGCTCGATCTGTGCGCCGGGGACCTGGGCACGTCGTCGGCGCGCACCATCGACCTGGAAGTCTTCAGTCCCGGTGTCGACCGGTGGCTCGAGGTGTCCTCGGTCAGTTGGTTCCGTGACTTCCAGGCCCGTCGCGCCAATGTGCGGTTCCGCGGCCCCGCGGGCACGCAGTTCGTGCACACCGTGAACGGCTCGGCGCTCGCCTGGGCGCGGATATGGGCCGCCTTGGTCGAGACCTACCACCAGGCGGACGCCACGGTCCGGTTGCCCGAGGTGTTGGCGCCGTACTTCGGGGATCTGACTATTCGCCCGAGGATGACTTGATCTCGAGGCGGTAGCCCACTCCGCGAATCGTCGTGATGTACGTCGGATTCTTGGGATCCACCTCGATGAGGGTGCGCAGTCGCTTGATGTGCACGTCCAGGGTCTTGGTGTCGCCCACGTAGTCGCTGCCCCACACGCGGTCGATCAAGACGTCGCGCGTCAGGACCCGTCCGGGGTTCTCCAAGAGCAACAGCATGAGAGCGAATTCCTTCTTGCGCAACTTGACCTCACGGCCCTCGACGAAGCATCGCCGGGCATCGACGTCGAGTCGCAGGGGTCCCTGTTGGACCACCGATTCCGACGTCGGCGGACTGACGGTGGTCTCATGACGGCGCAGCACGGCGCGGATGCGAGCGACGAGCTCGCGCAGTCGGTAGGGCTTGGTCACGTAGTCGTCGGCGCCGATCTCGAGCATGAGGACCATGTCGACCTCTTCACCCTTCGCGCTCACGATGATGATGGGCACCGTGCTCGACAGGCGTATGGTGCGACACACGTCGAGTCCCGACACGCGGGGCAACATGAGATCGAGGAGCACCACGTCGAAAGGCTGCGAGTGGAAGGCCTCGATGGCCTCTTGGCCGTCGCGCGCGACCGAGACCTGGAATCCTTCGCGAGAGAGTCCCACGGTGAGGGCGTCGATGAAGGACTCCTCGTCCTCGACGACGAGGATGCGCGGGCCGCTCGGGGACTTGTCCTTGCTCACAGTTGGTTCACCGGCAACTCGAGGGTGAACGTCGAGCCCTCACCCTCACGGGACTCGACGAGGACTCGCCCGCTGTGATTCTGCGCCACGTGTCGAACAATACTCAGGCCCAAACCCGTGCCGCCGGTGGCCCGCGCGCGACCCGGGTCCACCCGGTAGAAACGCTCGAAGATGCGGTCGAGGTCCTTGGAGGGAATGCCCAGACCCTGGTCCGTGATCGTGATGCGCACCAGGGGCCCGCAGGGTGCGCCGTCCTCGGAGGTGACGTCGTCGGCTCGTTCGACGGCGATCGACACGGTGCCCCAATCGGGGGAGTACTCGACCGCGTTCTCCAGGAGCGCCTGCACCGCCGAGATCAGTTGGCGCCGGTCCCCCCCGATGACGTAACCGATGTCGGGTTCGCGAAAAGCGATGGTGACGTGCTGTTGCTCCGCCGCGATCCGAATCCGTTCGATGGCGTCGGCCACGATCAGCGAGATCGACACCGGCTCGCGAGTGGGGGAACCCTCACCCTCGATGCGCGAAAGGTCCAGCAGGTCCTCAATGATCCGACTGACGCGAAAGGCCTCGGAGTTGATGCGTTCGGCGAGCCGGTTGGCGACGACCGGATCACGCTCGAACTGGAGCGTCTCGGCGAGTAGCCCGAGGGCCCCCATCGGTGTCTTGAGTTCGTGTGAGACGTTGGCGATGAAGTCACGACGGATGTCTTCGAGGCGGCGCCGTTCCGAGACGTCCTCGATGAAGGCGACGACCCCCAGGGGGCGGCGTCCGTCGTCGATGACCGTCGCACGGATCGTCAGAGTACGGCGCGGCGGTCCGTAGATGTCAATGGTCCGCTCGGCGACTCCGTTGGTCCAGCCATCGGAGAGCGTGTCGGTGACCGCCTGGGCGGCGATGGCGTCGCCGTAGCGCGACACCATCAGGCTCTCGGCCTGGGGGTTGCGGTACAGTACGCCGCCCGCCTCATCGCACAGGACGAGGCCCAGGGGCAAGGCATCCAGGGAGCGCCGCAGTCGGACGGCGTCGGCCCCCGCTTCCGTGACGACGGTGGTCGCGACGCCGGCGACCTCCTCGAGGTGCGCCAGGGCGGCCTCGACCTTGCCACGGTCGTCGCGGGGCTCCACCCCTAGGCGGGCGCCGAGCGCGGCCAGGCGTTGAGCGATGGCGCGGTGACCGCGGCGGCGGATGACGAGGATGCCGATGACCACGCCGACGGCCAGGACCGCGAGGCCCGCCGCGTAGAGCACGACGGGCGACCACGACGACGCCACGTTGTGGCTGATGGTGATGAGCACTGCACCATTCTCGCAGAAGTTGGGTCACGGGTCGTAACAGCGACCGTTGCGTGTCCTAAGCGAAAGTGAGAATCGAATGCTCCTGAACGTGGTCAATCTCAATCCCTCCCTCACCGACCTTCCCGGCGGGTCGGTGCTGCAGCAACTGGCGAACGGGCTCGGGGCCTGGGCGCTGATCGGGTCGTTGATCGCGCTCGTGCTCGGCGCGGTGTTGTGGGCCATCGGCTCGCACACTCAGAACATGCACCAGTCCGCCGCGGGGCGACGGGCGGTGGTGACGTCGCTGGCCGCCGCCATCCTGATCGGGGCGGCGCCCCAGCTCATCAGCTTCTTCTTCTCGACGGGGCTCAAGGTCCACTGATGCACTCGCTGCTGTGCTTGTTGAATCCGGTCGGTTGCGCGACGACGTCACTGGCCAAGGCCTCTCTGGGCGACCTCTTCGGTGCACTCACCGGTTGGGTCCTGTCGAGTGTGGGCTGGTTGCTCCGGACCACGGCGACGGTGTTGAACGCGACGGGCGAACCCGCGAGCATCACGCGCGCGGCGACGCCGGAGTTCTTGGCGCTCGCCTCGCTCTCGCCGGTGCTCTTGTTGATCTCGTTGTTGGTGTCGTCCCTGCACTCCTTACGCCACGGCGACCTGGCGGCCCTGTGGCGCAACTTTCTGGGCGTCGCCCCGGCGTGCGTGTTCGCGGTCGTCGCCGCACGACCACTGGCGTCGCTGTTCTTGCGGATGGTGGACCAGTTGTGCACCACCGCCGCCAGCAACGTGGGTACCGGAGAACGAGCGGTCAGTCACGCCCTGGCGGGTCTCACCGTGGCGTCCACGCCGGGTTTCGCGCTCTTCTTGCTGGCCGGACTGGTGGTGGTGGGCGGCCTCTTGCTGTGGTGTGAACTGGTCGTCCGCGCCGTGGTCCTGACCCTGCTGATCGTCCTGGTCCCGGTCATCGCACCGCTGGCGGCCCTGCCGGCGATGCGCCGCGTGGGGTGGCGACTCGCGGAGACCTTCGCGGCGGTCGCCCTGAGCAAGTTCCTCATCGTGGTGACCCTGGCCCTGGGTTTGGGTGAACTCTCCGGCGGAGGTGCCACGACGGTCATCACCGGTGCGGTCACGCTGGCTCTGGCCTCGTTGACGCCCTTCGTCGTCTTGCGCCTCATCCCGTTGGTGGAGCAATCCGCGCTGCACGGTGTCGAAGGGCTGCGTCAGCGCGCCACGCGGGCGGTCGCCGCGGCGCCGAGCTCGCCCGCCGGGATGGCGGTGGCGGCGATGGCGCCCGACGTCGCGATGCCGCCCGCGCCCGAACGAGCGGAGGACTGGGGCATACCCATGTGGCCGCCCGGTCCCGACATCGAGATGCCACCCTTCGACGGTGAGCCACCACCCCCTCCGGTGGGCGAGCCGCGTCTGCGCACGGGTCACGTGGCCTACTCGAGCGACGACCTCGGTCCGGTGATCGGTTGGCACTTTGACGAATAGTGACGTTTCGGCCACGTTGGGTGACGCGGACGCGGCCGTCCGTTGGTACGGTCTGGCCCGCCACCGCCTGCTGCTGGCGGCCGCGTCGCTCGGGGCGCTGGTGGACGCGGCGGCGCGAGCCGGGACCCGGTGGTGGGAATGGCTGGGTGCCCTCCTGCTCGCCGGCCTGGCGGCCCCGGGACCCGACGATCGATCGTGGGGCGAGTTGGTCGTGACCGAACTCAGGTTCTTGCTGCGCCGGCGGCTGTCGTGGGTGACGGTGGCGATCGAGTCCGACGCTCTCGTCCTGGCTTCGCGTGGCGCCCATCGCGTCTGGACCTTCGACTTCTCGCACCGGGGGCGACTCGACCTCGCGGGTCACGACCTCGGGCTGGCCCGGCGCCTCTCGCAGATGGTCGAGGCGATGGCCACGACGGGGGTCGATGCGCACGTCGCCCTTCACGTCGAAGCCCGTGGCGACGCGACGGTCGCGACGGTGCTCAGCACCACCTCGCCCGTCGCCGCCCCCCCGGAATGGCGCCGCGACCCCGACGCGGGGATCCCGCGCACCCTGAGAACCGGCCACAACGTGTTGTTGGAGCGCCGCGGCTACCTGCGGACGCACGACCACGTTCTGCGGACGCTGCGCGTCAACAGTTTCGCGTCGGGACGAGAGGCGTCGGCACTGGCGACATTGAGCGAGGGAGTCTCGTGGCTCACGCTCTCGGTCCACGCGTCGGTCGTGCCCGCGACGCGCGCGCGGCGGATGACGTCGCGGGCGGTGCACCGCGTCGATAGCGACGCCCACCAGTCGCGCGGGGCCGGCTTTCGATGGTCGGCGCGTCGCGAATGGGAGTTGGCCGTCCTGCGACAGCGTGAGCAGTCGGTGGCGGCGGGTGCGGCGCTGTGTCAGTGGGCCCTCTACATCGTGGTGCGGGCGTCGTCGTTGGGGCAGTTGCGTGGTCGCGTCAGCGACGTCGTCGCGCTGTCGCGCGCCGCGGGGTTACGACTGGACCAGGGCGCCGCGCGTCAACGTGAATGGTTCGAGTTCCAACTCCCCGGTGGACCGGGCTGGTGACGCGGGCGTGGACCCACTGGGGCACGTCGCAGCACTTCAGCGCCCTACGTCTGCCCGCCCACGACGCCGGAACCCGACTCGAGGGTCCCACGCTGGGTCGAGCCGTGCGCGGCGGCCCCTTCGCCCTGGACCCCTTCGACGCGTATCAGGCGGGGGTGGTGACCAACCCCAACGTGGTGGTGGCCGGTTCGATCGGCGCGGGGAAGAGCACGTTGGTCAAGATGATGGTCGACCGGGCCCTGCGTCGGGGACGTCGGGTGGTGGTGGTCGACCCGAAGGGGGAATACGGCGCGCTGGCCCACGCGCACGGTGTCCGGCCCCTCGTGATCGGACGCGACGGCTGGTACTGGCCCCCACTACTGGACCAACACTCGGGGTACGACTTCGTGACGACCTTGCTGACGTGCGCGAAGGGCTCCGCGTTGAGCGACGACGAGCGATACGCCCTCGACCGCGCGTGGCGTGCGATGGGCTCGTCGAACATTCGCGTCCTGGCGCAACTGGCGTCCCGGCTGTCGCCCTTCCTGGACGACCGTGTCCACGAGGGTGAAAGGTCACTCGCCCTCCTCCTGCGACGGTTCACCGACGGCGACCTCGCGGGACTCTACGACGGGCCGGAGCCCCCGGTGGACTTCGGGGGTCGACTCGTCGTTCTCGACGTCTCGGCCTACTGGGGCAGCGAACTGATGAGCGTGGCGGCGCTGAGCGCGGTGGCGGCCGCCCAGCATCTGGCCAACTGTGCGGAACCCGGTTACCTGGTCCTGGACGAAGCCTGGGCGTTGCTGGGTGACGACGCCTCCTTACGTTGGTTGCAGGGGTCGTGGAAACTGAGTCGTTCGCGGGGCATCAGTCACATCCTGGTCCTGCACCGCTGGAGCGACACGGCGGCGGTGGGCGCGATGGGTAGCGCGGCCCGGGCCCGGGCACAGGGCCTCTTGCGCGAGAGCGAATCGGCCTGGCTGTTTCGTCAGCCGCCCGACGAGGCGGCCGAGATGGCGGCAGTCCTAGCGCTGACTCGTCGAGAGGAGGGTTGCCTGCCCGAACTCACGCGTGGTCTCGCCCTCGTGCGCTACGGCCACGCGCGCTCCCTGGTCCAGCTCACCCCCGACGAGCGCGACGGCACCTTCGTCGACACCGACGCAGCGATGAGGTCCGCGCGTGCGTGAACGCGCGATGGTTCTCGGTCGTCGTTCGTGGCAGGGGTTCGCGTGGGGCCCCACCACACGACTCGACCGGGGACATTCGCTACTGGTCGTGGGCCCCACGCAGGCGGGAAAGACGTCGTCCCTCGTCGTGCCGGCCATTTTGGGGTGGCACGGACCCGTGGTCGTCACGAGCGTCAAGAGTGACGTCGTCGCGATCACTTCGAGTTGGCGACAGTCGTGCGGTCGGGTGCAGTGCCTCGAACCGGGACGTGACGAAGGGTTGACGTGGGACCCCCTCGAGGGGGTCACCGGACTACGCCACGCCCTGCGGGTGGCGCAGTCGCTCGTGCGCGAATCGTCACGGGGCGACGCGGAGTTCTGGAACGCTCTGTCCGTCAAGCTGCTGGCCGGACTGTTCGTGACGGCGCGCGAACGCGACGCCTCCATCTTCGACGTGGCCCTCGTGGTGGAGAGTCGTCGTTGGAGCGACTGGATCACCGCCGACGTAGCGTCGCACCACGCGATGCTGCGATCGTTCCTGGACTACGACCCCAAGACGCTCGACAGCGTCGTCACGACCGCCGAGACCATGTTGCTGCCGTGGCGATTCCGTCAACGCGTGGCCCGGTTGGGCGACGTCCTCGACGGTGACAACACGTTGTACTTGTGCAGTCCGCGTGGCGACCACCACACCTACGCACCACTGTTTCGTGGTGCCCTGCGCAGCGTCGTGGAGGATCAGCAACGTCGACACGACAGCGGGCGGGCGCGAGCGTTGTTGTTGGTGCTCGACGAGGCCGCCACGGTGGCCAGCTTGGACGAACTCGATCAATTCGCGGCCACCGTGGCCGGTCTGGGCATCACCCTGGTGACCGTGGTGCAGGACTTCGCGCAGTTGGTGGCGCGTTGGGGGCCACGCGCGGCGACCATCGTCAACAATCACGCGACGCGGATGGTGCTCGCGGGACTGGCCGATCCCGCGGTCGCCACGTATTTGCCCGAGATCGTCGAGACCCACGAGGACCGTCGGGTCGTGCCGGTGCGCAGACGGCCCCGCAATACGGCCGTCGTGGTGGCCGGTCGGCGAGCCGTCATCACGGTGC
>JABBOA010000165.1 GCA_019352075.1 Acidobacteriota bacterium | reverse complement strand
ACCGACGTCGTGGCACCGGGCGAACTGGGGTCCGCCCTCGGCGTGCACACGCTGTACTTCTTCCACATGTTCTACGGCGCCTCTGGAATCGTCTTCGTGCTGACGACCGCGGCGCTGCCCTTCTCCTACTTCGTCATCTCGGTCGGTCTGCGGGGTCTCGGCTCGGAGTTCGACGACGCGGCCCGCGTGCACGGGGCTGGTCGTCTGCTGACGCTGCGCACCGTGCTGCCGATCATCGCCCCGGCACTCCTGAGCGCCTTCGCCATCTCGTTCGCCGAAGCCATGAGTGACTTCGGTGTGGCCTTCACGCTCGGTTCGTCCGCGCACTTTCCCATCGCTACCTACACCCTGTTCAACTCGATCTACGCATTTCCCGCCAACTTCCCCGTGGCCGCAGTGATCGCCGCGGTCCTGATCCTCTCGACGGTTCCCCCGGTGTTCCTGCAGGCGCGCGTGATGCGCGGGCGCTCGTACGCGGTGCTGAGCGGGCGCACGAGGGCCGTGCGACGTCACCAGTTCCGTCCGTGGACGCGCGTGGGAGTCACCGCGGGAGTGGGACTGACCATGTTCGTCGTCCTCGGACTGCCGCTGATGGGCGCCATCACGAGCTCCTTCACCAACACCGCGAGCTTTCTGACCTCCACCGGCGTCCACTGGACGCTGCAGTCCTACAAGAACGTCTTTGAGCCCCTGCCCTCGTTCACCACGCTCGGGCCGCCGCTGTGGACGTCGAATCAGCTCGGACTCTGGGTCGCGAGCGGGACGTTGGTCCTGGCCTACGTGCTGGCGCGACGAATGGCCTCGCGCACTGCGGGGATTGGCCAGCGGGTCACCGACGTCTTCCTGCTGGGATCGATCGCGGTCCCCGGCATCGTTCTCGGGGTGGGTTACATCTTCTTCTACGACCAGCACTTCATCACCTCGCACGTCGTGGACCTGTACGAGACGATGCCCCTGCTCATCATGGGTCTGATCGCCTCGGCCGTGCCGTCGCAGGCGAGGCTGTTGACGGGTCCGGTGGGTCAGATCCAATCATCACTCAACGAGGCCGCGCGGGTGCACGGTGCGGGTAAGTGGCGTGCCTTCGGATCGACGTCGCTCCCACTGCTGTCGCGAGCGCTGGTGTGGGCCTGGCTTCTCACCTTCACCAAGACCATCTCGGAACTGGCCATTGCGCAGATCCTCTACCAGCCCGGTCACGAACCGGCGTCGGTGGTCATCGAGACGTACCTCGGGACGGTCTGGGCGTCGACCGGTGCCGCAGCCACCGTCATCACCCTGGTCGAGATGGTGGGCGTCATCGGCGTCGTGTTGTTGATCTTTCGACTCGTGATGCCCCCGGGATGGCGCCGGATCGGTGAAGCAGGAGTGGGTTCATGAGTCGTCCGTCGTTTCAACCCGCGCGCGTCGAGATCACGGACCTCCGCAAGGAGTTCGGGGCGAAGGTGGCGCTCAACGGCGTGTCGCTGGTCGTCGAGCCCGGGACGTTCACCGTCCTCCTGGGTCCGTCGGGGTCGGGCAAGACCACGTTGTTGCGGTGCCTCGCCGGCATCGAGCAACCGACCAGTGGCGTGATCACCATCGGCGCCGAGACGGTCTTCGGGCCGGGCCGCTTCGTGAGCCCTGACAAGCGTGAGTTGTCGATGGTGTTTCAGGACTACGCCCTCTGGCCGCACATGACGGTGCGTAAGAACATCGCATTCCCCCTCGTGAGCTCATCGCTGTCGAAGTCCGAGAGGGCTCAGCGCGTCGACAACCTGCTCGAACGAGTGGGGATCAGCGCCCTGGCCGATCGCTACCCCAACGAGCTCTCCGGCGGTGAGCAACAACGCGTGGCGTTGGCCCGAGCGTTGTCGGCGCGCGTGGGACTCGTGCTCTTCGATGAGCCGCTGTCCAACCTGGACGCGGATCGTCGTGACCAACTCCGCATCGAGATCGCGACGTTGACGCGCGACGCCGGGGTCACGGCGGTCTACATCACCCACGACCAGTCCGAGGCCTTCGCCCTGGCGGACCGCGTCGGCGTGCTGCGACAGGGCGAACTCGTGCAGTACAGCCGTCCCGAGAAGATCTACCGTCATCCCAAGAATGCCTTCGTCGCGCGATTCACCGGGGTCGCCGGTGAATTCCCCGTCACCGACGTGCGCGAGATCAGCGAGAAGCGGGTGACGGTGCAGTTACCGTTCGCCCCTCATATGTCCATCGAGGCGACCAAGTCCGAGAACAGTCCCTACGACAAGGATCCGCACCTCTTCGTGCGGGCCGCGGGCGTCACGTTGCATCCCGTCACGTCGCGCGATGGGGCCCCGGGGATCATCCGCGACGTGGCCTACAACGGCCGCGGCTACGAGCACGTGGTCGAAGTGGGGGAGAAGGAGACTCTCACGAAGGTCTATTCGCCCGATCGCTTCAATCGGGGCGACTGCGTGAAAGTGCAACTGGACCCCGTATCGTGCTTCGTGATGAACGCACAGGAAGAGGTGTAGGGCAATGTTGGCCACCACCGTCTCGTCGGGCGTCGTCGTCCTCGTCGGAGCCGTCTTCCTCGCGTGCGCCGTCGAGATGGTCGAGGCGCTCACCATCGTCTTCGCGGTGGGCCACACGCGCGGCTGGCGCTCCGCGTTCGAGGGGGTGGCCGCCGCCCTGGTGGCGCTCACCGCGCTGGTCGGCGTCTTCG
>JABBOA010000164.1 GCA_019352075.1 Acidobacteriota bacterium | reverse complement strand
GCCGTCGCGCCCGCATCGCGATGTCGGCGGTGCTCGCGATGACGGTGGTGGGGGGAGGCCTGACGGTGGCGTCATTGGCCTTCGCCTCGACCACGTCGACGTCCACATTGACCGCCTGCGAGGGTCACGACGGGAATCTGCGACTGGTGGGCAGTGCGACGGATTGTCGAAGGAACGAGAGGACGGTGCAGTGGAACGTGACGGGACCCACCGGACCCCAGGGCGTGGCCGGACCCCAAGGCGTGGCCGGACCCCAGGGCGTGGCCGGACCCCAGGGCGTGGCCGGACCCCAGGGCCCCGCGGGACCGGCCGGTTCCGCGACGACTCCGCCGAGTCCCCTCGCCAACGCCGGGGGTACATTCACCTTCACGCCGCTCAGTGGCGCCTCTAGCGGCGCGCCGCTGAGCGTCAACTTCTCCTCGGTCGCCCTCGAGGTCCAGCAGCCGGCGATCAGTGTCGGTTCTCAATCCTCGGGCGCCGGAGCTGGCAAGGTGATCTACAGCCCCGCGACGATGACCATTCCCATCGGACCCGCCTCGATCGCCTTGATGGACAGCTTCAACGCGGGCGATCGCCTCACGGCGACGGTCGTCCTGGACTCGCCCACCGGCACGCCGGTCGAAACCATCAAGTTGGGCGCCGTCATGGTCAGCGCCTTGACCACCGAGAGCGGCGGCTCCACCTCTACGGCGCCGCAGGTCCAAGTGTCGCTCTCGTACGCCAGCGCCCAGTACACCTTGGGGGGCTAGCCGCTGGCGGTGATCAGTTCGGCCTCGTCGCGGTGGCGTGGCCGACGGTTCCTCCTGCGGTGAGCAACGTCGAGGCCGGCGCGACCCCGGTCGCCGACGCCTATCGGCCGTCGTGGGGGCGATGTCGTAGGTCGCCGCGGCACCTCGAGGACTCCGTAGTATCGATGCCAGTGCGACGGGGTACCTGATGTTCTCGAGCGCGGGTCGGATGCGCGTGATCCACGCCGGCGGGGAGTCGGCGGAGAGGTGGAGGCGATGGACAAGGTGATGGCCAGCGCGGACGAGGCCCTGCGTGACGTGGGCGACGGCGCGTCACTGTGCGTCGGGGGGTTCGGGCTCTGCGGCATTCCGTCGGCGCTCATCGACGCACTGCTGCAACGCGGGGTGAAGGATTTGGTGACGGTGAGCAATAATTGCGGCGTGGACGACTGGGGATTGGGCGTCCTCTTGGCGGCCCGACGGATCCGCCGCACCACGGGTTCGTACGTGGGGGAGAACAAGGAGTTCGAGCGCCAGTTCCTGACGGGTGAGCTCGAAGTGGAACTGGTGCCCCAGGGCACGCTCGCCGAGCGTCTGCGCGCCGGCGGTGCGGGGATCCCCGCCTTCTACACGCCCGCCGGTGTGGGCACGCAGGTCGCCGAGGGGGGTCTGCCGATCCGTTACGGCGCCCACGGTGACGTCGCCGTGGCCTCACCGGCCAAGGAGCTGCGCGACTTCGACGGTCGCACCTACGTGCTCGAACACGCCATCCGTACCGATTTCGCGCTGGTGCACGCGCGCTACGGCGACCGCCACGGCAACCTCGTCTACGAGGCGAGCGCGCAGAACTTCAATCCCCTGTGCGCGGCCGCCGGACGCGTCACCATCGCCGAGGTCGAGGAACTCGTCGAGCCCGGCGAGTTGGATCCCGCGCGAATCCATACGCCGGGGATCTTCGTGCAACGCGTGGTGCCCGTCCCCGAGGTCGACAAGCGGATCGAGAAGCGCACGGTGTCCTCATGAGTGGACTCACCCGCGACCAGTTGGCCGCGCGGGTGGCGCGCGAACTCCTCGACGGGCAGTACGTCAACCTGGGCATCGGACTGCCCACCCTGGTGCCCAACTTCGTGCCGCCGGGACGCCACGTGGTGCTGCACGCCGAGAACGGGATACTCGGCGTGGGTCCCTATCCTCGCGAGGAGGACGTCGACGCGGACCTCATCAACGCCGGCAAGGAGACGGTGACGGTGCTCGCGGGCGCGTCGTTCTTCGACTCGGCGGCGTCCTTCGCGATGATCCGTGGGGGTCACCTCGACGTCGCGGTGCTCGGGGCCATGCAGGTGTCGCGCGGCGGCGACCTGGCCAATTGGATGATCCCGGGCAAGATGGTCAAGGGCATGGGCGGGGCGATGGACCTGGTGCACGGGGCCAAGCGCGTCATCGTCATGATGGAGCATCGCTCCAAGTCCGGCGAGCGAAAGATCGTCAACGAGTGCTACCTCCCCCTGACGGGACGACGCTGCGTCGATCGGATCATCACCGATCTCGCGGTGATCGACGTCGAGGGCGACGACTTGGTGCTGCGCGAGCTGGCGCCGGGCGTGAGCCTCGAGGAGGTCCAGTTGTACACCGAACCCGAGTTGATCGTCGATCTGACGCCCTAGCGCGTCAGCCTTCGCCGTTACGTCGCAGGATCTGGCGCGCCTGGGCGAGCACGGGTCCGTCCACCATGAGCCCCCCGACGCGGGTGACGCCTTCGCCCCCTGCGGCGTCGACACCGTCCTTGTCGTGGTCGGCACCGGCGCCGTCGAGGACCTCGCGCGCCCACGCGAGTTGGGTGGGGGTCGGGCGATACGCCGCGCGGATGATCGCGGCCTGTCGCGGGTGCACGCAGGCCGTGCCCGAGAAGCCCATCGCCGCCGCGTCGAGGGCCTCGTCACGTTGGCCGTCGAGGTCCTCGAAGTGCAGGTACACGGCGTCCAGGGCGACGAGAC
>JABBOA010000039.1 GCA_019352075.1 Acidobacteriota bacterium | reverse complement strand
TCTCGGCGATCCAGGGGCACTGGGACGTGGGGGCCACGCCCACGCCCACGCGCGAAGTGGGAGCGGCCTCCCCGATCGACGGGAAAAGTGGCGCCACGAGGGCGATCGCGCTGAGCAAGAGGGCCGAACGTGCCACGCGTGCGCGCAGCGTCGACACGGCACCGCGCTGGAATCGAGTCACTTCTAGGATCCCTTTCTCGCCCTGATCGTTCGACGCCGCCATTACTGACGGTTGGTGAGGATAATCCAGATTCTGTGAAACGCATTAAATTCCGTTGTGGCTCCGCATAAGAATTTGGTCATCTAGTCCTTATGGCGCACGGTTGACGCGCATTACCGACCCCGCAGCGATCGCCCTTATCTCGAATCGACATGGCAGGTCGCGATGTCGCAGACCTCGTGAGCGTCACCTCCCCGGGCCGTCGACGGATCATCGGTCGTGGCGGCGCGGCGCGTGATCACGTCGTCGCGACATGATCGAGGAAGTCGTCTCGTCGCGCCCGCGTGACCTATTCTTACTTCGACTGGAGGCAGGTTGAGCACATCGACGTACCTACTCGTGCACGGCGCCTGGCACGGCTCGTGGTGCTGGGGGCGACTGGGCGACGAACTCGACGGCCGCGGCGCGTCGTGGGCGGCGCTGGACCTGCCGAGTTCGACGTCCGGCGATCCGCTCGTCGACCTCTCCGCCGACGTGCGCGAGCTTCGGCGCTTCGCCGAGGGGCGTGGTCCCGTCGTGCTCGTCGCCCACAGCTACGGCGGCGCGGTGGTCGCCGAGGCCGCGCCCAAGATCACCGACCTGCGCGGCATCGTCTACCTGGCGGCGCTCGTCCCCCAACTGGGCCAGAGCGCCAGCGACGTCTCGCGTGACTACGCACCACGTTCCCCCCTCGACGAAACGATCCGTCGCGACGGGGGGTTGTTGCGCCTTGACCCCGAGCCCGCGTCGCGCGCCCTCTACGGCGACTGTGACGACGCGACGCGCGAGTGGGCCATCAGTCAGGTGACGCCCCAGACCCTGGCTAGTTTTCGCACCCCACGGACCTCCGAGAACGTCGCGGTGACCTCCACGTACGTCGTCTGTCGACGCGACCAGGCCCTCCTGCCCGAAGTGCAGGCGCACGTCGCTCAGCGTTGCGACGACATCGTCGAGATCGACAGCGACCACTCGCCCTTCCTTTCGCATCCCCACGAGTTGGCCGACCTGCTCGAGTCGGTACGGCTCCGGGTCTGAGACGTCGCCGCGTGACCTGATTGCGCCGCGGTCACGACCGCATCAGCCTGCGACCCCACCGGCGCGGCGCCCCGGCGGACGAGCGGGCGAAGGTCGTGGCGCAGTCTCTACGACCAGCGTGCCCCGTCCACGAACGGGGTGGGTGATGGACCTGTTGACGAGGTGGCGTGCCCCGGGGTGACGGTGGTGCGGGGGTCGCCCTCGTCTCTCTCGGCGCGGTGGCCATCGAGATGATGGTCAGCGCCCGATACGGCTACCACCGCGACGAACTGTATTTCCTCGCCGCGGGGCGACGGCCTTGTGCGGCGAGTACCTAGCGACCGCGCACCTCCTCACGACGACCGTCTTGGACTTCGCAGCGCGGGCGGACGTCGGGTGGCGCTTGGCGCACTACCTCGACGACGAGCGACCGGGTTGGTTGATCGCTGCGGGCACCGGCGTCGGCGTCGGTGCCCGCAGCGAAGTGGAACATCGCCTTCCTCGTCGCCGCCGCCGCGATCGGTGTCGCCCTCACCCCCGCGGGGCGCGTCTTCAACGGGGGCAATTCCTTCTGGTGGTGGGGACCGCCGCCGCGGTGGGCGACCACGATCGTCACGGTGAACGTGGACCCGGCGCTCCTGCGTCGGCTCTTCACTCGGGTGCGACTGGCCCTCGTCTGCCACAACGGTCTGGGGGTGTCGAACGATGAGCAGGGCATCGAGGTCATGGTGGCGTCGGGGTTGCGCATCCCCTGGTCGGCCTCGCGGGTGGTGTTTCGCGACTATTCGTGAGGGGTCCCGACGCCGCCTCGAGCAGCGCGCACGCGAGCGGCGCCGACCGGCAAGACTGGGGTCAGCGATCGGCGAGGAGACGACGATGACGGACGCCAGCGCACCGGTACTGCACTACGACCTGGACCACGAAGGCGACGTCAGTCGCCTCGTCTACACCTTCGGCGGCGTCGACGCACGGGTGTCGCTCGCTCCCGGCACCGTCGTCGACACCTCCAGCCTGGACTGCTTCGCCGGCCAGATCCGCTCAGAGCACGACCACGCGAGCGTGGTGTGCGACCCGCGCTACCTCAACCCCCAGACGGGACCGTTCTACGTCGAGGGCGCCCTGCCCGGCGACGTCCTCGCGGTGCACTTCGCGCGCATTGCGCCGCGTCACACCGCCGGGTTCTCCACCACCGTCCCGCTCTTCGGCGCGCTGACGGCCAACGGTTTCACCCAGATGCTCCACGCCCCCCTGCCCGAGATGACGTGGCGCTACGACATCGACCAGGAGGCGCGCACCGTGCGATACCAGGCGCGTGAGTCCGCCGCGATGTACACCTTGCCCCTCGACCCGATGCACGGCACCGTGGGGGTGGCGCCCGCGCTGAACGAAGCGCGTTCGGCGCTGACCCCCGGTGACTGGGGCGGCAACATGGACACACCCGAAATGCGCTCCGGCGTGACCTGCTACTTGGGCGTCAACGTCGAGGGTGCACTCTTCAGTTTCGGCGACGGCCACGCGCGCCAGGGCGAGGGTGAGACCTGCGGGGTCGCCGTGGAGACGGCGATGGACACCGTGATGGTCGTCGACCTCATCAAGGACGTCTCTCCCGTGCGCTGGCCGCGCATCGAGAGCGACACCGAGATCATCACGACGGGATCCACCAAACCGCTCGAAGACGCGTTCCGCATCTCCCAGGTGGAGATGGTGCACTGGATCGCCGAACTCACCGGGCTCTCGATGATGGACGCCTACCAGTTCGTGTCGCAGGCCGCGCAGTCGCCCGTCGCCAACGTCGTCGACACCAACTACACGATGGTGGCCAAGGTGAAGAAGTCCTACCTGCCCGGCACCAACGCGATGAACGGCGTCCACGCACGCCTCAAGGCGATCGGCGAGGCGTACCTGGCGACGCGTTAGTCGTGTTCGGCGAGGAACGCCTCGACCACCGAGAAGTATTCCTGCGGCTCCTCGACGAAGGGCATGTGACTCGACTTTTCGAAGATCACCCAGCGCACGTCGGGGATCTTGTCCATGAAGGGTTGCACGACCGCGGGCGTGGCCTCGTCGAAGCGACCCGACACCAAGAGCGTGGGTGCGACGATCTGGTCGATCCGCTCCACCACGCTCCAGTCCTTCATGGTGCCGATGACGTGGAATTCGTTGGGGCCGTTCATCACGTTGTAGACCGTCGAGTCCTCCTTCATGTACGCATTGGTGCGTTCGACCTCGGGCGGGTTAGGCACCACCCGACAGACGTGCTGGGCGTAGAAGTAGTCCGCCGCCTTCAGGTACTCGGGGTCCTGGAGGGTCCCTTGCGCCTCGTGACGATCCAGCACCTCTTCGACCTCGCGGGGCAGCTCCGCGCGCAGACGATTGGCCTCACTGAGCCACAGCGCCATCGAGGCGGGCGAGTTCGAGATCACCAACGCCCGCAGGCCCGCGGGCTGGCGAATCGCGTGCTCGGCGCCGAGCATGCCGCCCCAGGACTGGCCGAGCAGGAAGTAGCGATCAGTGATGTCGAAGTGGGCGAGCAGGTTGTCGAGCTCCTCGAGGAAGAGCTCGACCGTCCAGAAGTCGCCCCCCTGGTCACGTAGGTGGGTCGAGCGCCCACCGCCGAGCTGGTCGTAGTGGATCACCGGTCGCCCGGTGTGGGCGATCTCGGCGATCGACAAGACGTAGTCGTGCGTACAACCCGGTCCACCGTGCACGACCACCAGCGGCGTCTTGGGAGACGACAGGTCGCCCGTGACGCGGAACCACGTCGAATATTCGCGGAACGGTATCAAGCCCTCCAGGGTGGCGTCGGGAATCATGAGTTGTCCTTTCGGGTGACAGTGGATGAACCGAGGTGACGGGCGTCACCCGTCACCACTATGGGACGAGGCTACGAGGCGGCCCGGAGAGGGCTGCACGAGGGGGGCTGGCTGACGCGGCATCCGTGGTCAGCGTAGGCGCCAACCAAGACGGAATGGAAATCCGCCCGACCGATCACCGGAACGCTCCACTGAAGTACACCCGTCACCGCGCACGTTAGGGCTCGCGCCACTCCGAAACGGTGGTTCTGCGGGAGCGTCGCCGAGTCCTGGCGGGCGCGATCACGCAACGTGACGCGCTACGGCTTTTCGTAGCGGGAGTCGGCGAATCCGGTCGTTCTATCCAGGAGTTCCGATGCGTGACGCACGCCCCCTTTGGCCGACGTGCAGGAATTTTCACTCCTCGGGGCTGGCCTGCTACCATTGTTCTTCCTTCGGGGGTATAGCTCAGCTGGTAGAGCACTTGCATGGCATGCAAGGGGTCAGGAGTTCGAATCTCCTTACCTCCACGAACAAAGTACCTGATTGATTTGTGTCTTTATCTCGCGGTCTTCTTCGAGAGGTCCACCCCGGGGCCACTCCTACACTCTCAGGGGCGCGGGGCATCGAGCTCGCTATTCAACGGACGCCACGGTGCATTGGAGTTCTACGAAGTCACGTAGAAACGACAGCGTCGGTCCGTGCGTTAATCCAAGCTCCACGCCTCCGAGCGGTCACGGGCGCGCAGCACGAAACCCCTGCGGGCCCAAACATCACTGCGCGACGCCCATCTCAAAATCCTTGGCCATTCCCATCACCTGTGGAACTGGCGGCGCCGGGTGGAGCTCACCACTGTCGCGGGGTCGACGACGTCGTGGCCACGCCGTCGTTTCGGTAGTACACCTCTAAACCTTGGCGGACCTCGGCCCGCGCACGTGAATGCCGTCACACCGCGACGTGGGTCCAGCCGCTCTGGACAACCGTCACGCCCCACGCGGCTCGAGAATCGCCGAGGCCGCACTGGGTCACCGCAGGAACGCAACCTCGTGGGGGCCAAGGGTCTGGACAACTTTTCACGCGAAGGCACGGGCTTGTCGTGCGATAGATACCGAAATCCGACGGACTGTCGTCGCGGCGCGTCCGCCGGGTCACGTTGCCCCTCGCCCGGAGAACGAACTTTCGACCATCTGCACGGCGTCTCTCTTCGCACTTTCGTGCGAGGGATACCGTTAAGACGTCACCCCTTCATCCACGCGCCCCGACCGGCCCGACTCCGCGAAACGCCCCAGACCGCCTTCGCGCGATTCTCAGCGTGGACCGCCGACGGTAGACTAGGGACGGCATGGGAGTTAGGAATTCGGCGATGAGACGCGACGTGCCCCCCCGTCCCTACCGGCGACCACGGAACTCGACCGGCGTCGAGACGTCTCCATCGTCAACCTTTCTTCACTTCGTGACGAGGATCACCGTGTTGATGCGAATCGTGGCGGGTCTGAGCCTGGTGGCGGGGTCGCTCCTGCTGGCCGTTCCCAGCGGTGCCGTCACGCCCTCCGCGCAGGTCACCTGGGCATCACCGATGGACTTGGCCCTTGGCGCGACCTACAACTCGACGGTGCGCGACGTCGCCACCGTCGCGGTGAGCGGCAGTTCGATCGCCTTGACCTTTTCGAACCTCTGGAGCGCCACCCCGACCACGTTCGGGGCGGTCACGGTGGGAATCGAACAGAGCGGACCCACCGTGGTACCGGGCACGTTCGTTCCGGTGACCTTCGCGAACGGCTCTCGCGCCGTCACGATCCCTGCTTACGGGCGTGTGACGAGCGATCCGGTGCCCCTGGCGGTACACGCTCATGAGCAACTCTCCGTGAGCATTGTCGTGATGGGGTGGGCAACGGTCAGCGTCCACTTCTGCTGCATCGGAAGGATCAACTCGTGGGCGACGAGTGATGGGGTCGGGGACCATACGACCGACCCCACGGGTCAGAGTTTCAATCCTTCGCTCACCGATGGTTACATCCGCTGGCTCTCGGGTATCACGGTCGTCGACTCCCCGGCTCGGGGTTCGATTGTCGCCTTCGGCGACTCCATCACCGACGGGTACGGTTACGAGAACGCCGGTTTCAGTTGGGTCGACGCGCTCCAGCAACGGATCGATCAACTACCGCCCAGTCAACGCATGTCCGTCGTCAACGAGGGAATAGCGGGAAACACGCTGACCGTCTTCCCACCACGTACGTCGTTCGATAAGAGTTCCGGCGGCCTCCCCGGCGTCACGCGTCTTGCGACGGACGCGCTCGCTTGGCCTGGTGTGAAGGACGTGGTCGTGCTGCTCGGCACGAATGACATCTGGTTCGGCGCCGGTGGCGTCGCGGGCGGGCCGATACCACCGTACGGTACCGCTGCGTCCATCGAGGCCGGTCTGCGCTCGATCGCGGCGCAGACGCGCGCTCGCGGCATGAACGCCTACGCCATCACATTGCTCCCTCGCGCCACCTCCACGAACAAGGACCACGACCTACCCGAATACTGGGGGCCCGCTGAGCAATCGGTCATGACCGCGGTGAACTCGTGGCTCCTGTCAGGCACTTCAGGCTTCACGGGAGTGATCAACTTGGCGGCGGTGATGGGCGACGTCTACAACGGCGACTGCCTTCCCAACACGCCCTTCGAACCGTACTTCAACCCCGACCACCTCCACCCCAACGTTGCCGGTGAGACCGTCATGGCGAACGCGATCTCGACCCAGTTGTTCGGTCTCTCGTCAGCTCCGTTGAATACGACCACGGTGCCAGCGGTACCGACTCCCGGCTGCGCACCCGCCGGAGTGGCGGCAGCGCTTCTCGCCACCGCTGCGCCCACGACCACGGTTCCGTCGACGACGACCATTGCGACCACCACCACCACGACGACGATACCCCCGGCCTCATCGCGGATCACCCCGCACTCGGCGCTGTTCGCAGTACTCGCCGGACTCGTCGTCCTCGCACTGATTCTGTCCATCGTCGTGCGCCGCCGCGTGGTGCGCCGGCGCCGACGACGTCGCGTCGCCCTTCGCGGAACGACGCCTCCACGACGAGTTCCCCCTGGTGGCAGTGTCAGCCCCCGACCGAAGCCGCCGCGACGATGACTCAGCGCAGAGCGAAACGGTAGCGAAGGAAGGATTCGCCGCTACGGCTCACGATCGAACCATCCGCCGCCCAACCGAGTGCCTCGTAGAAGTGTCGCGCGGCGAGGTCCGGGGGGGTGACGAGGACCAGCTCGTCGTTACCGTGGTCGCGTGCGGTCATGATGGCGGCGTCGACGAGGAGTCGTCCGATTCCCCCACCCTGGCGAGAGGGGTCGACGAGGACGTGCGTTACTTCGCCGACCTTGGGTCGATCGGGCGGCGGCGTCGATGTCGATGTCGCCCCCCCCAGTCGGCCAGCGACTAGTCGCGCTACCCCGCGCACGTACCGGCCACCGCGGGTCACGACGAGATCCTTCGCCAGGCGGGGCCGAAGGGCGGCCGAGAACACCATCGCTCTCACGAGCGCGAATCCGTGTTCGCGCACCATGGATCGTACGTGGGTCGCCGGATCGGTGGCCCCCAACAACACGCCGACCACATCTCCCGCCTCGTCCACCGCGGCGAATGACATCGACCCCGTGGTGGTGACCCACGCCCGGTAGTAGGTACGCATGAAGGACGGACCAAATCGGGCGAGAAACTCCATGTCCAACACGGCGAGGTGTATCGTGACCGCCTGATCGACGTCACCCGAGGAAATGGGACGAACGTTTACGATGAGCGGCACACCTGATCGTGCAAATCCATGTCCTGACCGTTGAAGAGCGACCACGCAAGTCTACTCGGCGACTCGTTGCAATGGCCACGGCCACCCGATCCGATCGCCGCGGATTCACACTGTTCACGTACCGACGTTGCCTACCGCTCTCGAGGTCACGCCTAGGACGAAGACGCTCGAGAATTGCGCGGATGACGACCGTCTCGTCGGCTCAAGAACCTCGAACATTCCACCGACCTTCCTTGGGCGAGCTCCGCCGCGGTCATGGCGTCACTCGGAGCGGCCCTGAGGCGTCGACCCGATCGCCGTGCACTGGTGGTCGGCCGCGGCCCGGACCCTAGATGCGATTGATCAGGCGCGTCGACGCCGTGGTGGGATCATCCGCTAAATTGTTACTAATGCCACCATCGCGTCACGGTCGGCGAGTCAAGGTTCGCCGACGACGGTTCGTCGCCGCCGTGGGGCTGGTAATCATTATCCTCTCCGTCGTGGTCACGAGTTGGAGCCGAGGCGGTGCGCCGCACTCGACCACAACCACAACCACAACCACAACCACAACATCGACATCGACTACCTCGACTACGGCGCCCCCGACGACGACCATTGTGCGCGCGCCGTACGCGGTCGGCGCCGTCACCTTCGTCGTCACCGAACCCGCCACCGCCACCACCGCCGCCCGCACAATTCCCGTCACCGTGCGGTACCCCGCCATCGGAGCCCCCGGCACCGCGAGGAGCGGACTCACCGCGTTGCGCAGCGCGGAACCCTATCCCCTCGTCATCTTCTCCCAAGGATTCGACACGTCGCCCGAGGCGTACTCTGGACTCCTGAACGCGTGGACGGCAGCCGGCTTCGTCGTGGCTGACCCGGCGTACCCGTACACGTCACCGAATGCGCCCGGTGGGGTCATTCGCACGGACATCGTGCATCACCCCGGCGACCTGAATTACCTCATCACCACGCTGATCGCGGATAGTGCGCAGTCCGGCAATGCCTTGAGCGGACTCATCAACCCGACCGCGATCGGCGTCGTCGGCCAATCCGACGGCGGCGACGTCAGTCTCGCCGTCGCCGCCAACACGTGCTGTCGCGATCCGCGCATCTCCGCGACGGTACTCCTATCGGGGGCTGAACTGTCCTGGTTCACGGGTAGTTACTTCTCTGGCGGCTCGACTCCCCTCCTGGTGGTCCAAGGCACCAAGGATCTGACGATGAATCCCGTCACGTGCAGCGTCACCCTTTACAACCAGGCGCCCGCGCCCAAGTACTACTTGGCGATGATTGGTCAGGACCATTTCAGTGCGTACGTGCCGCCCGGGCCGGCGCGCAACGTGGTCGCCGCCGTCTCCATCGACTTTCTCAACGCCTACCTACGTCATGATCCCCAAGCACTGGCGGCGATGTCCAGCGCGGGAACCCAACCGGGGCTCTCAACGATTACCAGTGCGCCGAGCCTTCCCGCAGTCCCGGGAACCTGCCCCGGAGCACCCGCCGCGTAACGTCGCGGGTTCGAACCCGGCCACTCGAGATGCCACCGCGGTTCTCGCGATGCCGGCGTACTCGCAACGGCGCACCCCGCGGACCTCGCGCTCGCGAGGTCCGCGACTACTTCGCCGCCGGCTTCACGCCCTTGACCACGTTGGCCTCGGCCACGACGTTAAGACTCGTCACGTCGACGAACCCAGCACTGCGATATAGCTGCATCCACGCCTCGGGCGTGATCGGCCGCTCACGCAGACGAAATATGTAACGTCCCGCATTCTTGAGAATTCGCCAGTAGCCCGGAATCCCCTTCTTGGCCATGACTTTGATTTTGCCCGCGATCACTTGGCGATCTCCGGTGGTCGCACCGCGGCCGAGCATCATGTCCGAATTGATCAGTACCCCGCCCGGACGGAGCCAACCGAAGGCCGCGATGACGACCTTGGCCTTATCGGCGTCGAGGAGGTGGTGAAGGGCGTAGTTACTGATCACCAGATCAACGGACGCCGGGTCGATCGTGAGGTGCTCGATGGGCGACACGATCCCCGAGACGTGCTCCAGTCCTTCACTCTTGGCCTGAGCGACCATTCGATCGACCATGGCGTCGCTCACGTCGACGCCGATGACGTGCGCGCCGTGTCGAGCGAGCTCCAGGGCTAAGCGACCGCCCCCGCATCCCAGGTCGACACACACCATTCCCGGCTGGACCGCAGCCACTTCGATGGCCTTCGCGGCGACCTTGGTCATCCCCGCGTCGTTATGACGGTCCCACGTGTCCGCCCGCCGGGTCCAGGTACGGCGCTGCGTCGCGATCGAGAATTTCGTCGTCTGCTTCTTACCCCACGACGTGTTCAACGATGGGGGACCTCCGGGCTGGTTCTGCATCTTCACTCTTTCGATTGCGCCGACGAGATGACTGCGCCCCCAGTGACTACGTGGGTTTTGGCGCACTGCATCTCGACTGTCGGCACGGTGGGGACACCGTTTTCGAGAAAATTCTACTCGGCCCCTCGAACGCTCATGGCTCGGCGTAAGTAAGAATGTCGTGAGTAAACGAGTCCGGTCCGCGCCTCGTTCGCCCGAGTTACCGAAGTCCCCGAGAGGCCGCTAACGGGGAATACGCGACTCTGGGAGCAGACGTTGCGCGTCGACCACTCTCGCGTTGCGAGATCTCACAATCCGACGCGCTGCACGCGTGACAAACCGACGTAGCGGCCACGCCTCAAAGGAGTCGGGAGTTCGAATCTCCTGACCTCCACGGACAAAGTACCTCGTCACCAGGTATTTGAAATCCCCAATCAGCCTCGTGCGCGGGGCCACGAACGACCCGATCGAGCGAGGGCGACGTCGGCAGTCAGCGATTCAGTGCGTCGCGGGCGACGCCGGAGCGTTCACTCATCGCCCGACGGGCGGCCCTGAGCCGCGCTGTGCGACAATGAGACGGTGACCAGTCGCGGGCACGAGGACCGAGGCGTCGACGCGCAGTTCCCACGCCGCCGTGTGCGTTTCCGCCCCACTCTCTCTCGACGGGCGCAACTCACCTCACTCTTCTTCCTCTGCGCTGCGGTCTTCCTCATCCCCTGGACGATCTACGTGGGACTGACGCTCCCCCCGAAATACAGCGCTCGCCACTGGGGGGTGCTCTGGACCGGCTTCGACGTCGCCCTCATCGCGGTGATGTTGCTCGCGGCGTGGGCGGCGCGATATCGCCGGCAGATCCTCGCCGTGATCATCATCGTGGCCGCGACCCTCCTCATCTGCGACGCCTGGTTCGATATGGTCACCTCCTTCGGTAATCGCGACGATTGGCTGACGCTGCTCACGGGATTCGGCGGCGAGCTACCCCTGGGTATCTACTTGTACTGGCTCTCGCACCGCATGATCATGAACACCCTCACGGCGCTGCATCACGAGACGAGCGACCTCGCACCACCTCAGCGACTACGTGACTTCACAATCGTCGAACGCGCGATCGAGCCCTTCGCACGCGACCACGACGCCAACGTCGACCCCTCAGCCTCGTCGGGACAGGAATAGCCACGCGGAGCGCGCTGACACGTAAATCGTGACGGCTCACCACGTGCACCCGAGCCTGTGGCATTCGCGCTCGCTCCCACCCACCGCGTCGCACGCCGCGTGAGGGCGGCGATGTCGATCGTCGCGAGTGAGGCGTGGGGGCGTCAGATCCCCGAGTACTCCCCCGGTGCGTCGAAGACGGCCTCCGTCGACACGTGCGCCTGGGTGCGCAACGGGATCTCCTTCATCAGCCAACTGAGGGCGAAGGCGATCACCGCGAAGGGTATCGCGAAGAGGAAGACGGTCTGCAGGGTGTGGCTGAACGCGTCGACGACCAGCGTGCGCTGGGCGACCGGCAGTCGATTGATTTGGGAGGGATTGATCGCGACGCTCCCGCCCTTCACCAGTTGCCCGAGTTGCGTCGACGTCAGCGTCGTGCGTAACTCGTGCAGCAGTCGATTGTTGAAAACGTCACCCAGGACCGCGACCCCGAAGGCGCCGCCGATCGACCGGAAGAACGTCGCGGTAGCGGTGGCGGTGCCCAACTGCGAATGCGGCACGGCGTTTTGCACCGCGACGACGAGGACCTGCATGACCAGTCCGAGCCCGAGGCCGATGATGAACATGCCGATGGCCGCGAAGGTGAATGACGTCTCGGGGCCCAAGCGCGAGAGAGCGACCAGCCCCAGCCCCACCACGGCGGAGCCGAGGATCGGGAAGATCTTGTATCGACCGGTGCGCGTGACCAGTTGACCGCTCAACACGAACGTGATGAGCATGCCCACCACCATCGGCAGCAACTCGAGTCCTGACTTGGTCGGCGACGCGCCGTGGACGACCTGGAGGTAGAGCGGGAGATAGACAATGGAGCCGAACATCGTGAAGCCGATCACGAAGCCCACCGCCGACGCCGCGCTGAACGTGCGATTGCTGAACAGTTGCAGCGAGATGATCGGCTCGCTCACCTTGAGCTCCACCAGGCAGAACGTCACGAGCAGGACCAGGCTGGCCAGTCCGAGGGCGATGATGGTCGACGACGCCCACGCGTACTGGGTGCCGCCCCAGGTCAGGACCAGGATCAGGCAGACGACACCGGCCGAGAGTAGCGACATGCCCCAGTAGTCGATCTGGTGGGCGACGCGCACGACGGGCACCCGCAGGACGAGGGCGATGGCGATGAGCGCGCAGATCCCGATGGGGAGGTTGATATAGAAGATCCATCGCCACGACACGTGCTGGGTGAACCATCCACCGGCCAACGGTCCCAGCACGCTCGACAGTCCGAAGACTATTCCGAAGTACCCCATGTAGCGACCACGTTGGCGCGGCGGGATGACGTCACCGATGATCGCCTGCGATCCGACCAGCAATCCGCCGGCGCCGATGCCCTGGATCGCGCGGAAACTGATGAGTTGGACCATGCTGTGCGAGAGACCCGAGAGGATCGATCCCGCCAAGAAGATGAGGATCGACACCTGGAAGAGTTTCTTGCGACCGAACAGGTCGCCGAGCTTTCCCCACAAGGGGAGCGAGATCGTGGACGTGATGAGGTACGACGTCACCACCCACGAGAGTTCATTGAGATTATGGAGGTCGCCCGCGATCGTCGGAAGGGCCGTCGAGACGATGGACTGGTCGAGCGCCGCGAGGAACATGCCCAGCATGAGGGCGAACAGGATCACCAGTATCCGGCGATGCTCCTCCTGGGAGAACTGGTGCTCTTCGGGCGGTTGGACCGCGTCGTCGGTGTCAGTCGCCATACATGGCCTCCGTATCGGTGCGAAGAGACTCCGCGAATCTCTCCAGTAGTGCTCCAAAGGTGCGTAGGTCGTCGTCGTCCCAACCCTCGAGCAACCGCGAGAGTCGATCCCGGTGGGCGGCGAGGACCCGGTCGACGGCGTCGCGTCCGCTAGCGGTGAGGCAGATCAACGACGCGCGACCGTCGTCGGGGTCGGGCTCGCGCGCGACGTAACCAAGGCGTTCGAGTTGCTGCACCTTTCGCGTCACCGTGGGCGCGTCGACCCCCAAGAGGGCGGCCAGCGAGGTGATGCGAAAGGGGGTGTCGCCGTGGCGTCGCAGCTTGTAGAGCAGGGCGACGCCGGCGCGATCGAGTCGCACCCCGGCCGCGCGCAGCAACTCCTCGTGCACGCGGGGTTGATTGGCCGATTGCGACACGATTTGCAGACTCGACTGCACCTGGGCGATGACGGCCGTGGTCGACGGGGGCCGTCGCGGGCGCTTCGCCGGAGTAGTTGCTTTCAACACGCAAGTAATCATAGCGGCCCGACCGACCCGTGGTCACGCTATCGCGCGCGAATCGACCCGAGGGAGGTCGCGACGTCGCGGCATCCCGCTCGCTCGCGCCCGTGCACCTCACCGCGTCCAGTCGCAGTCCGTCGTCGCGAGCCGGTCGCGGCGTGCGCGACGACGTCAGCTGAGCGTGCGGGCGTCGAAGGCCACCGACGCGTCGTCGAGCGCGACGACCATCGTGGGGTCGATCAATCGATGCGCCGCCTGGGCGAGACGCACCACCGTCCCCAGGGCGACGAATCCGACGGCGTGCGACGCGAAGCTCATCGGACCCTCTTGCACCTTGACGTCAACGACCCCGGTGCCGTGCATCTCGATGGCCATCTCTTGCATGCGCTGCATCGCGGCCTCGCGCGCGGAGTACATCGCCTCGGTGAAGTTGGTGAGTTCGACGTTCTGTGACTGCTGTTGGATCGCGGCGCCCATGGAACGTCGCGGGGCGAAGACGAAACTCGCGCCCGTCGCCAGACCCAGGGGCTCCCACCCCGCGACCATCAACATCGTGAAGTCGCGCGCCGACAGGTCCGAGGCGAACACGCCCCTCTCGAGCCGTCGGGAACGGTTGACCGGTCGCACGGCGGTGCCCACCAGGGAGACCTCGACGAACGTGGAGTGCACGGCCCGGTCGATGCGCACGCCCACCACGCCGTGGCCCCCGGCGGCCCCGGCCTCGCGCAGGAGGTGCGTGGTGGCGTTCACGAAGGCGGTCGCGTGAGCCATCGAGGCGCCCTCGATCTCCCCCTGACCCCAGTTCCAGTAGCCGAAGGGGATCGAATGCAGCGACACCCCGCTGACCAACTCGACCGGCTCCCAGCCGATGGAGTGCAGGTTGAGTTCCTCGTCGATCGAGAGGTCCGAGGTCGTCGCGCGGGCCTCGGCGCTGGCGGTCACCCGGTCGGCCTGGTCGAACAGGGCGTGGCGCACCTCGTCGCGCAGGCGCGGTCGCGGCGTCGTGGGAGGAACGCTCACGAGAGCCGCACGGTGGGTCGAGGGACCGGCAGGGGGTCGAAGTCCTTGAAGCGCCGCACGCGGTTGCCGCTCAGTCGCGACTGGAACTCCACGTCGCCCGGGCCGATTTCACGCGCGGACACCTCGAGGTGCGCGCCGTGCAGGACGTCGCCGTGCAGCGAGGCGCGCACCCGGGTGCGCGCCAGGTCGCGCACCTCGTTCTGGGCGTCGACGATCTGGTGGATCTCCGCGGCGCCGGCATTCGCCCACATCCCTCCAGTGCCCCCGAGCAAGTACTCGGTCACGCAGTACGACCACACCCGCACCGAGGTGACCGCGGTGATGATCGACACCGGCGCGTAGCCCGCCTCGAAGGACTTGGCCAGACGCTGGCCCGCCAGGAAGGTGCTCCAGGGCGTCGCGCTGGGTGCCGGCGCGTCGAGCACCCGCACCGCCGTGCCGCGCAGGTGGAACTCGACCACCCCCGTGTCGCTCAGCGGGTTCTCGCCGTCGATGACGCCGACGACCCCGTGGGCGCCCAGGGCCTGCGCCTCCGCCATCATCCGCGAGTAGGCGCTGTTGAAGCCGGTGCGCCAGGCGTCCTCGATCCAGTTCTGCTGGTAGTTCTGCCCCCACGTGCGGTGCTCGGAGGAGATCATCCCGTGGGGACACTGGTAGTTCTGCACGTAGCCGTGGGCGGCCCCCGGAGCCCCCGTGAAGGGCGTGGTCCCGCGGCCGAGTCCACTCATGGAGTACGCCCCCCAGTGCATGGCGCAGAAACCCTGCACCAGTCCTACGGGCTCGAGTCCCATGTCGAGGCAGGCTCCGAAGTCCGACACGCTCAGCCCCGAGGAGAAGGCCCCTTGGCTGAATCGACGTTGCGCGGCCTCGGGCAGGTCGAGAGGTCCCTCGGACATCAGTTGTCGAGCGAGATGATCGTCGTGGGCGTGGGCAGCGTGACGTTCTCGGACGTCTTGGTGACCGCGGTGCCCAGAGCCAGGAACTCGATGGTGTGCGATCCCCACTGGTGCGACTTCTCTTCGAGGCGCACCCCGACGATGCCCGACGCCCCCAAGCGGGCCGCCTCGTCCTGCATCCGGGTCATCGCGAGTTCTCGCGCCTCGTAGAGGGCCTGGGTGAAGTTGGGCAGTTCCACGTTCTGACCCGTGGTGCCCAGGGTCTGACCCAGGCCGCGGTGGGCGATGTGGTAGACGCAGGTGCCCATGACCAGGCCCTGGGGCAGGTAGCCGGTCTGGCGCAGGGTCCAGAAATCCTGTCCCGAGAGGTCCGAGGTGAAGGGCTTGCCGAGCTGGTTGCGTCGCGAGACGCCGTCCTCGGCCTTGACCGCGGTGCCGACCGCGATGAACTCCGCGGCGTCCTTGCCCCACTCGTAGTAGTTGACGTCGAGTCGCACGCCGACCACTCCGTCCGCGCCCAGTTCGTTGGCCTCTTCCTCCATGCGCGTCATCGCGAGCTCGCGCGCGTTGTACATCGCCTCGGTCAACTTGGTGAGTTCCTGGCTCTGACTCCACTTCCTGGTCTGAAGGCCGGTGTGGTAGATCGACGAGCCCATCACGAAGCCCACGGGGTGGAACCCCACCTCCTTGATGAGCAGGAACTCATTGACCGAGAGGTCCGACGTGAAGAGACCCTTCTCGAGTTCTTCCAACCGGTGTTCGGTGGCTTCGGGCAGATCACTGGTGGGGCTGGTCACTGAGGTCCTCCGATGACGATGTTCTCGAGGGCCCGGCGGGCGCTCTCACTATGGGCGGCCTCCGATCGCAGCGCCTCGAGGAGGCGGACGATCCACTCGTCCACGCCCAGCGCTTCGCTGCGAATACGGATCCCCCCCGACGAATGGCCGACGCTGCAGCGCAGCGCCGGTCCCTCGATCGCGGCCTCGAACGTCTCGTTGCCCATGGCGATCGTCACGCGAGCGATGACGTCGGACTTGCGAAAACGCCCGCCCGCGTACTCGACGCGCAGACGTTCCCCGAGGGTCGAGGCCAACTCCGCGCTCAGCGCCTTCAAGAGGATCCGCACGTCGCCACTGTTGGAGCGCAACGTGGCCGCAGCCAGGTTCAAATCGAACGAATCATCCACCGGTCCCATTGTTGGCCACCTTACAAGATGGCGACGCCGCCATTTCGCGCGTACGCCACCGCACGTTCCCCGCGACGGGGACGGTGACCAACGGCGCCGCTCGACCCCTGCGTGGGCGCGGGTCTAGTGCCCCAACGGGACGGTCCACGAGACCCGCGTGCCACCCGTGGCCACGTTGGAGGTCTCGAAGGAGCCCCCCAGGATCCTCGCGCGACTACCGAGGTTCGAGAGACCGCTCGAGCGCGTCGTCGTGCCAATTCCGATACCGTCGTCGGTCACGACCACCGACAGTGAATCCTCGGACACCGTGAGTTCGACCAGGGCCGAGCTGGCGTGGGCGTGGCGGGCCACGTTGGTGAGGCTCTCACGCACGCAGGCCACCAGGTGGGGCACCAGGCGGATGGGGACCGTCGCGTCATCGGGGCCGACGAATTCCACCCGGGGCTCGAAGTCGAGCGCCGCGCGCACCTCACGCGCGACGTCGTCGACCTGCGAGCGCACCGAGCGCGCGTTCTCCTGGGACATCGAGAGACTGAAGATGGTGTTGCGGATTCCGCGGATGGTCTCGTCGAGCACCTCGACCACCTCGGAGATCCGCTCGAGCACCGCGGGTTCGCTGATCCACGACTGCGACGCCTGCAATCGGAGCCCCGCCGCGAAGAGGCGTTGGATCACGTGGTCGTGGAGATCACGGGCGATGCGCTCGCGGTCACCGACGAGCATGTTCTGTTCATTGACCTCGCGCGCCTTCTCGAACTCGAAGGCGAGGGCCGTCTGTTCGCCGAGGGCCTGGGCGAACGACCGGGTAGCGGCGTCGAACGGAGCGGCGCCGCGGTCGCGGACGGCGGTCAGTTCCGCGATGGCCCTCCCCCCGACGATGATCGGCACGCGCCACGCGGGCCCGTCGGCCGGCGC
>JABBOA010000163.1 GCA_019352075.1 Acidobacteriota bacterium | reverse complement strand
TCAGAGCGAAGGCCGCGATGCCGCCGCCGCACCCGATATCAAGAACCGTCCCGCCGTCGTCCAACGCCTCTCGCGCCCGATCGTGCGAGGGGTTCGCGGCGATGACGTCGGGGACCTCGAAGAGGACCGGTGGGTGGATCCACGGACTCTGCGGCGCGCTCGACAGGATGACTTCGGGTATCGCCCAGGCCTCGAGGTCGCGGCGCCACCGCTGGGCGGCGGATTCGCTCATCGTCCGAGGAGTCGCGAGAAGAATCCACCGGTGGCGGGCTCGTTGGCGCAGTTGCACCGATCCGCCTTGGGGACGCCCTTGAGGGCTTGCTCGATATGGTTGCCGCAGCCTGCCCAGGTGGGCTTACTGCAACGTCGACAGGTCGTCCGATGGCACATACTTCCTACTCTCCTACTGTTTGGTGGTGATGAACCCGTGACGGCGGCGCACCCGAAGGGGATTCCCTCGCGGACCGCCGCGCCCCACTGGCGCCGTTGTATACCCCCTAGGGTATCAGACACTGGCTCGTCGTTCCACGCATGGTCGGGTGCCACGACTGCCCATCTCAGTGCGCCGCGAACGCCACGACCTGGCGCGCGATCGGCGCGAGCATCAGGCCCGCGCCGACGCTCGGGGTCGAGAAGTGATTGGCCAGGGCCCCCAGCTTCGCGTGCTGAACCTCGACGCCGGTAGTGGCGTCGAAGCCGTAGAGGACGCCCTGCGCGCCGATACTCCAGACCCGGTCCCCCGCGACGATGGGCGGACCGCCGCCCGACGACGCCCGCCAGAGTATGTCAAGACGACCAGCGATGCTCACCCTCACCGCGATCGGACCCGATGCGCACGGCAGGTAGACGACAACGCCCTGGTGCGCGGTACCGCCGTCGAGTACGTTCCCACAACCCGAGGCGACCTCGGCCAACTGCCCGCCCACTCCACCGAGGTGCGTCGCGCGCAGCAGGTAGATCTGACCGGACTTACCCGTGGCGACCACCAGACCGTCGGCGAGCACCGCCGGCTGGGCCGAGAGGTCGGCGTCATTCGCGTTGTCCTGGGCCCACGTGGCGGGCGCGAAGAAGCCCTCGAGCCTCATCGCGGGTGACAACTCCAAGACGGCGTCACTGTCGTCGTAGGGTTGTCCTGGTCTCGTCACCGATCCGTTGCCCGACGCCACCCAGACGTTGCCGGCGGCGTCCACGGCGGCAGCGGCCCCACCCATCCAGATGGCACCCTCTCGTTGGCCGCGAGCGTGGTCGACGACGAAGGTGGCGATGTGACCGCTACCGTCCTCTCGTGCGGCCCCGACCACACCGTGATAGTTCGCGCAATCACCGTAGTTACCGCCCAGGGTGTAGATCACCTCGCCGTGGTCGAGCGCGAGCGCGCTGCGATTGAGATAGGCCGTCTGATCCGACGTCGGCGTCACCACGGCGCGGCGCATCATGACCCGGCCACTGGTGACGTCGAGCCCGTAGAGCACGTGACGCGCGATGCCGCGGTCGTCCTCCAATGTCATGAGGAAGATCTCGTGCCGCGCCGGGTCGATCACCGGCGTTCCGGTGACCCCGACCACGGGAGCGATGTCACCGCAGGGCAGGGATGACGACGCCACCGCGGTCGCCAGGTGCCGACGCCAGACCACTGCGCCGTTCGAGGTCGAGAGCGCGTAGAGCGAGTCGTTCTCGGTGGCGACGACGACGTCGTGGCCCAGCACCAGGGGCTCGCCATAGAGGTCGCCGTCCAACCGCGGTGAGGTCCATCTGCGGCGCGAGGTGTCCACCACGTGCACGCCGGCGCCGACGCCGGCGCCGTCGGCGTTCGCGTGGTAAGCGAGCCAGTCGGAACTCGGCGACGTCGCCGCCCCCGAGGTGGGTGCCGCAGCGAACTCAAATGCCGCCGCGGACAACGCGAGCGCCAGGCCCAGTGAGCCACGGCGCCCTCGTCGACGTGGCGACCGTCGTCGCAGAGTGCCCCACGTCGCCAACCGGTCCATCGATTGAGGGTATCGTGCGACGACGTCGACGACGCACGTGCGTCACCCGCGTGGTCGACCTTCGCCACTTCACCGATCCCTCGACGGTGATCGCCCTCGTCGCGGCCATGCGCTTCTGGCTCGGGTGCATCGGCCGCGATCGCTCCTTCGGCTCCCTGGTTCTGACGCCCGCGGTGCGCGCGGTCGGTCGAAGGAGCCCGGGACTATCACCAGACGCCGCTCCTCGAGGTTGTCGTCGTCGCCATCACCTCACCGCCCTACCGGCATCAATGATGGTGGGCAGTCGCGATAGAGACATCGACGGTCCTGCTGTGACAGATCGGTCGAGACGCCGGGGTCGGCATCGGCGTAGCGCTTCTCCTCGTGGACGCGTCGGCGGCGCCCCTGCCCTTCTGGACCTGGCTGACCCTCGCGCGACGCAGTGACGCCCATCTCACCACACGCGCGGCGACGCACTCTCGCACATCTGGTATGACCGGCGGTCTTGGGTATGACGACGCCCGCGCGTCTTCGCGGCACCCCGGCCACGACCGTGATCGGCGAGGACTTCGCGCTGTTGACCACGCGTATCGGTTCCTCCATTGCGGTCCTCGAAGCGATGACTGGCGTCGCTGATCCCGTCGCCGTCTAGGAGGTGGCGCACTCCGTCACTGCTTCGACGCCGCGGCGCGGCCACCACGCCCGTCAGCGGCGTCGAACGATGATTCGCGCGACGAGCCGCCAGCCGACGAGGAAGAGCGTCAAGAAGCTGAGCGCC
>JABBOA010000038.1 GCA_019352075.1 Acidobacteriota bacterium | reverse complement strand
GAGCATGACGAAGGGTGGGGGACGTGAAACCTACTTCAGACGTGCGGAAAGGGAGCTTGAGGGATGGATAACAGACGCAAAGTGCTATGTCAAATCGCTCACAACTCACACCAAAATTATGAACAATTCCGTAGTCGCAGATCGGCCCTCCGGAAAATTGCGAGCGTGACATTGCGGTCCCGTTGAGCCATTCCCGTATCACGTGACCCGACGTCGGGATGGCCGTGCTTCCGCGGCGGATGGCTTTCAGACTCCAGAGAATTCCTACACTTTGTTCGGACTCTCGGTCGAACGACATAAATGTAATTACCCTCGTGAAGTGGGAAGACATTCTCCTCCGATTGTCTCAGATCGGATCGCCATTTTTGAAATGGCCTGTAATTACACTCACGTGATCAACGGAATCGTGGGCACGTCATTCGAGGTCCGATTTGATGGGGGGAAGAACCCTATCCATCAGGCGAAAAATATTGGATGACGAGGTGGTCCGCGATCAAACTCACGTCCGATGGCTCGAAGAGCCTGTCGTCGATGGGGTCGATCTACGCGTTCATCTCGACCGCGGTGTCGCCACCGTTCGAAATCTCATCGCAACGCTCGACCCCGTTATTCGCAATTAGCGAAACTCGTTGAGCCCCAATGGCAACGAATTCCAACACCCTTGCCGATACAACTCCCGAGGACTCGAGGCGTTCATGCCGCGGCCCACTCAATCTTGATCCGACGATCCGCAGCGCGCTGAAGAAGCGGGCACGAGTCGAAGAAGATGGTCTAACTGAGCGCGAATGATAGAGGTAACCGCACGGGAGTCGAACGGTCCGTGGCACTTCAGCTAACGCGCACGAGCGCACAACGGTAAAGCCACCATCACCAATGGTGGCTCCCTACGCCGACGTGACGCCCACGTGGGAACAAGTGCGCCGTTTCTCCGTGTTGATCACGCAAGGATCTCGGGTGTGAAGAATCGTTGACACCAGCGTGCGAACCCTCACTCAGCGCACCGATTCAACGCCCGGCCTCGAGTATGCCATCATGAACGATGGATCATGACGAGACTCACAAGTGAGGTGAGCGGGTCTTGGCGAGGGGACAAAGTGGTTGCATTGCCGGTACCATTTTGGTGAGTACGCAGTGCAAAAGCCAGATGACGAAATGCTGGCACTACCTGATGTGCACGCCAGAGATGGCGCGCGCAATGATCAGGCGTTGGATCTCGGAGGTCCCTTCGAAGATGGTGTAGATCTTCGAATCGCGGTGCCAGCGCTCCACCGGGTAGTCACGCACGTAGCCGTAACCACCCAGGATCTGGATGGCCTCTTCGGTGACCCGTACGGCGGTCTCGCTGGCGAAGAGCTTGGACTGCGAACCCTCACCAGCAACGAACGGCTGGTGATTGGCGGCCATCCACGCCGCGCGCCACACGAGGAGGCGCGCAGCGTCGGTGCGCGTCTTCATATCGGCGAGTTTGAAAGCAATCGCCTGATTCTCGACGATGGCCTTGCCGAACTGTCGGCGCTCCTTGGCGTAGTCGAGCGCGAACTCGTAGGCGGCGCGGGCGATGCCCACCGCCTGGGCCCCCACGTAGGGACGCGTGGCCTCGAAGGTCGCCATCGCGGCCTGTCCCGACGTCTTGACACCCTCGCGAGCGCGCCCGAGTCGTTCATCGAGCTTCTCCTTGCCGCCCAAGAGACAGCGGCCGGGAATGCGACAGTCTTCCAAGATGACCTCCGCGGTGTGACTCGCGCGAATGCCCATCTTCTTGAACTTCTGGCCCATCCGCAGGCCCGGGGTCCCTTCGGGAATGACGAAGGAGGCGTGGCCGCGACTGCCCAGGGCGGGGTCGACCGAAGCGACGATGACGTGCACGCCGGCGATCCCCCCGTTAGTGATCCAAGTCTTGGTACCGTTGAGCACCCACTCGTCGGTCGATTCGACGTAGACCGCTCGGGTGCGCAACGACGAGACGTCCGAGCCCGCGTCGGGTTCGCTCACGCCGAAGGCCGCCACCTTGACGTCGCTGGGCGTCCCGAAACACGCGGGAATCCACTCACCCACCTGCTCGGGCGTCCCGTTGGCCATGATGGCCGCCATGGCCAGCGTCGAGCCTATGATCGCCATGCACAACCCCGCGTCCCCCCACGACAATTCCTCGAGCGCGAGAACCATTGTGACGCCCGACGGATCAGCCAAGGCACTCGCGAAAAAGTCCAGCGAGTAGATCCCGACCTTGGCCGCCTCCTCGATCACTGGCCAGGGGGTCTCTTCGCGCTCGTCCCACTCCTGGGCCACCGGGCGCATCACGTTCACGGCGAAGCCGTGAACCCAGTCGCGTAGCGTTGTCTGCTCCTCATTCAGGGCTAGCGAAAATCCGGTCATCGACGTCCCCCTTGTTGGTCACGTTTACCCACGAGTAACTACGACCACCTTATGACGTCCGTGACCACGGTCGGCAAAAGAAACAACCGCCGCCCAAGGGCGGCGGTTGCCTATTTCAGAATGTTCGGTTAATTCAGGACAACGCGCTTGGCGAGTGGGCCACGATCGCCCGGCTCAACATCAAACTCGACAGTCTGACCCTCGACGAGCGTCTTACGACCCTCACCTTGAATCTCCGAGTAGTGAACAAAGACGTCCGGTTGGCCATCGACAGCGATGAAACCCCAACCCTTCTCGTCATTGAACCACTTAACGGTTCCTACAGCCACTGTGGGCCTCCTTGTTTCTTTGGAAGTAGGCGTCAACCTATTCCGGAGGGAACCACAACGGCAACCTCAGGCCAAAGGCTACCTGTTCTAGGGGACATCGACAAATTTTTTTTTAGCTGCGGCGCACCCGCGTTCCCTCCGTCGAGTCCTCCACGATCCACCCTCGGGACGCCAATTCGTCGCGCAATCGGTCGGCTTCGCTCCACTGTCCGGTGCTACGCGCCACATCGCGATCGCGAACCAATTCTCGTACCTCATCGTCGGAATCGTGCACGGTCGCCACGACGCTCAGGCCCATCGCCCCGAATAGAACGGCGACGGTGAGGGCGAGGGCGCGGGCCTCCACCTGATTTCCCTCGTCCGATAGGGAGTTCGCGACGGAGACCGCGTCGAAGAGCTCCGCCACCGCCAGGGGTGTATTGAGATCCTCGTCCATGCACGCGACCACTCGCTCCACGAGATCAGCGCCGCGGCCCGTGAAGTCGTAGTCACCTGGCGTCACGAACTCGTCACCCGCCAGTTGCGGCAGGGCGAATCGTCGCGCCAGGGCGTCGAGGCGTGCGAGGGCGCGCTCCGCGTCGGCGATCGTCGCGGGGGTCACTTCGATCGGGGATCGGTAGTGCGAGCGGACCACGAGCAGCCGGTACGCGCGCGCGTCGGTGTGGCTCAAGAGATCGGTCAACGAGGTGAAGTTGCCCAGTGACTTGCTCATCTTCTCGTCGCCCACCATCACCCAGCCGTTGTGTCCCCAGTGCCGCGCGAAGTTCCGATGCGCCGCCTCCGCCTGGGCGCGCTCGTTCTCGTGATGGGGGAACTTCAGGTCCAGGCCACCGCAATGGAGGTCGAAGTCATCGCCGAGCAGTCCGAGGGACATGACGACGCACTCGGTGTGCCACCCGGGCCGTCCGTCACCGAAGGGCGCGGACCAGGTCGGCTCGCCGGGCTTGGCGAACTTCCACAAGGCGAAATCGAGCGGACTGCGCTTCTCCTCACTGGCCTCGACCCGTGCGCCCGCGCGCAAGGTGTCGAGGGCTTGACCCGCGAGCAGTCCGTAATCGCTGACGCGCGACGTATCGAAGTAGACGCCGTCACCGGTCACGTAAGCGACGTCGTCGCGCAGGAACGACTCGATGAGTTCCACCATCTGCGTCACCCACTGCGTGGCGTGGGGCACGGCGTCGGGACGAGCCACGCCGATGGCCGACATCGCCCTCCACCACTCGTCTTCGAAGCGGCGAGCCACCTCGGCCTCGCTCGAACCTTCGCGCAACGCGCGATTGATGATGTTGTCGTCGATATCGGTGATGTTCGAGACGAATCGTACGTCGAGACCGCGGAAGGTGAACCAACGGCGAGCCACGTCCCAGACCAGGGTGTAACGGCCGTGTCCCAGATGGGGCAGGTCGTACACCGTCGGACCGCAGACGTACATCGACAAGCGCCCCGGGTCGCGGGTCACGAGGTCACAGACCTCGCCGCGGGCAGTGTCGTAGAGGCGCAGCACGACTACAAAACTAGGTCACCGCACCCCGGTGGCGTGCACGAAGGTGGTCGCGCGAGACGCGACGTCCTTGAGGTTCGCCGGAGGCGCGACGGGACGCCTGGCCTAAACTCACTAGCCATGACCGACGACCTCAGTTCGCGTACCGTTCCCGAAAAGCCCACTATCGACGGCCTCGAGGAGAAGTGGTTGAACCGCTGGGATCACGAGGCGATCCACCGCTTCGATCGTTCGGCGTCTCGCGCCGAGGTCTACTCCATCGACACGCCGCCGCCGACGGTCTCGGGTTCGTTGCACATCGGCCACGTCTTCAGTTACACCCACGCGGACCTGATCGCGCGCTACCAGCGAATGACGGGCAAGAAGGTCTTCTATCCCATGGGCTGGGACGACAACGGTCTGCCCACCGAGCGTCGCGTGGAGAACTTCTTCGGCGTGCGCTGCGACCCGTCTCTCCACTACGACCCCGACTTCGTGGTACCACAGAAGGCACCGGAGAAGAAAGTCTCGATCTCGCGCAAGAACTTCGTCGAACTCTGCCATCGCCTGACGGCGGCCGATGAGGAGGTCTTCAAGGATCTCTGGCGGCACCTGGGCGTCAGCATCGACTGGACCTTGGAATATTCGACAATCTCATCGCACGCCCAGGCCATCTCCCAACGCGCCTTCATCGAGATGCTCGAGCGTGGCGAGGTGTACTCGAGTGAAGCGCCGACCCTGTGGGACGTCGACTTTCGCACCGCGGTCTCGCAGGCGGAGCTCGAGGACCGTGAGCGACCCGCCAACTACCACCGCGTCGCCTTCACGCGCGCCGGCGGACAGGGAACCGTCGAGATCGAGACCACCCGACCCGAACTCCTCCCGAGTTGCGTCGCCCTCGTGGCGCATCCCGACGACGAGCGCTATCAGCCACTCTTCGGCTCGATGGTCCTGACGCCGCTCTTTCACGTCGAGGTGCCCGTACTGGCCCACGAACTGGCCGATCCGCAGAAGGGTTCGGGCATCGCCATGATCTGCACGTTCGGTGACACCACCGACGTCACCTGGTGGCGCGAGCTCGCTCTGCCCACGCGCGCCCTCATCGGTCGCGACGGGCGATTCCTGCCCGCGGACTTCGGCGGCGAGAATTGGCCGACGCGCGACGCCGCGGCGGCGGCGGCGATGTACGCCCACATCGAAGGGCGCAACGTGAATCAGGCGCGCGCCACGATGGTGGATGCGCTGCGCGAAAGTGGTGCCCTGATCGGCGAGTTGCGCCCGATCACGCACCCCGTCAAGTTCTATGAGAAGGGCGAGCGTCCCCTAGAGATCGTGACGTCGCGACAGTGGTTCGTGGCCACACTCGCGCACCGCGGCGATCTGCTGGCCCGGGGTGATCAGATCAAGTGGCATCCCGATTTCATGAAGCACCGCTATAAGTCCTGGGTCGAGGGGCTCAACGTCGACTGGAACATCTCACGCCAGCGATTCTTCGGTGTCCCCTTCCCCGCGTGGTACCGCCTCGGCGACGACGGTGTGGTCGACTTCGAGAACCCCCTGATCGCGGCGCGCTCGACGCTGCCGGTGGACCCCTCGAGCGACACACCCCCGGGTTTCGAAGAGAACCAGCGCAACCAACCCGGTGGGTTCATCGGCGACCCCGACGTGATGGACACCTGGGCGACCAGCTCGTTGTCGCCCCAAATCGCCGGACACTGGGGAACCGACCTGTTCGACCGTATCTACCCGATGGACCTTCGACCCCAGGCCCACGAGATCATTCGCACCTGGCTGTTCTCCACGGTCGTGCGCAGCCACTTCCAACACGACACCGCGCCCTTCGCCAATGCACTGATCTCGGGATGGGTCCTGGACCCGGACCGCAAGAAGATGAGCAAGTCGGTCGGCAACGTCGTGACGCCGATGCCCCTGCTGCAACAGCACGGCGCCGACGCGCTGCGCTACTGGGCCGCCTCGGGTCGTCCCGGCACCGACACGGCCCTCGACGAGGGACAGATGAAGATCGGCCGGCGCCTCGCCATCAAGGTCCTCAACGTGTCGAAGTTCGTCCTCGGGCGCTTGGACGGCGCGCCGCTCGGCCACCCGGGCGAGGTGAGCGAGCCCATCGACCGCGACCTCGTGGCCCTGCTGGCGCAGCTCATCATCGAGGCCACGACGGCTTTCGACCACTACGACTACGCCCGCGCCCTGGAACGCACCGAGTCCTTCTTCTGGTCCTTCTGTGACAACTACGTGGAACTGGCGAAGTCGCGCTCCTACGGGGACGCGTCTGATCCGGCCACTCGTTCGGCGCGCGCCACGCTCTCGCTCGCCCTCTCGGTCCTGCAGCGCCTGTTGGCGCCCTTCGTGCCCTTCGTCACCGAGGAGGTGTGGCGGTGGTGGCACGATGACTCGGTGCACCTGGCGTCCTGGCCGACGCTCGCCGAGCTCGGCGACGCACCACGGAGCTCGGGGACCTACTTCGCGGTGCGCGACGTTCTCGAAGCGGTGCGTCGCGAAAAGAGCACTCACAAGGTGTCCCAGCGAAAGGAAGTGGCCGAGCTGGTCATTGGCGCATCGGGCGAGTTCCTCGAGGCCGTGCGGGCCGGTCAGCGTGACCTCGTCGACGCGGGAGTGGTGTCGAGCCTGCTCTTCGAGGAAGCGCACGACTTCTTCACGCGCGTCACCCTGGCCCCCGACGCCTAAGCGACGAGCACGTAGCAGCCCTCGGGGGTGACCTCGTAGATGGCGTGCTGGTCGAACGCACGAGCCAGTGCGCGACAGAAGTCGCGGGGCTGCTCGAAGATGGCCAGACCCCACTCGTCGGGCCACGCACCGGTCGGATCTCGCCCGAGAGCGGACGAGCTGACGAGACCGCGGTCGCGCGCCAGTTCCTCGAGCTCGCGGCGGCGGGCGTCGTTGCTCGCGTCGATCGAGTTGGAGTAGGGGTTGTCGGCACTGACCACGAAGAAGGTCCCACGCCGAGCGGCCACCTCGGTCGCCGCCACCCACCCCGTCGCGGCGTCGTCGACGAGCACCTGCACCGGCGGCGACTGGTAGCTCGCCAGCAGCTCCGCGCTCAGGGGACGGCGGCGAATCGCGACGGACTCGGCGAACACGACGGCGGCGCGCGTCGTCGCCGACGTGCGGGGACTCGCCGTGTGGTCGAACGCGTGCTGCGTGAGCGGCAGTTGCACGTAGTAGATCGGCGCAAGGGCGTGGTGTCGGAAGCGCTCGACGAAGTTGCGCGCCACGTTGACGTCGACCAGGGTGTCGTTGCCCCCCTGGACCACCAGAAAAGGTGGTGCGTCATCAGAGATCCGGTGGTAGGGCGACATCTGCTCGTAGAGCGCCTCGTTGTCGCGGTAGGGGCGCTGCACCACGCGCCGTTCGAGGAGGACCCGCAGTCCATTGCCGAGGCCGCGCCAGTGCGACTCGTCACCCGTCATCTCGAGGACCGAGTAGAGCGAGATACAGCCGCGGACGCGCCAGTCGGCGACGTCGCGCTGATCGAGACTGGTCCATTCCTCGGCGTCACTGAGGGCCAGGAGCGACGCCAGTTGACCACCGGCCGAGCCCCCGGCGACCACGATGCGGTCGGGGTCGCCGCCGTAGTTGGCCACGTACTTCTTGACCCACCCGAGCACCCGCTTGGCGTCGACGATGTGGGCGGGCCACGCGTGACCCGGTGCCAGTCGATAGTTGCTGGTCACCACGATCCAGCCGCGTGACACGAACTCGTGCAACATCGGCCGACCTTGTTCACGCTTGTCCCCGAAGGTCCAGGCCCCACCGTGGAAGTAGACGATGACCGGGGCGTCCTGGGGGGTGAGCGAGGTGCGCCAGACGTCGATGACCTGACGCCGATGCGGCCCGTAGGCGATATTGGTGATGGACTGCATGTACTTCGGATGAAACGGAATCTGTAGCATCGTGCGCCACCACGACCCCGCCAGATCCTCGCGAGGCCGCCCGACGCGCAGGGGCCGACGAGGACTACTCGCCAGGGCACGACGCACGACGGAGCGGCTGAGGAGTTGCACCACAATGAGGACCAGGTTCTGCGCCACCACGATGAGAGCCAGGGTGAGGACGAGCGGGCCGAGCCACGGCGTGCGGGGCCAGCCCCACCAACGCAGCAGGGCCAGCAAGGCCACCTGGAGGATGATCGCCTGCACTGGTAGCTCCCCGGCCGCCCAACCGACGGGGTAGGCGAAGGCCGCGAAGAGGCCACGGCGCCCCGGACGCAGGGCCGTCAACGCCGACACCGACATCCACAGCGAGAGGACGGCAACGAGGTAGGCCATGACCCATTGTTGCCGCTCCGGCGAGAGTTGAGAAACTTCCCTACAATCGAGACGTGTCTCCGTTGCCTCCCACGCTCTCGCGCCTTCAGGGCACTATCGGCATCTGGACGGGCGCGCACGAACTCGTGGCCCCCACCGTGCGCGGGGGTGTCGCGAGCGATGTCGAGTCTTTGGGATTCGCCGCGCTCTGGTTCCCCGAGTCGTGGGGCCGCGAGTCGCTGACCAGTGCCACCCTGCTCTTGTCGGCCACCTCGACGTTGACCGTGGCCACGGGGATCACCAACATCTGGGGCCGCGACGCGGTCGCCGCGGTCAACGCGGCGCGGACCCTGAACGCCACGTTCGACGATCGATTCGTCCTCGGACTGGGCGTCAGCCACCAACCCCTGGTCGAAAGATTGCGCGGTCACGAGTACCACTCGCCGCTGCGCCAGATGCGCGAGTACCTCACGGCCATGGACCAGGCACCGATGCACGCGTACGAATCCGCCCAGTCCTACGTCCGCGTCATCGCGGCCCTCGGTCCCAAGATGCTCGAGCTCGGCAGCGAACTGGCCGACGGGGTGCACACCTATCTCGTCAACGTCGAACACACGCTGATGTCGCGATCACTGATCGGCGACACCTTCCTCGGGGTGGAACAGGCCGTCGTCATGGGTCAAAGTCGCGAGGAGTACCTGCGGCGCGCCCATGAGCATCTCGAGTTCTACACCGGGCTCGAGAACTACCGGGCGAATTGGCGCCGCATGGGTTTTGGGCCCGACGACTTCGTTCGCGGAGGGTCCGAACGCCTGTGCGACGCCATGGTGGTGCACGGCGACGGCGAGGACATCCACCAACTGGTCCGCGAGCACTTCTCGGCCGGCGCCGATCACGTGTGCCTGCAAGTGCTAGGCCCCGACACCGCGTCACCCCCCGTCGAGGACTGGCGCCGGGTGAGCGAAGGTCTGGGCCTGCGAAGGACCTAACGTCGTCCGTCGGGGCCGAAGATGACGACCTCGTCGTCGTCGTCGGGTGGTCGACCCCCTCGTAAGCGGCGCACCATGAGCGACACCGCACCGAGTCCGAGGAACTCCAACGTGCCGATGAGCAACCAGCCCACGGTGACGAGGAAGAAGCCGACGAAGAGACCCTTGAGGGCCCCGTGGCGAATCATCGCAGCGATCCACAGTGGTAGCCACGCGAAGCTCCAACTGACCATCGGCGCCACGAAGACCGCCGCGCCCCGCTGGCGCCATCCGAGGTAGACGCCGAGGAGGAGCGTGGCCACCACCCCCGCCAGCGACACGCGCACGTCTGGGGCGGAACGGACCTCCCAGATGAAAAGGACCACCGCCATCACGACGGCCCAGACCACCATCGCTACCGAGACATTGCCCCTTGCGCGCTGGCGAACCAGTACCACGAAGTCCATGTCTTCAACCTAGCGTCCGAGCGATCTCACGGCACGGGCCGCTACGCTCGCAACATGTCCAGTGGCGTACTCGCTCTCTTGGGGTCCGGCGAAACCGGGCCAGGAATGACCAAGGTGCACCGGGGGCTCTTGGCGCGACTCGCTGACCCGCGGGCGGTCAATCTCAATACGCCATACGGTTTCCAAGAGAACGTGGCGCAGATGACCGAGAAGTTGCTCACCTACTTCTCGACGTCGCTGCACCTCGACGTCACCGGCCTGGACCTGCGCCGCTACGACGCGGCGAGCGACGAACAGCGCCAGGGTTTCAAGGACGCCATTCGTCGCGCCAACTACGTGTTCGCCGGACCGGGCAGTCCCTCCTACGCGCTGCGCCAGTGGTTACCGATGCATCTCACCGACGACCTGGCGTCGGTGCTGGCCCACGACGGCGTGGTCTGCTTCTCCTCCGCCGCGGCGCTCACACTGGGGCGTTTCACGCCGCCGGTCTACGAGATCTACAAGTCCGGCAACGAGCTCGAGTGGCTCACCGGACTCGACCTCATGACGGTGGTCGGTCTCGACTGTGTCGTCCTGCCCCACTACAACAACGCCGAAGGCCGCGACTACGACACCAGTCGTTGCTACATCGGCGAACGCCGATTGCGCCTCCTCGAAGAGTCGCTCCCTCCCGACATCGGCGTCTTAGGAATCGACGAACACACCGCGGCGGTGATCGATCTCGCGACCTCGACGCTCACCGTCAAGGGAAAAGGTGAGGCCCACTGGCGGCGAGAGGGACGCGTCAGTGACTTCGCCAACGCGAGTGTCGTGCCGCTCGCCGACCTCGGGGCCCGCGCCCGGGTCCTGGCGCCGGGGGCGGACCTCGCCCCGCCGATGACCAACGTCGTGGACGAGGCGGAGGTGCTCGCGTTACGCGAGGCCCAGGGTCGACTGGTCGACGCCCTCAACGCCATTCGCGCGACCGCGCGCGCTCAGGGGCACTACGACATCGCCGACGACATCCGTGATGCCCTGAGCGCCTCGGGCGTCGTGGTCCGCGACGCCGCCGTGTCACCCCGGTGACGGATCAAGCGACCGCGCAGCGGTTCGGCCCCAACTCCATCTCGGCGGCGTCGGGGGTCAGGGACTCGCTCCCGGCGTTGATACGCACGATCCGCTGATAATTCGGCGGTCGGTCCTTCACGTTCGCCACGGCCCAGGCGACGAATTCTGTTTCGTCCATCACCAATGCGGGTAGCACGTGGCGCAACTCGCCCAGGGGCCGCCCCACGAACTGACCGGCGTGGACCTCGACCGCGGCGCCGTAGTGGGCCGGGAACACCATGGTGGCGTCCGCGAGCGGCAACACCCGCTGGTGCAGACTCTGGTAGAGCTGGTGGGCGAACTCTTCGGCGTGGTCCGCCAAGTCCGGTCGACCCACACTTTCGAGGAACAAGGTGTCCCCGGTGAAGATCGCCGACGTGCCGAGTTCGTACATCGTCGAACCCTCGGTGTGGCCGGGAACGCTCACGGCGGACACCGTCAACTCGACCTGGGGCGCCAGTTCAATACGTCGGCCGTCGCGCAGCGGTTCGAAGGCGAAGCGGAAGGGATCCGAGGGGCTCAGCAGTAGCGTGGCGCCACAACGCGCGACGAGGTCGCGAGCACCCGAGATGTGGTCGGCGTGCAGGTGGGTATCGAGCACGTGGGTGATCCGCCAGCCGTGCGATGCGGCAACGGCTTCGTAGCGCTCGACCTCGAGCGAGGGGTCAATCACCACGCACTGTTGACCCGCTCCGACGACGTAGGAGAGACAGCCTTTGCCCCGTCGACGCAATTGCACCACCGTGGCACCACCGAAGTCGCCACTCACCGTGTCGTACGTGGAGGCCCACGCCCCCATGCCCCCTTCGAGCACCGCACTGGCTACACCGTGCTGCGCCAGAATCTGCGCCCCCTGCAGCGCTCGCGCGCCCCGGGCGCAGATGATGACGAGACGCCGTTCGCTCGGCACCTGGCCGAGTGATGCCTCGAGTTGGCCCAAGGGGATGTTGTGCACGCCGTCAATCTGCCAATCGGCGACTTCGTCGGGTTCACGCACGTCGATCATGTGCAGTTGCGGGTCGGACTCGAGGAGTTCGACGAGGTCGTCGGTGGAAACGGTGGAGATCAATTCTTCGGTGGTCATGACAAAAGTCTATGGTGGGCAATGGCGGAATCACCCGGGACGAAGGGCCCGCTAGGGAGATGGTGATGAACGAGATTGACGACGTCGATGTCGCGCGTGCTTTGTCGCTGATGAGCGACGGTGCCCTCGTGTTGGACGTGCGAGAGGACGAGGAGTGGCAAGCCGGCCACGTTCCTCTGGCCCGCCACGTCGCGCTGTCGGGGGTGCCCGACGTCGTGGACGACCTGCCGCGCGACCGCGTCGTCATCTGCGTGTGCCGCTCGGGCGCGCGTTCGGCGCGCGCCGGCCGCTTTCTGCTCGAACACGGCGTGCACGCCGTCAATCTCGACGGTGGCATGAACGCCTGGTTCGCTGCCGACGCACCCATGGTGTCCGACGAGGGCGAACCCTACGTGGCCTGATCCCGGGGCGGCGGGCGCACCGGCCTACTCGCTGAGGACGCCCTTCTTGCCCGCCTTCTTGGTGTGCTTGTCGTTGCGCTTCTCCTTGAGGGATTTACCAACCTTCTTCACGTTGTGTTGACTCGGCGACTTGTTGGCCATCAGAACTCCTTGGTTAGGCGTCGTCGCTATCGGCGGCGTCGAGTAGTCATCGAAGCGACAGCCTTCGATTTCTGCCCTACCGCGACCTTACCCCGACCACCGGTCGCGCCGACCCTTACGCCTGGTCCTTTCGGTGGGTCTCGATGAAGTCACCCTCGGCGCCGGCCCCCGCTTCGACCAGGGCGACGTCGCCGACCGAGGCGTAGCCCTCCGCCACTTCATCGCGCAGCGACGACGGGTGAAGTTGCACGCCGGGTCCGCGTAACCACGAGAACACCGCGCCGAGGAAGCACAGCGCCGCGGCCACCAGGAAGGCCATATGCAAGCCGTTCGCGAAGGGCGCCTCGATGAGGGACGGGAAGAAGCTGTGGCCGAGCAGCACCTGATCGTGGACGCCCGGCAGCCCCAGCACCTGAGGTCCCAGGAGCTGTTGAATCGGGTTAATGCCGAGGAACGCGGAGAAGAGGCTCCCGATTGCGGGAATGTGGCTGATCGTCGTCGCTTGGGCGAGGGGCACGCCCTGGTGGGTGAGTCCGGTGAGGAGCGACCGGGGCAACGTCGCGGAGAGACCCAGGGTGATCACGGTGAAGAAGAAGCCGATGGACAGCACCGAGGCCGAGTTCTGGAAGGTGTTCAACATGGCCCCGCCAGCCCCGCGACGATTCGCGGGCAGTGAGTTCATCACGGCCGACGAGTTCGGCGCGGCGAACAGCCCCATCGACAGTCCCACCAGCGCCAGGAGTGACGCGAACAAGGGGTAGGGGAAGTTGATGGGGATCGCCTGTAGACCCACGAGACTCAGACCCGTCAACACCAGACCGATCGTGGCGAAATTACGTGCCCCGTGGCGGTCGGCCAGTCGCCCGGACACGGGTCCCGCCACCAGGAATCCGATGGTCAAGGGGATCATGTAGATGCCCGCCCACAGCGGCGTGCTCGCGAAGTCGTAACCGTGCTGGGGCAACCAGATCCCCTGGAGCCAGATGATGAGGATGAATTGCAGGCCACCGCGCGCGAGCGACAGGCACAAGGTCGCCAGATTGCCCATCGCGAACCCTCGTGAACTGAACAAGCTCAATTGGAACATCGGCTCGGCGACCCGTCGCTCGATGAGGACGAAGGCGATCAAGACCACCACTCCGCCGATGAGACACGACAAGACGAAGGGGCTGGTCCAGCCCATCGCGTGGCCACCGTAGGGTTGGAGCCCGTAGACGATACCGGTCAGTAGGGCGATGAGTCCGATGGCGAAAGTGAAGTTACCGGTCCAGTCGATGCTCGAGGGCGTGCGGGCACCATTGTCACGCAATTTGAAGTAGGACCAGAAAGTGCCGAGCAGACTCACGGGTACCGAAACCAAGAAGACGAGTCGCCATTCGATCGGTGCGAGGACGCCCCCGATCACCAGTCCCATGAAGGAGCCGCCGATGGCGGCGACGCCGTTGATGCCTAGGGCCAATCCGCGTTCGTTCGCGGGGAAGGCGTCGGTCAAGATGGCGTTGGAGTTCGCGAACAGGAACGCCCCACCCACTCCTTGTCCCACGCGCATCGCGATGATCCACAGGGCGGCACCGGTGCCGGTGAGCCAGGTGATCGACAACAAGACGGAGAACACCGTGAAGATCGCGAATCCTAGGGTGAACATGCGCACGCGCCCGAAAATGTCCCCGACGCGGCCGAAGCTCACGACTAGCACCGAGGTAACCAGCAAGAAGCCCGTCATGATCCACAAGAAGTAGGGAGTGTTCGACGCAGCCAAGGGATTGAGCCGGATGCCCCGGAAGATATTGGGCAGCGCGATCAGCAGAATCGAACCGTTGATCGTAGCCAGCAGGATGCCCAACGTGGTGTTGGACAGGGCGATCCACTTGTAGCGATCCGCATGCGCCGAGGACACGATTGTTGTTGACACGAGTGACTCCTGGAGACGACGACGTTATTTAGTTATTACTAACTAACTACCAATATAGTGGAGTAATGACAGGCAGGGGCGCGGAGGCGATCACCACGGAGGACGACTCCCCGGCGGCGGCCCTGCGGGTGACCATCGCGCGGATCTACCGCGCTCTGCGGCTCCGCTCGACCTCGGGCATCACCGCCTCCCAGGTGTCGGTGCTGTTTCGCATCGAGCAGAGCGAGCCCGTACGCATGGGCGTGCTCGCCCACCATGAGCGGATCACCCCCGCGACCCTGTCAAAAGTCGTCGACTCACTCGAGTCCCTCGGTCTGGTCGAACGCGAGACCGACCCGCTCGATGGTCGGGTCACCCTCGTCAAGGTCTCCCCGACCGGGCACCAACTCATCGAGGCCCAACGCGCCGCCAGTACGCTGGCGCTCGAACGTGCTCTCGCCCGGCTCACCCCGGGTGAGCGCCACACCCTCTCGCAGTCCTTGGCGTCACTAGAGAGACTCGCCGAATTGTTACTGTGCGGCGACGAGGGGGACTAGGCAACGAGCGTGTACGGCATCACCCATCGCGCATTCGCTCTGCGCTGGCCGCCTTCTTCGCGATCTCGTTGGACTGAATCCCTTCAGCGGCCACCACGGTTGTCGCCAACTGAGCGAACGCGATGACGACCACGCCGTCGGCATCGGCGACGATCACGTCGCCGGGCAGCACGCATTGGCCGCCCAGCGCAATCGGCACCTGCTGACGGTGGGGGCCCATCTTGTAGGGACCGGCGGGTGTGACCGCCCGCGCGAACACCGGCACCCCGAGGCGCTCGATCTCGTCGACATCTCGAACGGCGCCGTCAATCACGAACCCGGCCAAATGACTAGCCTTCGCCCGACCCGCGAGGAGTTCACCCACCAACGCCCGAGACGTGTCGGCGAATCCGTTGCTCACGAGCACTTCGCCAGACGCGGCGCGATCGATGGCCTCGTGAATCCCCTGATTATCGCCACTTCGAGTGAGCACCGTGTATGCGCGCGCCACCACTCGTGCGCCTCGCCACATCGGCCTGATCGCCGAGTCCACGGCGCTGATTCGGTCCATCGCATCACCCACGTTGGCGACCGGCAACCGCGCCAGGCGCTCGAGGAGACCCTTGACCTCGTCGTCGTTGCGCGCCATGTCGCTCATTGGCACCTCGCAGGGTCTCGTCGCCGACGGCACCACCCCGTCACCGCCCCATCGAAGAAGGAGCGGGTCATGGCCTGAGGTGGGACCCCCCCGATTGGCTTCGTCGCAGTCATCACGCGTCATGCCCTCGCGCCGGCGGCGAGCGCCTGCTTCCAGGTATACAGCAGCGCTGGTGCATTGCCCGCCACCTGCACGATCAACTCGGTGTAGGAATTGTAGATCGACCAATGCTTGTTGACGTTGCCCGCGCCCATCACCAACGAGCAACTCGTCGCGTAACACGGCAGTTGCGACGCGTTCACCAAGATGTCGTTGCGGTGACCCCAGCATCCCCGTGCGTGAGCCGACGTGCACAAGTAGTTGAAGGTCTTTCCCTGGCCGGCCCAGCCGTCGAGGTACATCCACGAGTAGTTAGCGTCGAGGGGGTTCACCGCCGCCGCCCAATTAGCCGTCCATCCGCCGGTGGCCCCAGGAATCGCGCGGGGATCGGAGAGAATGGGGTCTTGATTGAGTTGCGCACCCTTTTGCGCCATCGCGTCGGCCGCTCGAGAGAGTCCGAGCACCGGTGCTTCGCCTCGACTGACTCGCTCGAGGTCAACCAACACCAGTAACTGCTCGCTGTCGGTGAGCGCCACGAAATTGCGTGGCAACGTGACACTCACCACGTGCTCGAGCCCATGCGCGTGATTGGTCGCTCGCACCTCGGCCCTGAGGCACAGGGGACTGCCAGCGGCGGCGACCAGCTTGTTCGCGAGCCAGCGCCAGCACGGCGGGAGTGACGAACCCACGTCGTACATTCGACCGGCGACCGTGTTGAACGCCGGTGACGCCGCGACGTCGGCGGTCGGTTCGTGAGGCGGGAGGATGCCCGCGGCCCCGACGGGGGCCGCCGTCAGCGCCGCGAGAAGGACCACCCCCAACGCCACGCTCGTGCTTCGTCGAAGACTCGTCATCAAACCACCGCCTCTCGCGCGTCGTCCAGGACTCCACCGACGAGGCTAACGGATGCCTCGAGTCGTACACGGCCGCTGACGCGAGCATCGGTGCCGCCGGGAACCGGGTTGGAATCCTACCGGTTGCCTCAGGGGGTGCCCGGCAACGCCCCCGAAGGTCGATGGCAGCCGACTACCAGGTGAATCGTCGGACCGAGGAATGAATTGCGTCATTGTCGACCTCCACAATTCTTTGCACGACGCGTGCACCGACGGACGCGAGAACTTCGCGCGCGACGATGACAACGACCGTTGCGTGAGGGAGGCGGCGTTCCAACAAACGCGGGAAGAAATCGATGGACGTGACGATGGTCGAGGCCGACGCCTGGACCTCGTCTCCTCGCAAGGCACTCAGGAACGCGAGACCCGACGCGACGAGAGGGAGGATTGATTTTGGAGATTTCTTATCGTTGGCCTATTGACATTACTTCCGTTCTTGGCACAATGGAATTCGTGAGCTCCCCGAGGAGTTCCGTAACTAAAGGAGGAAGAATGATTCTGCGTACCGATCCATTTCGTGACTTTCGAGACCCGTTCGGTCTCCTCAGCACAACGGCCCAAGCTACCCCCATGCCCGTGGACGTCTACCGCAGGGACGACGCGTACCTCGTGCAAATCAATTTGCCCGGCGTGGTCGCAGACTCCATCGATGTGACGGTTCGCCGAAATGTGATCACCATCTCGGCACAACCCGCCCGCCCGGACGAGAGTTCGCTCGAGCTCCTTCTCAACGAACGACCGGTGGGCACGATGACCCGCAGCATCGCTCTCGGTGAAGAGATTGACGCCACGAACGTCCAGGCTGATTACGTCAACGGCGTGCTCCTCTTGCACCTTCCCGTTGCGGAGGCTGCGCGGCCCCGGCGGATCAATATTCGCCACGGCGATAGTAAGGCAGTCTCCGCTCACTGAGCCGTCATCACCGCTAGCCCCTCCGGTCACCGTGG
>JABBOA010000037.1 GCA_019352075.1 Acidobacteriota bacterium | reverse complement strand
GGCGGGTGCTCGACGTTTGGCCCCCCCAGCCAATACAAAGAATGTAGTACGACTCGGCACAGGGCTCTGGCGCCGCCGGGCCTGCAATCAGGCCTTGTGACTAATTTCACATATCGCGCTGGCGAGCACCACGTCCCGACCTCCGCCGGTGACGGCGTCGTAGCCGGCTTCGTCGGCTTCGACGGCGCACTAGGCGAATCGAGGGTCCTCGAAGTCGATGACGTCGTCGCACCACTGGCGCACGCGCGGGTCGTGGGTGGCGATGATCATGCTCGCGGGGACGCGCGACAACAGCGCGAGGACGGCGAGCGTCTCGGCCTCACCCAGGGCACTGGTGGGCTCGTCGAGCAGCAAGATATCGGGCCGGCGAAGCAAGGCGCGCACCAGGGCCACGCGTTGGCGCTCGCCGCGCGAGAGCTCCTCCCACTGGTCGTTACGCTCGACGCGCAGGCCCAGTGCCGACAGCGACGCGAGGTCCTCGTCGCCCAATGGGAGGCCGAGGCCGACCACGTCGCGCACGTAGCCGCGGAAGAGCCCGGGTTCACTGGGCACCAGCACCACGTGGGCGCGCCACTCCTCCTCGGCGATGTCCGCCGCGTCCCGGGGGCCCAAGGAGACGGTGCCAGCGACCACGTCGTCGAGTCGGGCCAGGGCGCGCAGCAGCGTGGACTTGCCGACGCCCGAGGGACCCACTACGGCCACCCGGCGACCCGGGGTGACGATGCCGCTCACCCGGTAGTCGCGCGGGTCGCTTCGTGGATCCTCGGGTGCTGCCCCGAGTCGTTCACCACCGAGCCGTTCACCACCGAGTCGTTCACCACCGAGTCGTTCGTGGTCTGGCCGTGCGCGCTCGTTGGAGCGTCGGGGGCCGGCGGACCTCACCACCAGGTCCTCGAAGCGTAGCGTGTGATCGACGGGCCAGGGCGCGTCGGGTATCGACGCACCCTCGTGGTCGCTTGCCAGTTGATCCAGACGCTCGGCTCCTCCGGTCACCGCCACCGCCACCGCCACCGCGCCGCGCAGGGAGATCAGCGCGTCGAAGGTGGCGAACGCGACGAGGCCCGCGACGACGGGCCAGACGCCCGCGCTCACGGGGTGAGCGAGGGCGAGTATCGCCAGGGCCAGTAGCGGCCCCAGGGCGACCACCCACGCGCCACGGCGGCGCTCTCGGTTCGCGGCGTCCTCGGCGTCACGCAGGTCCCCCGCGACGCGCTGGTCGCGGCGGTGCAAGAACGCCGAGGCGCCCAAGCGTTCGATCTCGGGGGCGGCCGCGCGCGCGGACACCAATGACGCCACATAGGCGCCGCGACGCTGGCGCAGGGTCCGATCGGCGCTCGTCATCGCGCCGAGTCGTTGTAGCACCGCCGCCACGAGTACCGCCTGCACCACGGCCGTGCCCAGCGCTACCGCCCACCAGTGCCCGAGCGGCGCCAGCAACGCGACCGCCACGTCGCTCAGCGTCATGGTCACCAGCGTGGCGACGCTCGGGACGACCGCACGCAGCCAGAGGTCCTGGAGCTCCTCGGTATCGGTGAGCGAGCGCTCGAGGAGATCGCCGGTCGCGTGGCGCTGCCAGCGTGAGTAGCTCCAACGGCCCACCGTGCCCATGAGCCACTGGCGCCAGTGGGCCACGGCGGCGAAGCCGAGTCGGTGCGTGCTCATGCGCTCGGCGAATCGCAAGGGTGAGCGCAGGAACGCCACGAGCTCGATGACGATCAAGAACACCGCGATGGCGCGTAGTCCCGGTCGCTGCGCACTGACGACCAGCAGCGCCAGGGCGCCGACGAAGAGTCCCGTGCCGGCCAACGAGGCCACCGCCGCCGCCACCAGCGCTCGCACCAGTTCGCCGCGGCGCGGCGCGGCGCGTCGCAGCCAGCGTCGCAGGCGTTGGAGGTCGCTCACGAGAGGCGCACCGTCGACGTGGCATCGAAGAACACGGCCTCGTCCACGGCGACCTCGATCATGGCGGTGTCACGATGACGGGTCAGTTCCGCGCGCACCGCGTCGCGCGCGACGTCGTCGAGGAGTCCGGCGACGTCGTCGAGGATGAGCAGATCGGGGTCGGCCAGCAGGGCGCGCGCGATCAGGAGGCGCACGCGTTCGCCCGAGGAGAAGCCCTGGCTGTCGGCCGCGACCACTCGGTCCAGGTCCGTGAAGCGCTCCCCGCGCAGTGCGAGTGACGCGAGCAGGTCCCGCACGCGCTCATCGGCGACGTCACGACCGAGACGCAGGTTGTCCCCCACGCTGCCCTCGAGCAGGGAGGTGTCGGCGCTGACGTAGGCGATGGCGCCGGAGGTGCGGCGCAACCGCCCCGCACGCGCCGCGCGCCACCCGAGCAACGTGTGTGCGAGGGTCGTCTTTCCCACTCCCGACGCGCCCAGCACCGCGACGCGCTCGCCGCGGTGGATGCTCAGGTCGAGGGGCCGGGGATGCGCCACCGTCACCAGTGCGCTCGCCTCGAGCACGTCGCTCTCCGCGGCATCCTCGCGCACGGGGAGGACCAAGCGTGCGGCCGCCGCGGTGATGGCCTCGCGACGGTGGAACTCGATGCCGTATCGACGGACGTGGGTGAAGAACTCACTGGTGGCCAGGACGCTGACGAGCGCGCGCACCAGCGAGATGCGCCCGTGCAGCAGCCCGAAGCCGACGTCCATGGCCACGAGTCCGACGCTCACGCCGCCGAGGAACTCGGTGACGAGGGATGACCCCAGCGCCGCGCGGATCGCGCGCAGGGCAACCACGTGCTCGGCGCTCGAGAGTGCGGCGATCTCCGACGCGCCGTAGTCCACGGCGCCGAGGGCGCGCAGTTCGGGCGCGTGCGCGAGTAACTCCGTCTGGCGTCGCGCCAACTGACCGCGACGCTGACGGTACTCCTCGTCGAAGACCGCCGCGCGCGCCCCCGCGCGCTGGTAGAGCGGCACGGCCAGGGCGAGCAGAACGATCACGATGCCCAGGGCCTGCCATCCACCGCTCCACCAGATGACCACCAGGGCGAGTACCGCGGCCTGGGCGCTCGCGCGCACGACGGCCAACCGTGGTTCGTCGACGACGGTGTCGATGGCGCTCGCGAGGGCGACGGGCGAGGAATCACCCGTGTCCGCAGGCACCAGGAAGAAGTTGACGACGAACTCGCGCCAGTGGTCGCGCAGGCGCCGCGCCGCGCGTGCGAACCAACCGTCGAGCCACTCGGCGCTCGCCCAGCGCACGGCGACGACGCCGCCGAGCAGCGCGACGCCAGTTCCGACGCGACCGGTGGCCACGTCGCTCAGGGCGAGGCTGGTCACGAGGGCCAGCGCGAGCCCCAACACGCTCACCGCGGTGCCCACCAGCGTGCCGGTCCGAGTACCGGTCCGCTCGACGGGGCTCACCACGGTCCGGGTCCGTCGCGGTGCGCCAGGTCGCGCGCCGGGCCATTGAGCCAGTCGCGCAGCGCCTGCGTCGCGCGACAGTCGTCCTCGTTGTACTCGAGGATCCGTCGACGCCAGCGCTCGACGTCATCCTCGCCGCGCGCGGCTTCGAACCACGCCATGGACGCCTCGCCGCTGGGGTTCTCGTCGCGCCAGTCGAAACCCGCCGCGCGCGCCAGGACCTTGAGCCCGAGGGGCCCCTCCGTCTGGACCTGCGCCTTGGCGTGTTCGTGTAGGTCGATCCACTGGGCGGGGGAGTGGGTGCGGAACGCCTCGAGGTCGGCGAGCGTCGGCCCACTCTCCACCGCGCCATCCGCCGCGCTGGTCACCGCGCGGTTCATCGCGCCGTCCTCGGCCTGAGCCCAGAAGCAGTAGGCCCTGAAGGAGAGTTGATGGGCGGCGCACGTCGCGCGCAACGCCGAGAACCAGCCCCAGAACTCTGCGAAGACCCGGGATTCGGTGGCGTTGGTCGGCTCCTCCCACGAGACGAAGGAGTGATAGCCCGCGACGACGCCCTCGACGCGGACGTCGGTGGCGTGACGGACGAACGCCCCCCAGAGGTACGTGTGCTCACCGTCGCTCTCCATGTCGACGTCGACCTCGACGTCACCGACCGGACAGCCCATGCGGTCGCCTTCGACGCGGCGCAGTAACGTGCCGGCCACGTGGACGCGGGCGCGGTAGATCAGGTCGTCGAGGCGTTCGATGGCCAGACCCAGGACGGCTTCGCGGGCGGTCGAGTCACTCGGGGCGTTGCGCGCCACGCGGGCGCGACGCGGATCGAGTCCGGCGAGGTCGCGTCGTGAGTCGACGCCGAACTCGTGCAGGAGCCGCTGTTGCTCGAAGTTGCTGTAGTGCGTCAAGGAGACGTCGTCGCGGGCCTCGAGTTGGGCACCACAGTGGTCGCGATAGACGCAGTCGTCACACTCGCGGTGCCAGTAGGGCGCGGTGGGGAAGGTGCCGCCCACGTCACACCACTGGTCGAACTGGTCGAGCAGTTCGCGGCGCTCACGGTAGAGCAGATCGTAGGCGGAGAGATTGAAGCGGGGGTGCTGGGGGGTCGACAGGTCCAGCCACCAGACCCGTCGTTGGCGGTCGACCAGGGCGACGCGGGCTCTGTCGTCACCCACGCCGTGCGCCTGCAGGACCCGCGTGGCGTGCGCCAACGCGATGCCGCTGCGCGTGAGCGACACGGTGGTGCGCACCGTGACGCCGGGTCGGGGGGTCGCGTCGGCGAAAAAAGGTCGCGCGAGCTCGCCCGCGAGGAGCTCACGGGTGGCCGAGCCCTCCACGACTTCGGAGTTCTTGACGAGGAGCGGCGCGTAGATGAACCTCTCGTCGCGGCGGCCCACGCGCACGAGGGCGTGCGCGCTCGCGCGACGACGTCCTTCGACGTCGTCAGCCAGACGAGGCGCGATGATCAGGGCGACGCCGTCGTCGAGGGCGCGGCGCGTCGCCTCGAGCGACGTCGCGCGCTGCGCCCCGGCCAGCACGGTGAGCTCGACGAGGACGCGCTCGCGAAAGTCTTCGGCGAGCAGCCGGCGACGGGTCATCTCGTCGGTGGGACGCGCCCGGACCACTCCTTGACCGGGTCCTCGTGAGAGCAGGACGCGGTGGCGGCACGACAGGACCTCGTCGCCGCGAAGTGGGGAACTCACGTCAAAAGACTACGAGGGATTCGAGACCTCGCAGTGCGTCACGAACGCTGGGTCGCTACCTGCGCCTCGACAAGTGCCGCTAACCGCGCAACCGCCCGCGACGGGCTCGGGCGCCAGCCTCGGTGCACCCCGCGATGCGTCGCGCGAGGTCGCGGGGCGCCGCCACGGGTTGGCGCGAGGTCGTCCTTTCACAACAAGCGCACGACGGAGCACTTCGAAAGGGGCGCAAATGTCAATGCGGACGCAACAACGCCGCCAATATCAACAGATACTGAGCAACTTTCACAGAATGTTGACACCCTGACTATGGCGATTCGTAAGATGTTCTCATGGCCTTCGCCCGCAGGAAGAACAAGGATTCTGACGCTCCCACAGCACCGGAGGTCGAGACGACGACGCCGGAGCCAGCGTTCGCCACGGGCTCGTTGTCGGGTGCAAACACTCACTCTGTGGTGGCGGCCAGTGCGTCCGCCGCCGCCGCAACGCCCAATCGGGCCCCCGCGTCGGAATCATCGAACAAGCGTCTCGGCGAGCAGCTCATCGGTAGCCGTCTAATCACCCCCGCGCAACTCGAGGCTGCCCTACAAGCCCAGTCGTCGACGGGCGAGCGCCTGGGCGAGACGCTGGTGCACCAAGGGGTCTTGACCGAACAGGCCCTGGCCCACGCGCTGGCGGCGTTCTTCGGTTTCGACGTCGCCAACCTACGACGCGACAACGTCGATCCGGCCACACTGACCTTCGTGCCCGAGAACGTGGCGCGCGAGTACATGGCCGTGCCGATCCGCATGAACGGCGCCCAGCTCGAAGTGGCCGTGGCCGAGCCCAGCGAGGACCTACGCCAGGCACTCAGCCAACTGGTCGGGCGACCGGTGACGTTACGCATCGCGCCACTCAGTGACATCCGTTGGGCCATCGACTCGCACTACCAGGCCATCGGCACGGTGGGCAAGTTGGTGCAGGCTTTCGAGTCGGTCGAGGGCTCGCGTCGACGCGCCACGGACGCGCCCGTCGAGGAGACACCGGTCGGCGACGACGCCCCGGTGGTGCAGGTGGTGGACCGCATCCTCACCCAGGCGATGCGCGACCGCGCGTCGGACGTGCACATCGAGCCGTCCGAGGGGGTGGTGCGGGTGCGCTACCGCATCGACGGGGCTCTCAAGGAGATCCTCACGCTGCCCGCAGCCATCGGACCGGGACTGGTGAGTCGCATCAAGATCATGGCCAACATGAACATCGTCGAGCGACGGCGCCCCCAGGACGGTCAATTGACCATCATGATCGACGGCACTGACGTCGACGTCCGCGTGGCGACGGCCGCGACGATCATGGGCGAGAGTTGCGTGATGCGTATCCTGGACAAGACGCGTTCGGTGCTGCGGCTCAACGACCTCGGCATGCCGGCCGATACGCACCTGGCGTATTCGAAGATGGTGCGCTCGCCCTTCGGCATGGTCATCTGCGCCGGCCCGACGGGCAGCGGTAAGACGACGACGCTCTACGCGACCCTGAGCGAGGTCTCGAACCCGACGCTCAACGTGATGACCATCGAGGACCCCGTGGAGTACGTCTTCCCCTCGATCAACCAGATCCAGACCAACGACCAGGCCGGCATCACCTTCGCCACGGGGCTCAAGTCGATCCTGCGTCAGGACCCCGACGTCATCCTGGTGGGGGAGATCCGTGACGTCGAGACCACGCGCGTGGCGGTGCAGTCGGCGATGACGGGACACTTCGTCGTCTCGTCCTTGCACGCCACCGACTCGGTGTCCGCGCTACACCGCTTCCTCGACATGGGCATCGAGTCGTTCCTGATCGCGTCCTCGGTGCTCGGTGTGGTGGGCCAGCGTCTCCTGCGACGGATCTGTCCCTCGTGCAAGGCGAGTTACACGCCGACCCCCGAGGAGCTCGACTTCTACCACGACGGTGGCGGCAACCTCTCGAGCGGCTTCTTCCAGGGCACGGGGTGCAACTTCTGTAGCCACACCGGCTACAAGGACCGCATCGGCGTGTACGAACTCCTGATCATGACGCCCGAACTGCGCCGATTGGTCGTGGGGTGGGCCACGCAGGAGGAGCTTCGCTCGATGGCGGTGCGCCAGGGGATGCGCACCATGCGTCAAGAGGCCATCGGTCTCGTCGACGAAGGCATCACCACCATCCAAGAAGTGATCCGGAGCATGTACACACTATGAAGCTCACCCTCACCAAGAATAAGGCGACGGACAACCAGGCCAGGACGAGCAAACCCACGAAGAAGAAGGCGGCGATTGCCCGATACCGATTCGAGGCCTTCGACACCGAGGGTAAGCGCGTCTCGGGCACCGAGAGCGCGATCTCTTCGGGCGCCGTGCACCTGGCCCTGCTCGAACGGGGTTTCCAGCCCATCGAGGTGAGCGAGAAGAAGAGCATCCTGCAGTTCGAGGTGACCAAGAAGAAGGTCCCGCGCAAGGACGTGATGAACTTCACGCGCCAGTTGGCCGTCTTCATCCGTTCGGGTATCCCCATCATGGAGGCCCTCGAGGTCATCGTCGAAGAGACGCCGAACAAGTTGCTCAACGGCATCATCATCCAGATGGTGGACGACCTACGCGCCGGAGACACCTACGCCGCCGCCGCGTCGGTACACCCCGAGGCCTTCCCGGCCTTCTACGTGGGCATCCTGGAGTCGGCGGAGCTGACGGGCAACTTGGATGGCGTCTTGAACCAATTGGCCGACTACATCGAACGCGACATGAAGGCGCGCGGGCGAATCTCGGCCGCGTTGGTGTATCCCGCGGTCGTCTCGGCCATGTCTGTGGTCACGGTCATCGTCCTGGGCGTGTTCGTGCTACCACGCTTCGTGGTGTTCTTCAAGTCCCTCAACGCCAAGTTGCCACTACCAACGCGCATGTTGCTGAACTCGTCGAACTTCATGAGCACCTACTGGTATATCGTCGCCGCCGTGGTGCTGGCCCTGGTCTCGGGCTTCATCGCCATGCGCCGATCGGCCAAGGGTCGCGCGCGACTCGACCAGATCCTCCTCAAGCTTCCCATCGTGGGTGACCTCACCCAGACCGCGATCCTCGAGCGGGTGTGTCGGGTGTTGTCGTCGATGTTGCGCGCGGGCGTCGACTTGCCGCGGTCGGTGACAATCACGGCCGAGTCGTCGAACAACGCCGTCTACAAGAACGCGCTGTTGAGCATTCGCGACGAGATGATGGAGGGTCAGGGACTCGCGGGCCCCATCGCTCGATCGGGGCTCTTTCCCGGGGCCGCGCGCCAGATGTTCCGCGTCGGCGAGGAGACCGGTAGCCTCGACCAGCAACTCGAGGTCGCCGCGACCTATTACAACCGCGAACTCGAGACCAAGTTGGAGCGCGCGACGTCGCTCTTCGAACCCGCGGTCATTATTTTGATGGGCCTCGTGGTGGGTTTCGTGGCCGTCGCTTTGATCTCGGCGATGTACGGCATCTACTCGCAGGTGAAGCAGTAATGAGTCGGCCCGCCCGCCCGTTACGCGTCGTTCCCCTCGCGTCGACGAGGGACGAGCGGGGGTTCACGTTGGTCGAGCTGTTGGTCGTGACGGTCATCGTGCCGATCATCATTGGAGCGCTGAGCATGAGTCTCATCTCAGTTTTCTCCCTGCAGTCCTCGGTGTCCAATCGACTCGGTGACTCCGCCAACTCCCAGGTCGTCACCACCAATTTCACATCCGACGTCCAGGGGGCGGTGTCGATGACGACCAGTACCTCCTTGCCCCAGTGCGGTACCGGGACGCAATTGATGGGCATCGAATTGGGTTCGGGAAGATTCGTGAGTTACACCGAGGTGCCCGCAGGTGGCACGATGTATTCTCTGCAACGGAATCTGTGTGACGTCTCAGCGTCTCCCACGAATTCTCCGGGTGTTCCCGGTGCGCTCATCTCCACCACCACGTTGGCCTACAACGTGAACCAACCCTGCAGTCTCGTGGTGACCCTTTCGTGTCTCAAGATCACCGCGTTCAAGGGCACTGTTGCCGTGCCCACCTCGACGTGGACACCGACGCAGGGCATCACCGGCGTGAAGTTCGACTTGGTGGCGTCAAAGAGTAGCCTGGTCTACAACGTGGCCTCTGAGCCCCTGGGTGCCGACTCCTCGAACCCCAGTCAGCTGGGAACGACCACGACGCAGAAGACCTGCGGCTTCGCCCTGCCGGGAACGGGGACCTACGCTCGTACCTTGTGCTTCTTCGACTTCGCGCCCTACCTCAACGCGGGAGCGACGTCAGTGTCGGAGCCGATGACCGAATACGTGCCGGGTGGATACGTGTTCACGGCGGATCTTTCGATCTCCACGTCGAATTCGACGGTGCAGCCCGCTACTTTTCCCACGTATCCCGCGGCGTTTCTCGGTAACGCCATTGGTGGCGCACCCTTCTACACCGGAGTTGGTTGCTTGGGCGACCCAACGCCCACGGTGCCGGGTTCGCAACCGGGGACCATCGTCGGGCGAACCTCCTGCATCTCGCCCGCGATCTACATGTACGCCAACGGTAATGGCAAGGCGACCATCACGTTGTCCCACATGACCCTCAAGACCTCCACCGGAGACCTGGTGACGGGTTATGGCATCGTCACCGCCGACGCGGAAACGACCGACGCCAACCCGGAGTCGATCACCTGGACGTCGAATGTCGGTTTCAATCAGGTTCCCGATACGCCGACGTCGCCCGAAGGCAATGCGTGCAGCCTGGTCAACCGCGACGGGACCCCAACTGGTGGCGGATCGGACCTGACGCCGAACCCCATCGTCAACGCGACCACCGTGACGTGCAACGATACGTATCAAGAGCCCAGTGATCAACCCCGCACCGGAACGGTCGTTCTGGACGTGTCGCCACCGCCTTCGGGGAGTAATAGCAACGGGAATACGACGATGACGGCGGTGCTGGCCTCCAGCGGGGGCAAGCAAGCCGTCTCCTTTGGGTTGTTGCTGCCATGACGACACCCCGACCACTCCCCATTCGAGGTCGCCATCTCGTCGCGGCGCGTCGCGCGCGGGACGCCGCAACCGCGTCGCCGGTCCTTCACGGGGTCGGCGCGTCGGGGGACGGGCGACCCGATCGAACCGGTGAACGCGGTGACACCTTGGTGGAAGTCCTCCTCGCCCTCACGATCCTGGGTCTCGCCGCGGTCGCCCTGATTGTCGCGTTCCAGACGTCGATCACGGCGTCCAGTGAGCACCGCAACCTCTCGAAGATCACCACGGCGATCTCTGACGTCACGGCGGCGTCATACTCACAGGTTCGTGTCTTGGACGATCCGCTCACGCCCGCGACGAACCTCTTCACCACGCAACAAGACATTTCCCAGTATCAGACTGATTTCGACTCCGTGCTGACCGCTCAGCTCAATTCCATCGGCTTCAGCGCGCACGTGATTTCCGTACAGTTCTGGGACCCCACCCAGAAGATCTTTCCGTCGGTCAACGCCGCGACGAGTGAATCGGCCTTCACCGCGTTTCAGCCCCAACTCATGATGATCGACATCACCAATACGTTGACCAAGAAAGTGACGCACCACGGCGTCATCTTGACGGACCCCTCGGTGGTGGAGTCCGGCTCAACACCCGGCACGGCGAGCCAACTGGAGTTCTACGTGGAACCGTCGGGGGCGACGTTGAACACCGCCTTCGTCGACCAGCCGGTGGTGGAACTGGTCGACTCCTTCGGTCGGAGGGTGACTCAGGCGCTGCCGTTCCTCACCATCTCCATTGATCCGGGCACGGGCACCGCGGGGGCCAACCTGTCGTCCACGTGCACGGCGGTGCCGAACGGCGCTGGATTGTTCGTTTTCTCTGACTGCAGTATCGATCAATTGGGTAGTGGATATCGACTGCTGGTGAGCGCACCCTACGTCACGTCGCCCGCCATCACGCCGCTGGCGAGTCTGCCCTTTGACGTGGCGCCCGTGCAACTGAAAGTGCCCAGCGTCACCAGCGTGACGCCCTCGGCGTCGTCCGCGGGTGCGGTTAAGGTGAATTTCACTGTTTCGTCGAACGCCCCAAGTGGTCAGAACTACGTCGTGACGGCGTGTACCGATCCGTTGATGACGGTGGGTTGTCACCGCGCGGCAAATTTCGCCCCTGACGGTACGCTCTCGGGCCTGACACCCGGTGCGCAGTATTACCTTCAAGTCGAAGCAGTAGCCTCGCTGGGCTACCTCGCCGCGACGTCGCCGCCCGTGGGGCCGACGATGGCCACCGTGCAACTCAGTCCTCCCACCGTCACGTCGTTGGATTACGGCGCCAGTGCCGGGTCACTCACGGTGAACTTCACGGGTTCGTCCAACGCCCCCTCGGGGCAGACCTATTCGGCCACTGCCTGTGACCGGGTGACGTCGACGTGCTCGTCTGCGACGCCCATCACCCCGGGTGCCGAGTTGAGCGGTTTGACGTATAGTTCGGGATCACCGGGGGATTCCTACACCGTCACCGTGAGCGCGGATTCGTCCACGGGGTACCTGGCGTCGGACCCGTCAGCCGCAGTCGGTGCCCACAACGACACCAGTTCATTGAGAGTTCCCACGAAGGTCGGCGTCGCGCCGTCGACCTCGACGGCTGGTGCGGTCACCGTGAGTTTCACCTCACCCTCGGGTACCCAACCGTCGTCGTTCGGGGCCATTGTTTGCACGGACGCTCAATTGAAGTCCGGGTGCGTCACGGTGGCGTCATTCACCTCGGGAAGTGAGATCTCCGGACTGATACCGGGCACGCCCTACTGGGCCGAGATCACGGAAGTGGCCCCCACCGGGTTCGTGGGTGCGCCGGGAGTGTCGACGACCTCGGCGCCCGCCACGACCAAGCTGAGCACGCCCACGATCACCTCCCTGGACTACGGCACCAGCGCCGGGTCGCTCACGGTGAACTTCATCGGTTCGTCCAACGCCCCCTCGGGACAGACCTACACGGCCGTCGCTTGCACCTCCGCGCGGACCCCCGTCTGTACGTCGTTCCCGAGCGTGTTCAGCGATCCCGCGACGAGTGGTCAACTCACCGGCCTGACCTTCACCCCGGGGTCACCGGGCACGAACTACAACGTCACGCTCAGTGCGGACAAGTCCACCGGGTACTTGGCCTCGGCCACCTCCGCGGCCGTCGCCCCCCACAACGACACCAGCGCGTTCGCCGCCCCCACGGTCACCTCCCTGGGTTACGGCACCAATGCCGGGTCGCTCACGGTGAACTTCTCCGCGACCACGCCGGCGCTGGGCGGTCAGACGTACACGGCCGTCGCCTGTGACACCTCGACGAAGGTGTGCACGCCGTCGACGCCCATGACGTCGGGCGGTCAGTTCACGGGTCTGACCTTCACCCCGGGCTCACCCGGTGACCCCTACACGGTCACCGTCATCGCCAGTGCCAACCTGGCCTCGGGCTACGTCGCCTCGGCCACCTCCGCGGCCGTCGCCCCCCACAACGACACCAGCCAGTTGAACCACCCCACGGCTCTGAGCGTCACGCCTTCGACGCTGAACGCCGGTGCAGTGGCGGTCAGTTTCGTCACTCCTTCACAACCTGTTTCCACGAATTACAGCGCTCTCGCGTGCACCGGGCCCGCGATGACGGGTTCGTGCGGGGGTCCGGTGTCGATTGGTTCAGGGGGTGGTCAGATCAATGGCCTGACCTCGGGCACCGCGTACTTCGTACAGGTGAGAGCGTCGACTGCGGTCCCGGGATTCACGATCTCCAGTGTCACCAGCTCGACCTCGGCGCCCGCCACGACCAAGCTGAGCACGCCCACGATCACCTCCCTGGACTACGGCACCAGCGCCGGGTCGCTCACGGTGAACTTCATCGGTTCGTCCAACGCCCCCTCGGGACAGACCTACACGGCCGTCGCTTGCACCTCCGCGCGGACCCCCGTCTGTACGTCGTTCCCGAGCGTGTTCAGCGATCCCGCGACGAGTGGTCAACTCACCGGCCTGACCTTCACCCCGGGGTCACCGGGCACGAACTACAACGTCACGCTCAGTGCGGACAAGTCCACCGGGTACTTGGCCTCGGCCACCTCCGCGGCCGTCGCCCCCCACAACGACACCAGCGCGTTCGCCGCCCCCACGGTCACCTCCCTGGGTTACGGCACCAATGCCGGGTCGCTCACGGTGAACTTCTCCGCGACCACGCCGGCGCTGGGCGGTCAGACGTACACGGCCGTCGCCTGTGACACCTCGACGAAGGTGTGCACGCCGTCGACGCCCATGACGTCGGGCGGTCAGTTCACGGGTCTGACCTTCACCCCGGGCTCACCCGGTGACCCCTACACGGTCACCGTCATCGCCAGTGCCAACCTGGCCTCGGGCTACGTCGCCTCGGCCACCTCCGCGGCCGTCGCCCCCCACAACGACACCAGCCAGTTGAGTCCTTTCACCAATCTGTCGGCGACGACATCGAATAATCCCACTTCGAATCCTGCGGTCTACGCCATCTCCATCGGGTTCTCGCGGCCGACATCTGGACCGTCTCCCGCAAGTTACCTAGCCAAGGCGTGCGTTGACTCGCTCATGTCAAATTGTGTGAGCACCACGTCGTTCAGTTCTGGGAATCCATTGACGGGACAAATCGCTGGACTCTCGAGCACGGTGAACTACTACGTGCAGGTCACGGAGATCAGCGGATCTTCCGCGTACGCGTCGTACACGAAGACCTACGGATCACAGGTTCTGGGGTAGTGAGGAGATGGGCGCCCCCGAAAGTTCCTTCTCGGAAATCGAGGTGATGTCATGAGGCGTACGCTGAGTTTCTGGGCATCGAAGAGGTCGGATGAACGCCGTGCGGATTCCGAACGCGGCGCCGTGCTGGTGCTGGCGTTGATATTCGTGGTCGCGGTGGGACTGATCGCCACGGCCCTGGCGACGTGGGCCACGAACGACCTCAACAACGCCAAGACGTTCACCAACGTGGAGGCGCTGCACTCCGACGCCACCGGGATGATGAAGATGTCGATCCAGTACGTTCGCTACCATCCCGTGATCTCGACCAGCCAGGCAGTGAACGTCGCGAGTCCCGCGGTCGCCTGTTGGGGGGGGAATGATCCCACGACGCTGCCCGTGATCGATAGCAACCAGGTCGCGGTGTGGTGCACCACCGTGTGGAATCCCGGTCTCGCCACCACTCGAGTGGTCACGTTCTACGCGTGCGACCGACACGTGCCGGTCTCGGTGTGCACGGCGCCAGGAAAGTCGCTGCTCACCGAGGTGGTCACGTTTGATGACTATTATCCGGGCCAGTTGAACGCCCCTAACCAGACCCTGTGTTCGGCGACGTGTGGCCAGGGAATGACGGTGGAGAGTTCAACGTGGGGCGTCGCCCTCGTGGACGCCCAAGCCAACGTGCCCTCGAGGGCGTTGTTCATCGTCGAGCCCTCGTCCACCATCGTGAACGCGAGCACGACGGCGCAGGTGAAGGTCCTCGATTCCGGTGGTCTGGCGCTGTCGGGTGAGAGGGTCATGCTCTCCGTGCAGGGTCCAGGCTCCTTGAGCAGTGCGAGTACGATGAGCGCAGTCACGAACGTGGCCGGAGTGGCGGATTTCAATGGCATCATCCCGGCCACGGCGGGAACGTTGATCCTCCAAGCGACCGCCGGAGCCGTGAGCACCACGTCAACGGGCTTCGTCGTCGGCAAGGGGGCCAACAGCATCACCGTGTTGGCCTCGAATCCAGGAGACACACCCGTGGGTTCGGTCATCAGCCTGAGTCCATCACCCTCGGCCACCGCGACATCAGGTCAGCCAGTGGTCGTGAGTGGGACGCCTGGGATCTGCACGACCTCGGGCGACAACCAGTCGGGAGATCACGTGAGCGTCACGGCGTTGGCGGGGGGGACGTGCGTCCTGACGTTCGCCGACCCGGGAAATGCCGATTACGTGGCGGCCACCCCCGTGCCGATGCGTTTCAACGTCGCCTCCCCGCACCCGGTCGCTTTAGCGATTACCGCGACCGCCTCAACCCCCGCCAGCCGCACGACGAATGACATGTTGACGGTGACACTCCTCGATCAGAGCGGCAAGCCCACCGCGAGTAACGGAACAACGGTGGTGTCGCTGAGTCAGACGATCGCGTCGGGCCAGAACGGTAGTGGCTATTTCGCCGACGCGGTCAACGCTAAGAGTAACGAGACCTCGGTGACCTTCTTACCGAATCACCAGGTCGCGTACGCCTACTTCGGCGACACGAACGCCGAATCGGTCACGGTGAGCGCATCGTTGACCGGGCTCCAGTCGGCGACGACGGGGATACAAGTGACCGCGACCACCCCGAGTCAGGTCGTCGTCACGGCTGCGCCATCTCCGGCGTTGGCTAATGATCACAGCAACGTGCGCGTCGCAATCGCGATCGAGGATCAGTTCAGCAATGTCGTGACCCTCGCGAGCCCGACCGCGGTGTCGCTCAGCGCAACGCTCGATGGTAGTTCGACGGGATTCTTCACCCAAGATGCGAACTCGCCGACCCCGATGGCCACGAACGTCATCGTCCTGCCCGCAGGTCTTGGATCCTCGACGGTGTACTTCGGAGATACCGTGGCGACACCATCTGGCGTCCACATCGTGCTTGGTGCGAGTGCTGTTGGATTCAGCGGCACGGCGACGGTGACGATTGATCCCCTCGGGCCGGCGCAGGTGGCCATGGTGTGGTCGAGCACGACTATTTCCGCTAGCGATATCACCAACACGGGTTTCGTGGTGCAGTTGCAAGACAAGTTCGGCAACGTCACGGCACCGACGGGATCGACGACCTACAAGTATCGGCTCCGCACCGATGCGACATACAGCCACGCGGTCTTCGCCGACTCCTCAAATGCCCAACGCGGCTGGGGGGGCTCGGCGAGGAAGACCTGGGATATCACCCTGTCGTCCAACTGGCCCGACCAACAGTTGTACTTCGGCGACAATCAGCACAACGTGACGCCGACGGTGTTCGTGGAGCCGGTCGACGGCGGCTCGTTCAGCACCTCTCAGCGGATCACCGTCAATTGAGGCGGAGACTCGGGGGCGCGTGCCGCGGCGGAGTTGGAACGTTCATTCGCACGAGTGCCATCGGCATCGGCAATTGTGCTTCCGGGAGTCGGCCGTCGGCGCAGTGTTCGAGCACGACCGCCTTCTTCGCGTGGTGCCTGAACGACCGGGGCGAGGCGAAGGATGGCGTACGCATTCGCTGACGTCAGCTGCCTGGTCGGCGCGTTTCGCTATCACGGTCTGGGGGCAAAGGTCGGAGGAGCTGCGTCACATGATCGAGAACGAGGGGACCTCGTCGCGCGACGCGGCGGGTTTCGTGAGTTCTCTCGTTAACCTGAGTTGATCGACGACGTGGAGCGAATCACCGTGGGATTGCCCACCCTCGCGCTGATCAACGAAGGCGGTATTGACGCCCATGAGCTCGCATCCCGTGAGTCGAAAGAACCGCGGCGCTTCGGCGAGGAGTGATTCCGAGGTGAAGAGACGTTGATTCGTGTCAACACTGAGTGAAAGTCTGATCCGAGGCGACGTCGATACTTCAGTTGCGTAGCGTCAGACCCAACTGACGAGCCGGAGCGAGGTTGGTCAAACACTCGGCAACAGCGTGGTGAATTTCTGGCAGTGCCGTGAAGGCTCTCTCGCGATCGAGGACAATGTGCGTGGCTCGACGTGGTCGAGCACATCGTCTCCGCTCTTGGGTAGATCCTGAGTACGATGACTTGGGAAAATGGGGACGAGGAGAGACGCTTGCCGGAGCGACGGAGTGATGGACGTTCCCTCGCGAAGGATCTGCGCGACGACTGATGCGTACGACAAGAAGCGCTTCGCAGCGATGGTGGAGTGTTGGCCGGAGAGTCGACAGCCTTTCGCAATGCCAGGGGCCGACGGCGATGGCGGCGCGAAAATGGCTCGACGCCCCGAGGTCGAGGACTTGGAGCGTGGCCGCGTGGACGCTGGCGACAGCGGTCTTCGTGAGTCTCACGATTGTCCTCGGCGGACCTAACACGGGAGACGCGGCCCAGTCCGTCTATTCGGCGTTGTTGATGGCGCACGGGAACTGGTCGTGCGCGTATCCTCCACTCGCCGACAGCCACTTGAACGGTTTCCCCGTGGTCTTCGCGTCGCCCGTTTACACCCTCGTCTCGGCCGCCTTGGCACGGTTGTTCGGCCTCGGCGGGGCGGTCGCTTTCCCGTCGGCCGCGACCCTCGGGAGTAATTGCGCACACGCCATCGTGCGGGTATCGCAGTGGGCCCAATCGACCAACGTCCTCGCGACGATGCTCCGATTCGGCTTCGTCGCGTGGGCGGTCTTGGCCGGGGGTCTCGTGGCCACGATGCGGGCGAGCCAGAAAGGTCGCAACGCCCGAGAGGCGGCGACCTTGATGGCCGTTGCGTGCTCCGCACCAGTGTTCTCCTGCCTGGAGTTCTCGTTTCACCCCGAAGACCTGATGACGATGGGCATTGTCTTGTTCGCCGTGGCGAACTTCATTCGCGGGCGCGCGCGCATAGTGGGCGCGTTGATGGCGCTGGCGGTGATCACGCAGTTGTTCGCCCTCCTGGCCCTCGTCCCCCTGGCGATGGCGCTGCCCCGCGAGCGACGCGTCGATTTCGCGGCGGGTTTCGCAACGGCGC
>JABBOA010000162.1 GCA_019352075.1 Acidobacteriota bacterium | reverse complement strand
GGGATCGTCGACGCGACGCGACCGAAGCGTCCGTCGTCGTCGCGCCAGGAGTCGTAGGCGTCATCGATCTCGGCGCGCGAGCGCGCCACGAAGTTCCACCACACGAAGATCGGCTCGACCATCGGAGCGCCGCCGAGGACGATGACGGTGGAAGGTTCACGTGACGTGAGACGTAGTTCGTCGCGTCCGGGGGCCAGGTAGCCCATGGTGCCCGGGCCGAGGTCGCGACCGTCGAGGCCGACGAGCCCTTCGAGCACGACGATACCGTATTCGAATCCCACCTCGAGGGGCAGGTGGGCCGAGCCCCGCACGCGCACGTCCGCTCCGCAGAGTTCACCGTCGTGGTGCGCGCCACTGCGCGCGCCGGCGATCTCACCGACCAGCACCGTGGCGGTCGCCTCGCCCAGTTCGACGCGGGGCAGGTCGCCGTGGTGTTCGAAGGAGGGGGCCGCGTGACGATGCCGGTCGTCCTGGGCGATCCAGAGCTGGATGCCCTGCAGGATGCCGCGATAGTGCCCCGTCGCCTCCTCGGAGTGGGTGACGCCGAGACCCGCACTCATCAAGTTGAGTTCTCCCGCGCGGATCACCTGCGCAGAACCCAGTGAATCACGGTGGAGGACCTGCCCGTCGAGTAGCCAGGTGACGGTCTGGAGCCCGGTGTGGGGATGGGGTCCGATGTCCAGGCCACTGCCTTCGGTGACGTCGGCGGGACCCATGTGGTCGGCGAAGCACCACGCGCCGATCGTTCGCCGGCGGCGCTGGGGAATCGCGCGGCGCACGTCGAAGGACCCCACGCGTGCGCGGTGCGACGTGAGGTACTCCACGCCGTCGCAGGGCTGGTCGCAGGGCTGGTCGCTGGGCTGGTCGTGGGGCTCGTCGCGCGCGTCCGCGCGCGTCTCGCGGTGGGTGGCGTCCGCGACTCCGCGCGCCCGCGACGTGGCGTCGCTCTCGAGCTCGGGTGCGACCAACCCGGGCATCTCGTTAATCGACTCGCCGTCCATGGGACCTCCCACGGCAAACTACTGGTCGCCGCGGGTCTCAGTTGCGCGTCGAGCGGCCGGCCACCGTGGCCCGAGCAGCGTCGCGGATGTCGCGGATGTCGCGATGGGCTGGGGGCAGATCGAGCGACTCCCACATGCGCGCGGTGAGCACGATCACCGTGAGGTCGAGTTCCGGGTTCACCCGCAACGACGAGCCGAGACCCCCGTCCCGGCCCCACGAGCCGTCGTGGATGACCCCGACGCCGAAGCCCCAGGACCCGCTCGGCGAAGAGCTCGTCGCCGAAGGCACCCTCGACCTTGTGGGTCGCGCCCAGCTGGTCGCTGGTCATCTGTTCGACGAGCGTGGGAGCGATCGTGCCATCTGCGTCTCGACGCAAGAACTCTACGAAGGCGTAGAGGTCGTCGACGGTGGCGACCAGACCCGATGCGCCGTCCTCGAAGGTTCGAAGATGGCGGTAGGCGCTGTCGGTCTCGAGGTCGAGCACCGGGCCCGACGGCGGCGCCCGGGAGGCGGGGGCCCGCCGCGCGGTGCACGAAGTATGCCGCCGGTCCCCACTCGCGGCACGGTCCATCCCCCCTCGCAGGACCGCGTGCGACCACGGTGGCCGCCGCCGCCGCTGCCCGGACCCTGGGACGCACTCGCGCGTTCGGACCCTCGTCGCCCCGCGCCCGAGGCGACAGCATCGGTCAACGAGCACGTCGGGTGCACCAGACTGGTGCGTGGGTCAAGAGCAACCGGGAGCGACCGATGAGCACATCGATGGATCAGGCGCAGTCCAAGGAGTTTCGCCAAGAACGCCGAGCGTTGAGCCTCTCGATCACGATGGGCATGGCGCTCGCCGTGGTCGGTATCTCGATCGGGATCGTCGGCGGGTCCCAGATCGTCCTGTTCGACGGCTTCTACACCTTCTTGGGCATCGGACTCACATGGATGGCGATGCGGGTATCGCATCTGGTCGAGGAGGGCCCCACCATTCGCTACCCCTACGGCCGCGAGGCCTTGGTGCCGCTCATCATCGGGATCGAAGGCGTGGCCCTGCTCGCGACGTGCACGTACGCGAGTTTCAACGCGGTGCTGTCGATCATCCGCGGCGGCACGGCGCCGCCGGACGGGTGGAGTTTCAGCTACGCGGTCATCTCCCTGGCGATCCCCTCGTTCATCTGGTGGCGACTGCGTCGCGTGGCGCGGCGCTCAGAACTCGTGCGGGCCGAAGCGACGCAGTGGCTCGCCGGCGCGGGCCTCGGTCTGGCCATCTTGGTGGCCTTCATCGCGGCCTCACTCATGACCGGAACGAGTTGGGCGTTCGCCGCGAAGTACGTCGACCCGTCGCTGGTGATCGGCGCTTGCTTCCTCTTCGTGATCCCCCCGGCGGGGATGGTGCGCACCACGTTCATCGAGTTGATCGAGGGCGTTCCCGACCCCCAGCTCCAGGAGACCGCGAAACTGGCGCTGGACCACGTGGCGTTCCAGTTCGGTCTCACCGACCGTCATATGCGCATGACCAAGATCGGTCGCAAGTTCTACGTGGAGATCGACTTCGTGGTCGACCCCTCGTGGACCGTGGCGCAGTCCGACCAAGTGCGACAAGTCCTCTTTCGCATGCTCAAGTCGATTCCCCACGACTTGTGGCTGACCCTCGAGTTCACCGCCGACCGCGCTCTGGTCGATTAGCGCGGCGCGACGAACGCACGGGCGCTCCGGAATGCGGTGAGCGCCAACCTCTCGCCGCGACGACCACGTCCCTCATCATCCGACGTCGCCGCTGGTGACC
>JABBOA010000161.1 GCA_019352075.1 Acidobacteriota bacterium | reverse complement strand
AACCTGTACGTTCTTTCTATGGCAATTGCGGAGGCGGAGATCGCCCAGGTGCGCGCCGCGACGGACATCGTGGCTCTCATCACCGAGTACGTGGCCCTCAAAAAGGCCGGCCGCCGCTGGCAGGGATTGTGCCCGTTCCACGCCGAGAAGTCCCCCTCCTTCTCGGTGAACGCCGAGGAGGGTCGTTACTACTGTTTCGGCTGTCGCGTGTCGGGGGACCAGATCACCTTCGTGCGCGAGATGCAGCACCTCGACTTCGTCGACGCCGTGCGCCTGCTCGCCGATCGCGCCGGCATCGAGTTGCACGAGGATGACGCCGCGGGTCCCGCGCGCAAGGAGCGCCAGGAGTACCTCGCCGCGATGGAACGCGCCGTGCAGTGGTACCACGAGCGGCTGCTGAATTCGCCCGACGCGCGGCCCGCCCGGGACTACCTGCGCAGCCGGGGGGTCTCGGGGGACGTCGCGCGCCAGTTCCATCTGGGCTGGGCGCCCGACGACTGGGACGCCCTGACCTCGTCACTGGACCTCTCCGCCAAGGTTCTCGAGGGCACGGGACTCGGCTTCGTCAACAAGCGCGAGCGCCGACAAGACGCGCTACGCGCCCGACTGATCTTCCCGATCTTCGACTCCTCGGGCAAGGCCATCGCGGTGGGCGGGCGGATCCTGCCGGGGGCGCCCCAGGACCCAGACGGCTATCGCGCGGCCAAGTACAAGAACTCACCCGAGACGCCGATCTACTCCAAGCGTCGCACCCTCTACGGCCTCCACTGGGCCAAGGACGACATCATCCGTTCGGGCGAGATCATCGTGTGCGAGGGCTACACCGACGTCATCGCCTGTTTCCAGGCGGGACTGCCGCGCGCGGTGGCGACCTGCGGCACCGCCCTGGGCGAGGAGCACTTTCGCATCATGCGCAACTTCGCCCAGCGCATCGTCTTGGCCTACGACGCGGACGCGGCGGGCCAGAGCGCGGCGGCCAGCGTCTATCAGTGGGAACGCCAACACGAGGTCGACGTCTTCGTCGCCGCGTTGCCGACCGGGTCGGACCCAGCCGAGTTGGCCCAGCGCGACCCCGCGGCGCTGGTCGGCGCCATCGACGCGGCGGTGCCCTTCCTGCAGTTTCGACTCGACCGGGTGCTGCACGGGGCCAATCTCTCGACCGCCGAGGGTCGCGCGCGCAGCGCCGAGGTGGCGCTGCGCGTCCTGGCCGAGCACCCCAGCGACCTCGTGCGCGACCAGTACCTGCTCAAGGTGGCCGACGCCCTGCGACTGGACCTCGCCACGTTGCGTGCGCGCGTGGGCGAGTTGGTGCGCGACCCGTCGCCCCAGCGCGACGTCAGCGAACGGCCCCTGGCCCCGCGCGCCAGCGAGCCGCTGCCCCGCCCGGGTCTCGAGGCGCTGCGACTCGTCTTGCACTTCCCCCATGACGTGAGGGACCGCTTCGTCGCGGAGTACTTCGTCAACGACGTCCAGCGCGAAATCTTCCAGGGCCTCACGTCGGGTCAGAGCGTGTCCGAGGTGGTCGATCACCTTCGCCGTCGCGGAGAGGACCGCGCGGCGGAGGTGCTGAGCGAGTTGGCCGTCGACGAACTCGACCGCGACTACACCGTCGACGACGTCGCGGCGGTCGTCGCGCAATTGCTCCGTGCGGCGGTGGCGGCGGAGTTGCGAGAGCTCGAACGTCAACTGCGCAGCGCCGCGGTCGCGCCGGAGTTGGCGATGGTGACGGTGCGCGACGTCAAGCAACGACTCGGACTGCTCGACACCGCCCAGCACGGGGCGGCGGAGTCGGACCTTCGTGAGTGGTTGATCGAGCGATCGGCGGGGCGTGGGTAGTTCGCGGCGCACGGTGGGCGGATTGTCGATGCTCGAGCCCCTGAGCATCGACGAGGAGCGAGCCCTGTTGCCCCTCATCACCCGCGGTCGCGAGGCCGCGCGTCGACTCGAGCAGACCGATGTGGACGCCGCGACCCAGCGCGCTCTGCGCCGCGAGCGAGAAGAGGGCCAGCGCGCCGAGTCGACGCTGTTGCGCGCGACCTGCGGACTCGTGCGCCTTCGCGTGCTCGAGCGCGGATACCGCTTCGGCAACGACGAACTCGAAGCGGCCGGCGTGGAGGGATTGGTCAACGCGTTGCATCGCTTCGATCCCGAGAAGGGCAATCGTTTCTCGACGTACGCCAACTACTGGATCATGAAGTTGGTCAACCAGGCGATCCGCCAACAGGCCGGACTCACGGAGTCCGAGATGCAGTACGTGCTCCAGCTCCAGAAGCTGCTGCGCGGCGACCTGGCCAAGCGGTTCTCGATCAAGGAGATCGCCGCCGCATTGGGGGTGTCGCTCACCAAGGCGCGCGACATCGTGCAGATGAACCACGACCTCGTGAACCGTCGCTTCGAATCAACCGATTTCGAGCGCGGCGTCGAGAGCAGCGCACCGCCCGACGTGAACGAGGCTCCCCAGTGGGTGATCGGGGAATTGCGACGCCTGTGCGGCGACGATTTCGACGCCTTCTGGCAGTACGCCTTTCACACGATGTCGATCGAGGAGATCGCCAAGTCACGGGGCATCTCGCGCCAAGCGATGAGCAAGCGACTCGAGAAGAGTCGCACCGCGGTGCGCGAGAGCGCCGAGGCGGCGCGCCTGCAGGCATGGTTCGACGCCCAATAGGGCTGACGAGGCGTTCGACGCACGGTGCTAGAGTTGCCTTGCCTCACGCGCATTCCCAGATAGCTCAATTGGCAGAGCAAGCGACTGTTAATCGCTAGGTTGCAGGTTCGAGTCCTGCTCTGGGAGCCCCG
>JABBOA010000036.1 GCA_019352075.1 Acidobacteriota bacterium | reverse complement strand
CGCCACGCTCCACGAAGTCCGGCATTTCGCGGCGAATTATTCAACAGTCTCCTAGAGTACTGGGGATGGAAAATCGTCGCCCGTTCCTCTATGACGCGCACGTCGCCCTCGGGGCGAAGATGGTGCCCTTCGGTGGGTGGGAGATGCCCCTGGCGTACCAGGGCGGCACCGTCGCGGAGCACCTGGCGTGTCGACGCGATGCGGTGGTGTTCGACGTCTCGCACCTGGGGACGGTGCGCTGCGACGGGCCAAGGATGTTCGACATCTTGCAGGACACCCTCACGAATGACCTGCGCAAGGTCTCGCCCGGACGCGCTCAGTACACCCATCTCTTGAATGACGAGGGATTCGTGGTCGACGACATCATCGTGTGGTGGCTCGACCACGAGGAATTCGACGTGATGCCCAATGCGTCCAACACTTCGGGGGTGACGGCCGCCCTGCCGGGTCGCGACGTCACCGCGGAGCGCGTGGTGCTGGCGGTGCAAGGACCCCAGGCCCGGGCCCGGGTCGCGCAGTGGGACGAACGAATCGCCCAGGTACCTCGTTTCGGAGTACGCCGTTACAACGTCGCGGGCGTGGAGGTTCGCGTCGCGGGGACGGGCTACACCGGAGAGGATGGCCTCGAGATCGCGGCGCCCAACGAGGTGGCCGAGGAGATCCTGGCGCGTCTGGTGGCGACCGGAGTGACCCCCGCGGGCCTGGGGGCGCGCGACACGTTACGCCTCGAGGCGGCGCTGCCGCTCTACGGGCACGAACTCTCGTTGCACTCGACGACCCTCGAGGCGCGCCTGGGATGGGTGCTGGGCTGGGAGAAGGAGAACTTCCGCGGTCGAGCGGCCGTCGCGGCCGAGCGCGAGCGCGGGGTGACGCGCCAACTGACCGGGGTCGTCGCCGAGGGTCGCCAGCCGTTGCGCGACGGGGGCGAAGTGCTGATCGAGGGTCGTTCGGTGGGCACGTTGACGTCGGGGAACTACTCGCCGGTCCTCGAACGAGGCATCGGATTGGGCTTACTCCAGGGTGACCACGCGCCGGGTACACCGGGCGTCGTCGCGCTACGGGGTCGCGAGATCGCGGTCACGGTGAGCGCCGTGCCGTTCGTGCGAAAGGCGTCAACGCGTGGCTGATTATCTTCCCCACACTCCCGAGGAGACGGGCCAGATGCTGGCGTTCCTCGGCATGGACTCGTTGGATCAGTTGTTCGCGCATATTCCGGCGTCGGTGCGCCTCGCCCAGGGACTCGACCTCGAATCGGGCATGAGTGAGCCCGACGTGGCCGCCGTCTTCGCCGAGTACTCCGCGGCCAACCGCGGGCAGCTCTCGCGGCTCACCTGTTTCGCGGGGGCGGGTGCGTATGATCACGAGGTGCCCGCCGTGGTCAAGATGCTGAGCTCGCGCTCGGAGTTCGTCACTGCCTACACGCCCTATCAGCCCGAGGTGGCCCAGGGCGTCTTGCAGGCGATCTTCGAGTTCCAGACGATGGTGTCGCGCATCAGCGGGTTGCCGATCGCCAACGCCTCGCTCTACGACGGCGCCACCGCATTGGTCGAGGCCCTCAACATGGCGGCGGGGGCGACGCATCGCCAGAAGGTGGTCATCTCCTCGGGCGTGCACCCGCACTGGCGCGCCGTGGCGGCGACGTTCGCTCGCGGGACCGGCCACGAGGTGGTGGTGGTACCGTTCAAGGACGGCGTGAACGACTGGGACCGCGTCGACACCACTGGCGCAGCGGCCATCGTGGTGGCCTATCCGAACTACCTCGGGGTGCTCGAAGACTTGAGCGCAGCCAGGGCGCTGGCCACCTCGCGCGACGCGCTCTTCGTGGTGTGTGGCGATCCGTTGGCCGCGGGCGTCCTCAAGACCGCGGGCGACTGGGGCGCCGACGTCTTCGTCGGTGAGGGTCAGCCCCTCGGAACGGCGCTCTCCTTCGGTGGACCCTTCCTCGGCCTCTTCGCCTGCACCATCGAACAGATCCGTCGCCTGCCGGGTCGCATCGTCGGCGAGACCGTCGACTCCAACGACCGGCGCGCCTTCGTCACCACCCTGCGCGCTCGCGAACAGGACATTCGCCGCGAGAAGGCGACGTCCAACGTCTGCACCAACCAGACGCTGATGGCGGTGACCGCCGCCATCCAACTCGGGTGGCTCGGGACCCAGGGCTACGCCGAGATCGCCACGCGTTGCGCCCAGGGCGCGCACTACCTGCACGACCGGCTCCTCGCGATCGAGGGGGTCACGGCGGTGTCGAGCCAACCATTCCTGCGCGAGTTCGCACTGCGCCTGCCGCGGCGCGCCGACGACGTGCTCGACGACCTGGTCGGCGCGGGCATACTGGGCGGCCTGAGCGTCGAGTCCTTGGCGGGCGCTCACGACCCGTCCCTCGAGGGCGACACCGCTGACGTCGTGTTGATCGCGGTCACCGAGCGACGTACGCGCGTCGAGCTCGACCACTACGCCGACGTCCTTTCGAAGGTGTTGTCGTGAGTAGCCCCGGAGGTCGCGCCGCGTCGGCACCCCTGCTCGGCCACGAGATCGAACCCACGGTGTTCGAACTGTCGGTGCCGGGGCGTAGCGCGTTTCAGCTGCGCACGACCGGCGTGCCCGCGACGCCCCTGCGTGACCTGATCCTGGCGCGTCACCTCGCGGCGGCGCCGGTGGCGTTGGCCGAGGTCTCCGAGCGCGACCTGGTGGGCCACTACACGCGTCTGACCCACCGGCAGTTCTCGGTGGACCTCGGGGCCTACCCCCTGGGCTCGTGCACGATGAAGTACAACCCCAAGTTCTGCGACGCCGTCGCGGCGGACCCGGGTCTCAACTCGGTGCACCCCGGTGCGCCGGCGTCGCTCAGTCAGGGCTGGTTGGAGCTGCTGGTCACCCTGGAGAGCAAACTGTGCGCCATCACCGGGATGGCCGCGGCCACCCTGCAGCCCGCGGCGGGTGCCGCGGGCGAACTCACGGGACTGCTGCTCATGCGCGCCTACCATGAGGCCAACGGCGACGTGCGCCGAAGGGTGCTGATCCCCGATTCGGCGCACGGGACCAACCCGGCGTCGGTGACGCTGGGGGGTTACGAGGTCACGACGATTCCCTCGAACGACCGCGGCCTCGTCGATCTCGCGGCCCTCAAGGCGGCCCTGGGCCCCGACGTCGCGGGCATCATGCTGACCAACCCCAACACGCTGGGTCTCTTCGAGGAGGAGATCGTCGAGATCGCCGCGGCGGTGCACGAGGTGGGGGGACTGCTCTACTACGACGGCGCGAACCTCAACGCCATCTTGGGGGTCATCCGTCCCGGCGACATGGGTTTCGACATCGTGCACATGAACCTGCACAAGACCTTCGCCACGCCCCACGGCGGCGGCGGTCCCGGCGCGGGACCGGTCGCGGTGTCGCCGCGCTTGGTGGACTTCCTGCCCGGACCCCGCGCGACGCGCGCGACGCAGGGTGACTACGTCTGGTCGACCCCGGCGCGATCGATCGGGCGCGTGCACGGGTGGCACGGCAACGCCATGGTGCTGGCGCGCGCCCTCGCCTACATCGACGTGCACGGGGGAGAGGGACTGACGCGCGTCGCCCAGCACGCGGTCTTGAACGCCAACTGGTTGCGCGAGCGCCTGCGCGCGACCCTGCCCGCGGCCTACGATCGGGTGTGCATGCACGAGTGCGTGCTGACCGCGACGGGGATCAAGGACGAATTCGGGGTGCGCGGCCTCGACGTCGCCAAGGGACTGCTCGAGGAGGGGTTCCACTCACCGACGGTGTACTTCCCGCTCATCGTCGACGAGGCGCTGATGTTCGAGCCCACCGAGACCGAGAGCCTGCAGACGCTCGAATCCCTCGCGGCGTCCCTGGAGCGCTTGGCCGAGCGGGCCCGGCGCGACCCCGATGGTCTGCACCGGGCCCCGCAGACGACACCGGTGTCACGCGTGGACGAAGCGCGCGCCGCTCGTCACCTGATCGCCACCGAGGACGCCGCGCAGCGCTAGGTCCGCGCCGCGGACGACGAGTTCGTTGCCCGCGACCGCGAATTCGCGGACGACGTGTCGCGGTCGGGGCTCAGTCGAGTGGTGCCGAGGAGACGTGGTGCGTCACCTTGCGAAGGAGTCGCGCGAGCTCGTGCTGCTCCGCGGGCGTCAGTACGCTGACCGCGGCGACCTCGTGTTCGTTGAAGGTCGGGAAGAGGTCGCTGATCACGCGCTGGCCCCGAGCGCTCAGCGAGATCGAGACGCGGCGCTTGTCGTCGCGGTGCGGTGTGCGCTTGATCAACTTCTGGTTCTGCAGCGTCTTGATGACGCCGGTCAAGGTGCCCTTGGTGACGCCGGCCTCCTCGGCGACGTGGCCGGTCTCCTGGGCGCCCCAAATCCAAAGGACCCACAGTACGGTGAAGGCCACCCAGCTCAGGTCGTATTCGGCCAGCACCGTGCGCTCCATGTGGTTGCGCACCGCCGTCCCGGCGCGGTAGACGTTGGAGACGGCGCTCATCGCCGCGAAGTCGAACTGACGGTCCTCCAGGCGGCGGCGGATATCGGCCTCGGCCTGGAGCACTTCTTCGGGGGCGGACGACGAGATGCGACGACTCATGGTGAGTGAAGTGTACGCCGCGCACGCGACGACGACGAATTCCTCGTGGCGCGCCGGGCGGCGAGCGACGTCGCGGCACTCGCCAAGAAATGACGGGGTGCGCCACTTCATTGAAGCGGTGAGGGCACCCTTCGAGCAACCGCCCGGCCTCTCCGCGTCGCCCTGGCGCGACCTCGTGGTCCTGGCTCTGTGGGGGGTGGGCGCCGCGGTGGTGTGTCTGCGCCGGTTCCAGTGGGCGCCGCGGCGCCGCGGAGCGAACGACGCGGGCGGCCGGCCGACGGACACCGACGCGACCAGGGGATCAGTGCAGGGTCGTGCCGCCCGCGAACGTGGTGCCCACGCTACGAAAATATCCCCCCAAGATCTCTCGGGGCGCCAAGAGCGACAGCTCCTCGGTGGGGGCGTCGAAGAGTTCCAATGTGGCCTCACCCGCGTACGACGGTCCGAGTTCGACGTGGGTCCCCGACATGGTGACCACCTCGGCCAGGGAGTCGCGCCCGTCGAGCTCGATGCGTGGGAACCATCGATGGTGCAACATGGGGTGAGCGTTCACGAAGCCGCCACCGGAGGACTCGCCGTGCAAGGTGACCGTGGCGTTGGCCAGGCGTCGGTCGCTCGCGGCGAGGGTCATGCCGAAGCGGCCCCCCGCGGCGAGGCGCGGGCCCGCCGAGCCCACGGTGATGGGCCGGGTTTGGTGGATCGAGCCGAGCTTCTTGGGGTAGCCCTGGAGGTAGCCGCGCACCAGGGCGAAGTCCTTGTCCACCCAGATGAAGACGCAACGACTGTAGATCTGGCCCTCGTAGCGGCACCGGACCACGACGAAGGCCTCCTTGTACTGCGAGCGCACCGGGTCGAGTATCTCGGCGCGGTCGTCGCCGCAACTCTGCCAGTCGGCCCAGATGAAGGCCACCGCGCCCGGATCCTCGTCGTCGTTGACCAGATCGACGTCGGGGGGCAAGACGGCGCGGACGTTCTCGGGGTCGGTGCGGTACTCCACCGTGAGCAGGTCGCCCGAGTAGTGCCAGGGCGCGGACGGCAACAGCGAGGCGTGTCCCGTCGCGGTGCGCGGGAACGGTAGGCCGCGGAACGCCATCAGCGCTCTCCCGTCCAACCGCGGTCGGGCTGGTCGAACCAGATGTGCACCTGGCCGGTGCCGATGGAGTTCTCGTACTCCGAGAAGAGTCGACCCGGTGCGCGGCAGGCCGGCCCGCCCAGGGCCGCCGCCATCATCTGGTAGTGGGCGAAGCGACCCTCCGGCTTCACCGCGAGGAACTGGTCCATCTCGCTCAACACCTGTGCGTGGCGGCCCTCGAGCAGGGCGTCGATGACCCGGTGGTCCCACTCGCGCGCCGCGTCGGAGAAGATGTGCTCCTCGCCCGCGGCCTCGTGCTGGCGCAGGTTCCGCAGGTTGTGGAAGGTGTGGCTGACCGCACCCGAGGCGATGAGGGCGACGCGTAGGTCGCTCTGGGCGATGGCCTGGCCGACGACCCGTCCGACGGTGGCGAAGTCGCGTTGGTCCGCCGTCTGACAGACGCTCAGCGAGACCCACTTCTCGTCACCCTGCAAGAAGGGGAGCAAGTTGAGGGTGGCGTAGGTCGGCGACAGGTGTTCGTTGTCGATCGGCGTGACCCAGCACTCCTCGGTGTCCTCGGCCACCCGGGCGATGAGTTGCGCCAATGCGGGGCTGCCCGGGAAGTCGTAGGGCACGCTGGACATCCCCCGGGGCAACTCGTCACTGGTGAAGTGACCCGCGCGGCGCTCGTGCGCGGTGACGACGAACTCCACGGTGGTGAACCAGTGACTGTCGAACACCAGGACCACGTCGGGCTTGAGTTGGTTGAAGACCTCGTCACGTAGGTGGTGCAGGCCCGTGAAGAGCGTGCTCTCGCGTCCGTTGTTCAACTCGCGACGCAGGTCGTCGGGTAGCACGATGGTGGGCACGTGGGCCAGGAGGCCCGCTCCGACGATTTCACCCATGGGTGGTTCCCTCCTTGATTTGTAGCGTGGTGAGGTCCGAATAGAAGTCCAGCGCGTAGTCCCCGCCCTCGCGACCGATCCCGCTGATGCCGATCCCGCCGAAGGGTGCGGTCAGGTCGCGCACCAAGAAGCAGTTCACCCAGACGGTGCCGGCGCGCACTCGCGCGCCCACGCGCGTCGCGCGCTGGTGACTGGAGGTGTAGATGACGGCGGAGAGTCCGTAGGGCGTCGAGTTGGCCAGGCGCACCGCCTCGTCCTCGTCGGAGAAGCGCTGCAGCGTCAACACCGGTCCGAAGATCTCGCGCTGGACCACCTCGGAATCGTTGCTGCGCGGCGCGATCAACGTGGGCTGGTACCACAGGCCCTCGTGGGCGAGCTCGTCGCCGCCGAAGAGGATGGTGTCCCCGTGCTGACGCGCGCGCTCGACGAATCCCTTGACCCGGGTGAAGTGCTCGGGGTGGATCAGGGGCGAGATGGTGGTGTGGGCGTCGCGCGAGTCCCCGAGGACGTGGCGCGCGGTCGCGTCGCGAAAACGCGCCAGAAAGTCGTCGAAGACGCCATCCTCGACGAGGAGCCGCGTGCCGGCGAGGCAGACCTGTCCGGCGTCGTCGAACATGACCGCCGCCTTCTGCGCGGCGGCGTCGAGATCCGCGTCGGCGAAGACGATGAACGGTCCCTTGCCGCCGAGTTCCGCGGTGAAGGGCACGAGGTGCTTGGCGGCGGCTTCGCCGATGAGACGACCGGTCTCGGGCGAACCGGTGAAGGAGATGCGTCGCACCCTGGGGTCGTTGACCAAGGCGGCCCCCACCTCTTCGCCGAAGCCCTGGACCAGGTTGAAGACGCCCGGCGGGAAATCGGCCTCCTCGACCAGGTCCATCAACATCGAGCACGACAGGGGCGACCACTCGGCGGGTTTGAGGATCACGGTGTTGCCCGCGGCCAGGGCCGGCGCGCACTTCCAGGTCGAGAGCATGAACGGCGCGTTCCACGGGGTGATCACGACCGTGGCACCCGCCGGGTGGCGCAACACCTCGTTGTCGGTCCCGTTCGAGCTCCAGCGGCGCGTGGCGTACTCGCGCGCGAGTTGGGCGTAGGCCCGGAAGTTTCTCGCACCGCGATTGATGACGCGACGTCGCAGGCTGTCCTCGAGCATCGCCATGTCCAGACATTCCACGTGGGCAATGCGGTCCACGTTGGCGTCGATGAGGTCGGCGAGCCGGTCGAGGTACACGCCGCGGCCCTCCACCCCCAGGTCCGCCCACGCGGGGAAGGCCTCGACGGCGGCGCGGACCGCCAGGTCCGCCTCCAGGCTCGTGGCGCGCGCGACGTCGGCGAGCTTCCACGACCAATCCAGTGGCGAACGGTCCTCGAACGTGCGCTTGGACGCCACGCGGCGTCCATTGATGAAGTGCTCGGGTGAGACGTCGACGCCGTCGACGTTGATGCGCGCGCTACTCACGACTGGAACTTCGGTCGAATCTGCGGAAAGGGCAAGGCGTCCGGGGGAGTCGCCAGTGGCCGTCGCCGCCCCCGGTGCTCCCAGTCGCCCCCCAGGGCGGTGGAGCGCACTTCTTCCGTCGCGGTCGGCTGGGCACCGATCTGGTCCGAGACCGGCGTGGGTCCTTCGACGATGTGATTCGTCAAGGTGCCCAGACCCTCGACCTCGACGGTGACGACGTCGCCGGGAACCACGGGCCTCGACATCGCGGGCGTGCCCGACAGGATGATGTCGCCGGGCACCAGCGTGATGAGGCGCGCGATGTCGGCGACGAGGTAGTGCATGTCCCAGGCCATCTCCTCGGTCGAGCCGTCCTGGCGCACGGCCCCGTTCACGCTCGTGCGCATGGCCTTGTTGCGAAAATCCCAGTCCGTGACGAGTCCGGGACCGATGGGACACAGGGTGTCGGCACCCTTGACGCGCAACATCGACCCCGCATCGGTGTCGCGGAAGTCGTGGAGTCCGTAGTCGTTGGCCACGCTGTAGCCCGCGATGTAGTGCGCGGCGTCGGCCACGTCGATGTTGCGCGCACTGCGACCGATGACGATGGCCACCTCGCCCTCGTAGTTGAGGTAGCGACAATTCGACGGGCGCACCACGGCACCCCCGTGGGCGTTGAGGGCCGAGACGGGTTTTTGGAAGTACGTGGGCGCCGGGGCGAGTTCGATGCCGAACTCGCGCACCCGCGAGACGTGATTGAGGTGACAGCAGATGATCTTGCTCGGCGTCACGGGGGCCAGGTGCGTGGCGCCCTCGGCCTCGACGCGACGGCCATCGCGAGCGACCAACGTCGCTCCATCGACGACGACGTCGGTCACGTTGCCGTCGAGCAGAATCCGGCGATACTCCACGTTGTCCCCCCAGAATCGTTCGCACCTAAATGATAATGTCACTCTACTGAGAAGCGCCGACGTGATGAGCGCGGGCGCGTGTTACGTTTCGATACGTCGCAGAGGGGGACACGTGAGCGAAGACTTCAATCGACTGCGGGTGCTGTGGCCCGATCATTTGGGCCTGGCGCGGGGCAAATACGTACCGGCCAAGCTCGCGGCCAACGGCGTGCGCCACTGCACGGGCACCTGGGCGCTGGGCTACGACCGTCAGATGACCCCCGAGACCCCCGGATCGCACTGGAACGACGGGCTGCCCGACTTCGACGCCACGTACGACCTCTCGGAGATCCGCCCCGGGTGGGAGCCGGGCACCCGCGTCGTCGTGGCGGACCTGTCGGACCACGCCGGACCGACGGCGGTCTCGCCGCGCGGGGCGTTGCGCCGCGCCATCGCCGACTGGAACGCCCTGGGGTACCGACCCTACGTGGGCATGGAGTTCGAGGCCTACCTGTTCACTCCCGACGGTCACGGCGGCTGGGAGCCGCTGAACACCCCGGGTGCCTACGTCTACGGCACGGGTCCCGCGGTCGACCCCCACGGTCTGCTCGACGCCATCTGGCAGGCCTGCGACGGGGCGAACATCCCGCTCGAATCGGTCAACTCCGAATACGACACGCCCCAGTTCGAGTTCACCCTTCGCTACAGCGACGCCCTGAGCGCCGCCGATGACGGCTTCTTGTTCAAGGTGCTCGCCCGAGAGGTGGCGCACCGCTTCGGTCTGTTGATGACCTTCATGGGCAAGCCTCTCTCGGACCGTGGCGGCTCGGGGCTGCACTTCAACATGTCCCTGCGCGACGAGAACGACGCCAACGTGATCAACGACACCACGAGTGACGACGGGATCTCGGTGCTCGCGCACGAGATGGTCGCGGGCCTGTTGGCGCACCACCAAGCCCTGGCGGGCGTGTGCGCTCCGACCGTCAACGCCTACAAGCGTCTGCGCCCGGCGTCGCTATCGGGCTACTGGGCCAACTGGGGCCACGACCACCGCGGCGCGACCGTGCGTATTCCGCCCGAGCGCGGCGCCGGCGCCCGTCTCGAGCATCGCTTGAGCGACGGCGCGGCGGTGGTGCACACCTCGCTGGCCGCCGTCTTGCAAGCCGCGCGACTGGGTCACGTGAACGGTCTCGTCCTGGGCCCCGCCGAGGCGGGCAACGGCCTCGACACGATCGATGCCACCGTCGGGGTGCCACCGACGCTCATGGCGGCCCTGGACGCGCTGGAGGCCGACGAGGAGTTGACGACCGCCCTGGGGTCCGAGCTCGTGGCCCAGCACCTTGCGGTCAAACGAGCCGAGTGGGAGCGATTCCAGTCCGCGACCACGGACTGGGAGATTCGAGAGTATCTGCACTTCCTCTAGTGAGGGCGTCACCGCAGGTGTCTCGCACGAACGCGCGTCGCGGGGGATACTGCGTGTGGTCGTTTCATCCATTAGTGGCCAAGGATGTCAATGGTGCACGCCCCTGAGTGCCACCATTTTCTTGGGGGAGGACGGCGTGGAGTGACGCCGCCGTTCGATCTCCTCGACTGAGTCCTTCGTGAACGAATTCCGCACCCGGTGACTCAACGGGCCGGTCGGTCGAATCGCGCCAGCGGATGAATGCCACGGGGCTCAGGTTCTGGTGGGTGACGCCAACTCGAGTTCTCATCGTGACGCCAGCGCCATCGCGTGAAGGATGAATCGTTGCTAGTTTTCTCGACATGGTCTCTGAGCTCGTTGTTGCAGAATTCGCCACCGAGGAGACCGCCATTGCGGGGTTGCTGGTCATCAACGCTCGATCGGTCACCGATGATCGTGGCACGGTTCGCGAGTTGTACCGAGGTAGCGTCTATTCGTCGGAAGTGAGCGACGTGACGCAGGGTTGGCGGCAGATCAATCTCACGCGAACCCGGCGCGGCGCCGTTCGCGGATTGCATGGCGAAGCCATGGCCAAGCTCGTGACGGTTGCCTGCGGCTCGGCGTTCGGCGTCTATGTGGACACGAGGCCGAAAAGTAGTACCTCGGGCAACGTCGTGACCGTGGACCTGATCCCCGGAAAGCAGGTCTTCGTCCCTCGCGGGGTGTGCAACGGATTCCAGGCGACGTCCGAACACGACACGGAGTACCTCTACTTCTTCGACGCCGAATGGCGCCCCACTATGGCGGGTGTCGCCGTGACGCCACTTGATCGCGCACTGGGGGTGACCTGGCCGATCCCCATCGATCCGAGCGATCGTGACCAGATCTCTGAGAAGGACGCGGCCGCTCCGACGTTGAGCGCGACCTTGCGTCGCCAGGTGCTCTAGTGCCCGTCAGCGAGAGCCCAGGTGCAAAGTCGGTAGGCGCTGGCGTGGAGAGCGCGCGTGTCATGACGCCCTCATGGCGCCGTCAGGGTGTGCAACCCCACCACCCGCTCGCCGGTGACAAAGCGGCGCTCAGACGGACGGCCCAGCCGATGGTACTTTTCACCCCGAGACATGTCGGGTTCAGCGAAGGGGGTGTCGTGGCGAGTGCGTGGGGGTCAAGTCTGAAGTCGGCCGGGACGACGGCGCTCGCGTCCTTGGCGTTGTTGGCCTCGACGGGCGCACCCGTCGCGGGGGCGTCAACGCGGACGCATTCGCCGTCGCCGAAGGGCCGCGTGGTGCAACTCAACGGGGCGGTCGTCTCGGCCGTGATTCCGGCGAAGCGGAGACTCGACGTCGTCGGTAAGGGTACGAGCGTGACCTACGTCATCCAATATTCGGCGACGACGGTCTTCTACGGCTCTCGACCGAAGTCCATCGTCAAGGGCACGACGATCACCGTTGCGGGAATTCTCAAGGGCAAGACGATCATGGCGCAGAAGATATCGACGAGGCGGTGGGCGGCCCCCACCACCTCAGGAATCGGCACTCCGGATTTTGCTGCGAATGGTCCCTATGTGGGCCTCCACTACGTGGGGAATGTGTAGTTGCCCGAGCGTTCAGCGCAGCGGACGCTAGCGCCACGTCACGCGAATCGGCAATCTCTTGGTGCCCGAGATGAAGTTCGAACGGAGTCTCTCGGTATCACCGGCGAGTTCGATGGAGGACCACGCCTTGGCCATCTCCTCGAACATCACGCGCAGTTCCAAGCGCGCCAGGTGAGCCCCCAGACACAGGTGGGCGCTGTGCAGACCAAAGGCGGTGTGGTCGTTGGGGCTGCGGTCCGCCAGGAAGGAGTAGGGGTCCTCGAAGTGTGACTCGTCGTAATTGGCCGAGACGTACCAGAGGACGACCTTGTCACCCTTCTTCAGTTGCTGGCCGTGTAGTTCGGTGTCCTCGACGACCGTGCGCCGGAAGTGCATCGTCGTCGAGGACCAGCGCAGGACCTCGTCGACGAGCAACTTCATCTGGGACTCGTCGAAGTGGGGGAGTTGGCCGAAGAGTTCGGGCCGCTCGATGAAGACCTGGGTACCCGCGACCATGGTGTAGCGCGTGGTGTCGTTGCCGGCGGCGACCATGAGCGTGAAGAAGTTCTTCAACGTGACGTCATCGAGGGTGTCGCCGTCGCTGGTGGGCTGTAGCAGGGCGGTGATGACGTCGTGCGTGGGCGTGATGCGCCGTGCGTCGAGGGCGGCCTGGGCGTACTCGAAGAGCTCGAGCGCCACGGGGGAGCGGAAGGGCAGGAGTCGATAGGCACTGGTGTCGGTCTGGTCGACCACGTAGTCGGTGAATTCCGGGTCGGTGTTACCGATCAGTGCGTCACCGCGGCTCACCAGCCAGTCGAGGTCCTCGTCGGGCAGACCGAGCAAGCGGCCCAGCATCTTCATCGGTAGCTCACGCGCGATCTCTTTGACGAAGTCGAACTCGCGCGCACCGTCCAGGTTGGCGAGAACCTCACGGGCGAGGTCGCGAATGGCGCCCTCGTACTCGGCGACCTGTCGCGGCGTGAAGGGACGCGCGACGATGCGCCGCAGGCGCGTGTGCTCGGGGGAGTCCATCTCCATCAGGGTGCGACGAGCCTCGGTCTCCTCGTCGTCCATGTCCTCCATGCGGATGCCGAAGCGACTCGAGAAGAGTTCGGTGTGGCGGCTCACGTACAGGACGTCGTCGTACTTGGTGATGCTCCAGAATCCACGACCGTCGGGCTCCTCGGTCCACGCGACGGGGTCGTGGGCGCGCAGTTCTTGGAACACCTCGTGGGGCACGCCGTCGAGGTAGGTGTCGTGCGACGTCAAGATCGTCGAGAAATTCTCCATGTAACGTTCCCCCAGATTTCGCGTCGGATGGTTGTTTGTGACCAAACGATTTGTAGCACGTTTCGCGACACCCCGTGGGTAGAATCTGTTGATGCGACCATTGATCGGCCTCTCCGGACGGCGTTGGCCCGCCACGCGCCTGGGGGCGTTCCTCCCGCCCGCGATGGCCAACTTGTCCCTTGACCTGCACTTCGCCGACTATGGTCGGTCGGTCGCTCTGGCCGGTGGTGTGCCCGTCGAACTCACGCGTGACGCCGACGTCGAAGGGGTCGTGGCGCACCTCGACGGTCTGGTGCTGAGTGGCGGCGCCGACGTGGCGCCCTCGCGCTACGACGCGTCGCCCCACGAGCAACTCGGCGAGATTGAGCCCGACCGCGATGAATGGGAGTTGGCGCTCTACGAGGCCGCGCGCGCCAAGGGGATACCGGTGCTGGCGATCTGTCGCGGTTTCCAATTGATCAACGTGGCCCACGGGGGCACTCTGCACCAGCACGTCGAAGTCGACGAAGGCGCCGGCCACCCCCAGTGGGAGATCGACGGCCGCACGGCGACCCACGGGGTGAGGTGTCGTCCGCGCTCACTCATCGAACGAGTGGTGGGCGACGCGCTGGAGGTGAATTCGCTGCATCACCAGACCCTGGCCACGCTGGGGGAGGGCCTGGTCGTCGGTGCCACGGCGAGCGACGGCGTGGTCGAGTCGTTCAGCACCGCCGATGAATCCGTTCTGGCGGTGCAGTGGCACCCCGAGCTCCTCCCGGCGCCCGACCCCACTTTCGTGTGGCTGGTGACGTCGGCGCGGGAACTCGCGGACTAGTCGCGCTGATGTACGCGGCGGTGCGCGGGCTGGCCGCACGAGCGTCAACGGGGGGGACATGACGGCGACGCCACTGCGGGCGCTACTGGTGCTCTCGGAGAATTGGACGTTGCGACCCACGCCGACACTGAACGACCTCGTGGACCTCGCGGTGCAGGCCGAAGCGGTGGGTGTGGACGGCGTCATGATGAGTGATCACGTGGTCCTCGGGACCAGTGCGAACGGGCGGGGAGTCGCGGAGAACCCGCGCGACTACGCGATGCCCGGGAACCAGGACCCCGCATTCCCCTGGCCGAGCCCGTACGTGGTGCTGAGCGCCATCGCGGCGCGCACTACGCGCTTGCGCCTGGTGGTCGGGGCCTTGATCTCACCCTTGCGCCATCCGCTGGTCACGTCCAAGGACCTCGCGACCCTTGACCGGCTGGCGAATGGTCGATTGGTCGTCCTGCCCACCGTGAGTTGGCACGAGGAGGAGTACGCCGCGTTGGGGGTTGATTTCCATCGCCGGGGATCCATCTTGGACGAACAACTCGAGATTTGGCGTCGTGCGTGGTCGGGTTCGCCCTTCCACTTCCACGGTGCGCACTATTCCTTCGATGACGTGTGGCTCGAATCGCGTTGCGTGCGCCGCGAGGGCCCGACGTTGTGGTTCGGGGGTTCGTCGTTGCACCCCGCGGTGATTCGCCGACTGGTCACGTTCGGCGCGGGGTTCAACCCCCTGGGTCAGCCCCTGCACCACGAACTCCTCGCGCTCGACCAGGCGTTGAGCGACGCGGGGCGCTCGCGCGACGAGATCGAGATGGTGGGGGGTCTACGCGGACGGTTCACCTCCCCCGATGACGTCGCCGACCTCGATGAGGCGCTCGAGGGCGTGGCGGCGCAAGTGGCCTCGGGGTATCGCACGTTCTGCTTCAAGCCCTCGATGTTCACCGACGAGCTCGCGGAGGTGGGTCGGGTCGCGTCGCGCGTGGTGCAGCGACTGGGGGAGTGGAACTAGGCACTTGACACGGAGCACTTGACACGAATCGTTCGCTACCGTACGGTTGCTCAATTGCCCACGGGGGCAATCCGGTCCTGTGGGGGGAACGAATGACACAAGAGTCCTCGAAGTCATCCTTAGGTGGTGCGAAGAAGCTCACGCTGGTCGACGCGGTCGCCCAATCGGTGGGTTTCATGGGGCCGGTCTTCTCGATCGCCTTCCTGGTGCCCCTGGTCGTGGGCATCACGGCGGCGTCGGGCAATGGTGCGGGCAACGCGGCCGCCCTGTCGGTGATCCTCGCGGCCGTCGGGGTGATCGGACTCGGCTGGATCATCGCGGAGTACACCAAGAAGATCCAGGCCGCCGGGTCCCTCTACACCTACGTCAGTGACGGACTCGGTGGGCGAGTAGGGGCCGCCGTCGGCTGGCTCTACTACACCGGCATCCTGGCGCTGAGCGCCGGCATCCTGGTCATGATCGGCGGGACGATTCACGACACGCTGCTCGGCGAGTTCAACTTCCACGCCATCGCGTACTGGGGCTGGGACCTGATCCTGTTCGCCCTGGTGGCGCTCGTGATGTACCTCGGCGTGGCACTGTCGACGCGACTGCAACTGGTGCTGGCCCTCATCTCGGTGACGGTCGTCTTGATCTTCTCGGTCTACGTGGTCATCAAGAGCGGGGGACTGCACCACATCGGCTCGGGCTTCTCGCCGAGCTCGTCGCCCACGCATTGGAAGGGCGTCCTCTTCGGGATGCTCTACGGCGTGCTGCTCTTCACGGGTTTCGAGTCCTCGGCCAACCTCGGTGAGGAGACCGACCAGCCCGCGCGCAACATCCCTCGTGCGGTGCTCTTCTCGGTAATCGCGATCACGGTGTTCTACGTGATCGGCTCCTTCGCCCAGGTCGCGGGCTTCCACTTCAACCTGAGCGCCTTGGGCAAGGCCAACGCGACCGGACCGCTGTTCGTCCTGGCCAGTCCGAGCGCGCAGGGGGGGTACGCGAGCGTGGCGATCCGACGCCTCGTCGAGCTCGTGGTGGTGTTCGACATGATCGCGGTGCTGATCGGTACCGCGGTGGCCGCGTCACGCGGGATCTTCGCGCTGGCGCGCGACGAGCGCCTGCCCAAGCAACTCACGACGATCTCCAAGCGCGGCACGCCCACGGGCGCGACGGGAATCGTCCTACTCACCTACATCGTGGTGGGCGCGCTGGCCCTATGGTCGACGTCCTTCGCCATCACTGGGCTGCCCGAGTACGTCGCGCTGTTCAGCTGGATGTCGACCTACGGGGGATTCGCCATCGCGATCATCTACCTGCTCATCGCCGTGGGGGCTCTGCGGGGATTGCGCGAGCACCCGGCCAAGGCCAAGCTCTACGTCGCGAGCGCCGTCGGATTCCTCGTGACCGGCGCCGCCATCTTCGGGGCGATCTACAAGGTCACCGCGCCGACCGTCTACGCGCCCTACACGGCAGTCATCATCTTGGTCGTCGGACTCATCGCGGCCTCCATGATGCCCAAGGCCCCAGAAGGGGTGGCGGACTACTCGTCGCTCAACGAGGCCGAACAAGGACCGCTGAAGCTCTAGTCAAATGGGTGCTCTGGCGCCCGTGGCTCGGTGGCCTAGTGGCCGAGTGCCGCGCCGAGGGCGAAGAACGATCCGCACAGCAGCGGCGTCGTAACGACAATCGCTGCGGAGTAACCCCAGTGGTGTTGCTTGGCCAGGAGCGCCGGGATGGCGAAGGCGGAGGAGAAGGTCGTCAGTCCGCCGCAGAAGCCGGTCAGCAGCACGTCGTGGAGTCGAGCGTCGAGCGTCGAGGTGAGACGATAGGTAATCCATCCAGCGAGGCCGCAGCCGACGGCGTTGGCGGCCACCGTGGCCCAAGGTCGACGGGTGGGGTGATGGCGACGGACCAGGAATTCGGCGACGTAGCGCACCACGCACCCGAAGGCGCCCGCCAGGGTGACGAGGAGGAGGGTCACTCGGACCAGCTCCGCGCGCCGAGCCAAGCCACGAGTGCACCGCCCATCACCGCGAACAGGGTGGTCAGAACGGCGCCGAGGACCGAGACGTGCCAGATGGCGCCCAGCGAGACGAACAGACTGGAGTAGGAGGTGAACCCACCGAAGAACCCGGTGATGACCAACAGTCGCGTCAGGTTGTTGGCGTCGTGGCGCTGCAGCGGGCCCTTGAGCGTCAAGGTGGCGAAGTACACGCCCAGGAGGTTGATCGCCAGGAGGATCCAGGGCACTCGACTCGCCCAACCGTGTCGACCGACGAGGTCGACGTACCAAGATGCGGCGTCGCCCTTTAGAGCGAGGTCGCGTAAGACCGTGCCCGCGGCCCCACCCAGAGCGACCGTACCCACCATGAGGGCAAATCCGTGGGGGCGAATCGCGTCTGACATGTCCTGGGCAATCTTACGGTCACGACCCGCCTCAACTGCGTCACCGCGGCCAGGCTCACGTCGTTGCCGCCGGTGAGTCGTGCGCGTTGACGCCGGCTTGGCCCTCGGAGCCTTCGCACAGAGCGCGACCTCGATTCAAGAACTCGCTGGACGAGAATGGGAAGCCCCGCTCGATCCGCTTCGTCGCGACTGATCTGAAGTGGCGAGACCATCTCGATGAATGAGGGGAGGGATTCGCTACGGCGACCGAGGAAGGCCTCACGGAGAATTTCTGTCTTACTTTACATAACGTACATTATCGGCGGATAGGGGATTACGAGTAGCGGGTGCGATGCGCCACCGCGACGCCCGCACGTCGGGACCCTCCCTTCGCGTCAGACCTGTTCGTTGCCCTTGACGCCCGCGTGAACGCTCAGTCGAATGAAGTTCATGGATTCGCACTGGGACGCGCGGTCGTTTCAGCCCGGCGGCGATGTTGCGCGTCATTCCCACCTGCATCGCGGTGTCACGGCACGTCACACCTGCGGGTTCGGTCTTCGTGTTCAATCTGCGCTTGGGCCGGTCCTTCGTTGATGGGCGGCTCACCCTCGGAATGGCCGGGCCCGGCGGCCCACGCGGTTCTCGACGCGTCAGCCCTTGGGAGCCGTGCCCAGGATCAC
>JABBOA010000035.1 GCA_019352075.1 Acidobacteriota bacterium | reverse complement strand
AGGCGCACCCTCAACCCGCGCAGCGCTTCCTCTTCGTGCTGAGAGGTCGGAGAATTCGCCGTGGACGCCATGACCTCATCGTAGGGACCCTTCAACGGGGCTCGCCCCTGGCCGCGTCGCGCGAGCGCTGTGTGACCACACCCTTGCGCGGGCGCGGCTCGGGCGGAGCAACCATCACGACCAGGTGTTCAGCCGTTGCACGATAGTGCTTACGATGGGGTCATAGCGACATCGGCGAGGAGGAACATGTCCATTGCGTCAGTGGTGAGCACTCTGTTCGGCGACCGGCTCCCGTTTCGCGTCGAAGCCTTCGACGGTAGTGTCGCGGAGTCGAGCGTGGCCTCTGCGGCCAACGACATCACGTTACGGATCCTCACTCCCCAGGCGTTGATTCACGTCCTGCGACGTCCGGGCGAACTGGGCCTCGTGCGGGCCTTCGTGGCGGGCGACCTCGAACTCGACGGCGATCTCGATGCCCTCTTCTCCCTCGAGGTCCCGCCCCTGGGGCACCTGTTCAGCCCCACGACCATTGGACCGCTCCTGCGGCTCATCGGTACCGACGCACTTCGACCCCTCGCGCCACCGGCCATCGAAGCGCACCAGCGAGGGGCACTGCACTCACGTCGACGTGACCGTGCCGCCATCTCACACCACTACGACGTCTCGAACCGCTTCTACGAGATGGTGCTGGGTCCCTCCATGACCTACTCGTGCGCCGTCTTCGCCCATGAGGGCGACACCCTGGAGCTGGCCCAGCGCCGTAAGGTTGACTTGATCTGTCGCAAACTCGATCTCCAGCCGGGTCAACGGCTACTCGACGTCGGTTGCGGGTGGGGAGCGATGGCGATTCACGCCGCGAGCACCTACGGGGTATCAGTCGTGGGAATCACGCTGTCCGTCGAACAACAGTCCTACGCCAGCCAACGCGCACGCGAGCTAGGCCTGGGGGATTTGTGCGAGTTTCGCCTCCAGGACTATCGCGACGTGCGCGACGGCCCCTTCGATGCCATCAGCTCCATCGGGATGAGCGAGCACGTCGGGCGCCGCGCACTGGCGCCCTACGCTCGTCAGATGTTCGACCTCCTGATCCCCGGGGGCCGCTTCCTCAACCACGCCATCGGTCGCCCCGTCTCCATGAAGGACGACCCTCAACCCACGCGTCGGGGCGAAGCGTGGCGCCAGACCCAGATTGCGTGGGGAATGCGCGGTCCGTCGCGGGTGCGTAGCGACTTCATCGAACGCTACGTTTTTCCCGACGGCGAACTTCACGACCTCGGCACCATGGTGGCCCTCTTCGAAGCCCACGGGCTCGAGGTGCGTCACGTCGAAGGCTTGCGCGAACACTACGGGCGCACGCTGCGGTACTGGGTTGAAAACCTGGTCAAGCGATTCGACGAAGCCGCCGAGGAGGTCGGCGAGCAGCGTGCGCGCGTCTGGCGGCTGTACATGGCGGGTTCCGCGGTCAACTTCGAGCACCACCATCTCGAGATACACCAGGTTCTCACCGTCAAACCCGTCGCCGGCCGTACGGGTCTCCCTTGGCGATTGGACTTCGAACCAACCTTCTAGAGGTGCCCCGCGCCGCGACGGATGTGTCACGATGTGCTGTGACCAAGAAGAACACCTGGCGAACCAACTGGGAACGGCACCCCGGAGTACGTTCGGCCGACGAACTGAGCTTGGGCGAGCGCGCCGCCGACCGTATGCGTAACGCGATGGGTTCCTGGCCCTTCGTCTTCGGCTTCTTCGCCGTGATGGTGTTGTGGGCTCTGGTGAACTCCTGGTTGCTGCAACGAGTCCTGCACCACAAGGCGTTTGACCCGTATCCGTACATATTGCTCAACCTGTTCTTATCGATGATGGCCGGCGTCCAGGCCGCGGCGTTGCTCATCGCGGCCAAACGTTCCGACGCCATCGCGTCCGAGGTCGCGATCCACACCGCCACGAACACCGACGACATCAAGATTCTGATTGCCGAGAACACCACTCTCACCAGCGAAGTGAAGCGCAACACCGACCTGCTCGACGAACTGCACCGTCACGTGACCGAGATCGGAAAGCACCTGGGCGCTTTCGCGGGGAGATTCGAGCCGGGTGACGAACCAGTTTCTGGAGGATGAATTCCCGGGAATTCAGCCAGAATTGTCGAACTTCGAACCCTAAGTTTGCCAAATACTTATCTAGCCTCGTTACGTTCTAAGACGTGAGCACGACGACGAAGGAACAGCCCGAGGCCGGTCGGCCTCGTTCCAAGAGAAGGGCCGCGCCGACGCCGTCGTGGCACCAAGCGCCGACGTCGCGAAGCCACCTGCCCGGCCGGCGCCCCCAGCCGTACCTCACCCACCTCTTGGAGCTTCTCACGGGGGTCGGTTTCGCACTCGTTGTCTCCCTGGGGGTCTCCGTCGAGGGACGCGCCGCGCTCGCCAGCGCGGGCGGATGGCCCCTCGCCATCGCACGGGTCAGTGCCTTCGCGGGTTCGTACCTTCTATTGGTGATGGTGATCCTCACCGCGCGCCTCCCCTGGTTGGAACGCACGGTGGGTCAGGACACCCTCGTACGTTGGCACCGTAAGGTCGCACCCTACGCCGTCTCGTTGATCTCGCTCCACGTACTGAGCGTCCTGCTCGGCTACTCCCAGATGCTCAAGACGAACGTGATGCACATGCTCTGGAGCTTCTGGGTCCATTACCCCGACATGCTCAGCAGCTCGATCGGCTTCGTGCTGTTGTTGATGGCGGCCTTCACCTCGATTCGCATCGCCCGCTCCAAAATGAAGTACGAGACGTGGTGGGTGGTGCACCTCTACACCTACCTAGGACTCGCCTTGGCTTTCATGCACCAGATCCGTACGGGAGTGATGTTCCTCGGTCACGAGAACACGATTCGTTTCTGGACGGCGCTGTGGGTGGGCACCGGCATCATGATCCTGGTCCTGCGCGTAGGAGTCCCCCTGGCCCGCAACAAGCAGTACCAACTGCGGGTCGCGAGCGTGACCAAAGAAGCCCCCAACGTCTATTCGCTAACCGTCACCGGCAAGAACATCAGGAAGATGGCGGTGTCGGGCGGCCAGTTCTTCCAGTGGCGATTCATGGCTAAGGGGCTGTGGTGGCACAGTCACCCCTACTCACTTTCGGCCCTGCCCCGACCGCCCTTCCTGCGCGTCACGGTCAAGGGCGTGGGTGACCAGTCGAGCGCCGTTGCCCAGCTGAAACCCGGGACGCGGGTCTTCGTCGAAGGTCCTTACGGCGTGTTCACGCACCACGCGACCAAGTTGGGCGACGTGACCCTCATCGCCGCGGGGGTCGGCATCACGCCCATCCGTGCCATGCTCGAGGATCTCCCCGCGCACGTCAACGTCAACGTCATCATCCGCGCCACGCGTCGCGAGGATATCGTGCACGCCGAAGAGATGAAGTCACTCGTGGCCTCACGCGAAGGGCGCTACCACGAGGTCGTGGGAAGCCGCGACGACGTCGAATTCGGCGAAGGGCTGATCGAGTCGCTCGTCCCCACTATCCGCACCAACGACGTCTTCGTCTGCGGACCGCGGGGTTTCACCGACTTGGTGGTCACCGCCGCCCGTCGCCTCGGCATCCCCCACGAACACGTGCATTCCGAATCGTTCTCCTTCTAGAAATGAGAAAAGAGCCCACCATGTCATCCTTGAGAGATCGTCGCTCGTGAAGCGCTCGCCCATTGTCGCCGTGGGGACGGTGGTCGGCCTCGCCTCCGTGCTGAGCTTCCACACCAGCCCGGTCAAGATCAGCCTCGGCGCAGCGACGAGTTCCTCGACGTCGTCGCCGGCCAGTACCCCAACCACCACGACGGCCGCTCAGTCGACGACGACACCTCAATCCTCGTCCTCGACGAGTTCCACGACGGTATCGCCGACGACGACCACGACGGTGGCCACGACGGGGATACGTACGGCCTCCGGACCGCTGGTCAATTACTACTACGGCCAGTTGTCGGTCAAAGTCACCGCCAGCGGTAAGAAGATCACGGCGGTGACCATCGCCTCCATCAACGACGGCGGCAACCCTCTTTCGGTGCAGATCGACCAGCACGCGATTCCGATCCTCGAACCCGAGGCCCTCTCGGCCCAGAGTTACAACATCCAGAGCGTCTCGGGGGCCAGTTACACCAGCGCGGGCTTCCAGATGTCATTGCAATACGCACTGAAGAAGCTCGGCATCTAATGTCCGTCGTGGAGTCGACCACGCGTCACTTCATCGAAGTCATGGGAACGGTCGTCACGATCGATCTCTTCAACTGTCGCGATGCCGACGGCGCACAACAGTCCCTCGAGCGCGCCCGCGAACTCTTGCACGAGGTCGACCGCGTCTTCAGCACGTACAAGGAATCCAGTCCCCTCAGCCGACTGCGCCGGGGCGACATCACGCTGGGTGAGACCCCCCCGCAGGTCGCCGACGTCCTGGATCTCTGCCAACGCGCGAAGAGTCTCAGTGGTGGCTGGTTCGATCCCTGGGCGCTGCCCGGGGGGGTGGACCCGACGGGTTACGTCAAGGGATGGGCCGCCCAACGCGCCCTCGATGAGTTCCGCGGCCTTGCGTTGAGTGGTGCCATCGTCAACGCCGCGGGTGATATCGCATCATTCGGCGGGCCTTCGGCGGCCACCACTTTTCGCACCGGGATCGTGCGGCCCGACGACCCGCAGCGACTGGCGGCCGTCGTCGAACTGCACCACTGTCTCGCGACTTCAGGCGAGACCCAGCGTGGCGCACACCTCTTCAATCCCTTCGCTCGGGATTTCATCAGTGCGGTGGCCTCCGCCAGCGTGGCCGGACCCGATCTGGGCGTGTGCGACGCGATGGCCACTGCCCTCAGCGTGGGTGGCCATGACGTCATGGTCCTCATCGACGTCATGGACGACTACGAGGCGATGACGATTGACGCCGACGGCAGCATGCGCGCCACCTCCGGATTTCCTATCGTTCGCGACTAGTCAGCGCCGCACGTGGCGCCCGTGCACCGGGGCCAACAGGATCAGTGAGAGGTACGTGACCACCGCGATGGCCACGTGCATCCAGATCAACACGAACACCGCCTGCGCCGACTGTCCGAGGTACCAAATCGCCAGGTCGGGTAGGAATAGCGCGAAGGTGACGGCGATCGCGGCTCGCAGGAAGACCCACTTGGGTTGCGACGAGATACGCGCGACGATCGGCCATCCGGCGCAGGCGATGAGCACTCCGATGATCGTCAACTTCGAATAGTCCGAGAATCGGAAGTGGGAATACCCCTTCGTGGCCGGATAGACCGATACGCCGATCTTGACCAGCACGGCGTCGGCCGCCAGAGAGGTCACGATCGCCACCAGGGTGGCCACGATGACCGCCATCGTCGGCGGCGGGGTCTTGGGATTGAAATCGATGCGAAATCGACGCAACCAGGGTCGCAGATACGGGGGAAGTATTTCGGGTGACAAGCCCAGGGCGCGGCGCGGAGCGGAGGGCGTCATGTCTAGATTCTAATTTGTCCTCAGCCCGTCGTCGGTCGGTCGTCCAAATCGAGTCCCTCGAGGATGGTGCGCAATTGACGACCCATCTCGCGCGGATTGCCCACCAGTTCGCCGATCACGTCGCCCTCGAGATCACTGTCATCGCCAGGCGCGTAGAACGACACCCGCATGGCGCGTGGGCGCGGATGCGCCTTGACGACCCAGGGCATTCCAATGCGCCCCGAGTCACGCGTGGCCATCACGGCGCCCGCTCGGTCCAGTCCGAGGCTCCACTGGGGCGACCTCGCCACATCGAGGAGGCGTTGGGAGCTGTCGCGCGAGGAAAAGGCCATCACGTCATCCTAGGACTGACCCGTGACGCCGGCTCGCGAGCCCCACGAAGGACCCGCGCGAACGACGACCTCGTCAACCCTCGTTGACGACGTCATCGTTGAGACGACGATGGCGTACTCGCCTCGTCCGGTCCGTAGGTCGAGGGGTCCCTCCGGCCAACGGACGAGCGGGGACCACGTAGGTCCACAAGACGAGACACCAGGCAAAGGCGACCTCGAAGACCAGTTCTCCCTCGAGCATGTGATTGAATCCCCAATCGGGTAGCGACGCCGCCGCCACCAATCCGCCGGCCAGTTGAAGGAAGAAGGCGATGGTCGTCGTCGTGCGACGTTGGCGCACGAACAAGTAGGTCGCGGCGCTCATCTGGGTGACCCCGATAACCGTCCCGACCGCCATGTGTGCCCAGTTGAAGAACGCCCCGTGATTGAACGGGGTGAGCAGCAAGAGGGGTAGGGCTAGCGCGATCACGCGCAATCCCGACGTGAAGAGTGGTGCAACGTCGAGGGGGGCCAGGAACCTGGCCGAACGCCACAGTCCGACCGACGCGACACCGTAACCGATCGAGATGATTGGCAGAGTCGGCGCGTGCACGCCGAAGTAGGAGATTCCGTAACTCTCCACCTGGCGCGGATGGGCGATGGCCACGCACATCGCCACGCAGACGAAGAAGACCACCTGGGTCGCCGCGAGGACCTGCCGAGCCTGCGTCGGCGCCGAATCCGACGAGGCGCTCACCCCTGGTATCGGACCTTCGACGCGCTGAGCTCCTGCAGGGCCTCGTCACGACCGACGTAGTGCTCCACTTTGACCCACTTGCCCTCGTCCAAGTCCTTGTAAACGGTGAAGAAATGGCTGATCCGGTCCAAGGTGGCCTTGGGGACATCGGTGATGTCCTTCGCGGACTTCCAGGCCGGGTCGTAGTCCGGCACCGTGATGAGCTTCGCGTCCTCGCCGTTCTCGTCGGTCATGATGCACATACCCAGGATTCTCGCCTCCACGACGCACCCGGGGAAGGTTGGATACGCGGTCAACACGAGGGCGTCGAGGGGGTCGCCGTCGCCACCCAACGTGTCCGGGATGAAGCCGTACTCCGCCGGATAACCCATGGAGACGATGAGATGGCGATCCAACTTCATCATGTGGGTCTCGTGGTCGTACTCGTACTTGTTGGGGCTCCCCGCGGGGATCTCCACGATGACGTTGATGGTGTCCATCGACGTCTCCTTTCGGGTAAGGCGCGCAGCAACACTGCGTCACCTCACAATAGTCAGTGGCCCCACTCGCCATGGCCCCGCTCACCGGCTCACGATCCCGGCGCCGTCGATGCGCCGTGCACGCCACCCGTCGATCACTGGTGAGGCGGGGGTCGTGGTCACCCCCTTGAGTTGGCGAACGCCCCGGGTCCGCCGTGGGGATCGTCCGAGGACTCGCGTCGCCGACCGCCGCGCCGCGCCGCGCCGCGCCGACCCGGTCCCCGCGTAGAGGGCGTGGCACACCCTCTACGCTGGTGAAAAGGAGAATCGTGACCGTCTACGTCGCCACCCTGCAGTGCCTTGATCGACCGGGGATCGTCCTCGCCACGTCGACGGCGATTATCGATGTCGACGGCAACATCTTGGAAAATGATCAGTACACCGATCCCGTCACGTCGCAGTTCTGTATGCGCACACGTTTTGAGGCCGCATCCGACGACCTCGAAGGAGTTCGCGAACGCCTCGAGGTCGCCCTCGCCCCCTTCGTCCCGGACTTCACAATCCGTCGTGAGGAGACCCGTCGGCGCGCCCTGGTGATGGTCTCGCAGTACGACCACTGTCTATCGGAACTGCTCTATCGTCGCGACTCGGGCGATCTGCCCCTCGACATCGTGGCCGTCGTGAGCAACCACCGCAACTGCGCGGCCCTGGCGGCGCGCCACGACGTCCCCTTCTTTCACATCCCCGTGAGGCCCGACAACAAGATCGTGGCCGAGGACGAGCTACGCGAACTGCTGGCCACGTGGCGGGTGGATTTCGTCATCTTGGCTCGCTACATGCAGGTGCTGTCGGAGGCGCTCTGCGACGACTTGGCCGGCCGTGCGGTCAACATCCATCACTCGTTCCTGCCGGGCTTCAAGGGCGCACGTCCCTACCATCAGGCCTATGAACGGGGTGTGAAACTCATCGGTGCCACGGCGCACTACGTCACCGCCGAGCTCGACGAGGGCCCGATCATCGATCAAGACGTCGTACGCGTCACCCACGCTCGACGTCCCGAGGACCTGGTCGCCCTGGGCCGCGACGTCGAGCGCAGCGTGCTGGCGCGCGCGGCCCACCTCCTCGCCGAGGACCGCGTGGCGCTCGTGGGTCATCGCACCGTCGTCTTTGCGCAGTGACTCACGTCACGGCGCGGCGAACCGCGTGCCTCTCGTCGAGGTGGGCGTAGGACATCATCACGTCCACGAGGATCTGCACCGCGTCATAGACGTCGACGTAGCGAAGGTAGAGCGGAGCAAATCCGAATCGACAGATGTCCGGTGCACGAAAGTCGCCCACGACGCCACGCTCGGCCAGGGCTTGGACGACGCCGTAGCCCTGGTCGTGGCGCAGAGCCACCTGACTACCGCGTCGGTCGTGCTCGCGCGGGGTCACCACCTCGAACACGTCCGGCAGAGCCTGTTCGACCAAGTCGATGAAGAGGTCGGTGAGCGCCAGGCTCTTCTCACGGATCATGGTCATGGTCGTGCGTTCGAACACATCCAGGGCGCCGTCCAGGGCGCCCAAGGCGATGACCGAAGGCGATGACGTGAGGTAGGCGCGCATGCCGGTCGCGGACTCGTAGGTCGACTCGAACGCGAAGGGACGTGCGTGGCCAAGCCACCCCGGCAGCGGATTACGCAGGACCCCCTGCCAGCGCGGCGCCACGTAGACGAACGCGGGCGCCCCGGGCCCCCCGTTGAGGTACTTGTAGCCGCAGCCGGCCGCGAAGTCGACGTCGGCCGAGGTGACGTCGAGGGGAACGGCGCCCGTGGAATGAGCGAAATCCCAGAGCATGAGGGCACCCACGGCGTGAACGGCCGCAGTGATGCCCGACATGTCGAGCATCTCGCCCGTGCGAAAGTCGACGTGCGTCAGCATGACCAACGCGACGTCGTCGTCGAGGTGCTCACTCAATCGGTTGCGATCAATAGTCTTGACCACGATGTCGCGGCCCGCCATCTTCGCCATACCCGCAACGATGTAGAGGTCGGAGTGGAAATTCACCTCGTCAGTAATGATGACGTGGCGAGTGCGCCGAATCTCCAACGCCCCCCCGATGATCTTCGCGAGAAGGAACGTCAGCGTGTCGGCTACCAATACTTCGCCGTCGCCCGCACCGATCAGTGGGGCGAGTCGATTCCCGATCGTGAGCGGTGCGTCCATCCAGCCTGCGGTGTTCCACGAACGGACCAAGCCGTCGCCCCACTCATGGTCGACGACCTGGCGTACTCGCCGCTGGGCACTCGTGGTCACGGGACCGAGCGAATTACCGTCCAGATAGATCTGCCCTTCGGGCAGGATGAACTCGTGGCGAAGCATCGCCAGCGGGTCGCCTTCGTCGTGCTCACTGCACTCTTCCCGGGTTCTCACAGAACACTCCTTACTTCCCACAGCAGGGGATAGAGACGTTGACCAATCGTGGTGTCGAGGTACGCCATACCCTCGGACCCGCCAGTACCGGGTCGTCGACCGATCTGGCGACCGGCCATCAACATGTGTTGATGGCGCCATATGGCGAGGCGCTCGTCGTGATCCATCATCAGTTCGGCCACGGCGTGCAGCGATGACGTGGTGGGCGACCGATGCTCGCGATACAGATCGCGAACCAGTTCCAGAACGTCGGCGTCGCCACGGGGATCAAGTAGACGACGCAGCGAGAACTCGAATCCCCCTAGTAGTGAGGGGGACTCACTCGTCTCTCGGAGCCAGGCGCGAATGCTTGCGTCGAAGAGATGGAAGTTCAACATCGCGGTCCGGCCGGCCCCACTGAGGAATTCGATGGCCCGGAATTGATAGGACTGGAATCCGGACGCCGGGTCGAGAGGGTCTCGAAACTCGAGGAAACCTTCCGGTGACATCGTTTCGAGGACGCGCAGGTGTTGGATCAACAGGTCTTCGATGGACACGATGCGACCAAGGTGGCGCAGGGCGTTCCACGGCTCCCCGGCCCACAGCGCCCGACTGGCCCGTCGAAGTTCGTCGATGATGACTTTGAACCAGAGTTCGTAGGACTGGTGGACGACGATGAAGAGCAGCTCGTCGGGGGCATCTTCCGTGAGCGGTGTTTGCAGGGTCAACAGATCGTTGATCTTTAGGTACGTCGAATAGTCGGTGCCGGCCACGTAGGACAACACTAGGCCGTCGCACGTCGGCCGATCACGACATCGACTCGCGATCCGCCGGGTTAACGCGTGAGCGGCTTGTAACGGATCCGGTGTGGCTGATCGGCGTCGGTCCCCAAGCGCTTGTGGCGCTCCGTCTCGTAATCCGAGAAGTTGCCCTCGAACCAGCGCACCACGGCGTCGCCTTCGAAGGCCAGCACGTGGGTCGCGATACGGTCGAGGAACCAGCGATCGTGGCTGATCACGACGGCGCAACCCGGAAAGGTCAGCAGGCCGTCTTCGAGAGCCCGCAGGGTGTCGACGTCGAGGTCGTTCGTCGGTTCGTCGAGCAGGAGCACGTTACCCCCCGTGCGAAGGACCTTGGCCAACTGGACCCGGTTGCGTTCACCGCCGGAGATCTCGCCGACCCTCTTCTGCTGGTCGGACCCTTTGAAACCGAAACTCGCGACGTAGGCCCGAGCGTGGATCTCGCGATTACCCACGATCATGTGCTCTTGTCCCCCACTGATCTCGTCGAAGACCGTCGCCGCGGCGTCGAGGTTGTCGCGCGACTGGTCGACGTAGGCGAAAGTGACCGTCGAACCCACCTCGATGGACCCCGAGGTCGGTTGTTCCAGTCCCACCATCATCTTGAACAACGTGGTCTTACCCGCGCCGTTCGCGCCGATCACCCCCACAATGCCACCGGGCGGCAGGAGGAAGTTGAGATCCTCGATGAGCAGTCGATCGTCGTAGGCCTTGGAGAGGTTCGTCGCGTTCACCACCACGTCACCCAGTCGCGGGCCCGGTGGGATCGCGATCTCGAGTTTGTCGGCGCGACGCTCGGCCGCCTCGGACTCCGCGACCAACTCATTGAACGCCGTGAGGCGCGCCTTACCCTTGCTTTGTCGCGCGCGCGGGGACATACGGATCCACTCCAGCTCGCGCTCCAGTGCCGCCTGACGGACCTTGTCAGCCTTCTCCTCGCCCGCTAGGCGCGCCTGCTTCTGTTCGAGCCAGGAGGAGTAGTTCCCCTCCCAGGGGATGCCGTGACCGCGGTCGAGTTCCAAGATCCACGACGCGGCGTTGTCGAGGAAGTATCGGTCGTGGGTGATGGCCACCACGGTGCCGCTGTAGTCCTGCAGGGTACGTTCCAACCACGCCACCGATTCAGCATCGAGGTGATTGGTCGGCTCGTCGAGCAGGAGAAGGTCGGGATGCGACAGTAACAAGCGACACAACGCCACGCGACGGCGCTCGCCGCCCGAGAGTTTGGTCACGTCCGCGTCGGACGGGGGAAGGCGCAGCGCGTCCATGGCGATCTCGAGCGTGCGCTCGAGGTCCCACGCGCCCAACGCGTCAATGCGAGTCTGCAACGACGACTGCTCGGCCAACAGCGCGTCGAAGTCGGCGTCGGGATCGGCGAAACTCGCGCAGACCTCGTTGAAGCGGGTGAGCAGGTCGCGCTGCTCGGCCACCCCGTCCGCGACGTTACCCACCACGTCCTTGGCCGGGTCGAGTTGAGGTTCCTGGGCTAGGTAACCCACCGTGAACCCCGGTGTGAGGCGCGCTTCTCCGCTGAAACCGTCGTCGAGGCCGGCCATGATCCTGAGCAGGGAGGACTTCCCCGAACCGTTCGAACCGATGACGCCAATCTTGGCCCCCGGGTAGAAGGAGAGATTGATGCCCTTGAGCACCTCGCGGTCGGGCGGATAGAAACGGCGCAGGTCGCGCATGGTGAAGATGTACTGGGCAGCCATACCCCCAGTCTGGCGCACGGCGGCTGCGCGCACCGCCGGTTGACATGTCACGGGCCACCAATACACTGGTGCGCGTGTCGTCGCCCGCTCCCCTCCATCGTCACGCCCCTGACTGGTTGATACTCTCGATCGCCTGCGTCGCGCAGTTCATGGTGGTCCTCGACGTCTCGGTCGTCAACGTGGCCCTGCCGCACATGGGGCACGATTTGCACCTCAGTGAGAACAAGGCGCAGTGGATCATCAACGCCTACGTGTTGACCTTCGCGGGTTTCTTGCTATTGGGCGGCCGAGCCGCCGATCTCTTCGGACGGCGCAAGGTCTACCTGCTGGGTATCGGCCTGTTCACCATCGCCAGCGTCGCCGCGGGATTCGCCCACAGCGGCCCACAGATGATTGGCGCGCGGGCCATCCAAGGACTCGGCGGCGCGATTCTGTCACCCGCGACCCTCACCATCATCGTGACCACCTTCCACGGACCACGTCTACCCAAAGCGATCGGCGCGTGGAGCGCCGTGGCGGGCGCGGGCGGCGCCGTGGGTGGCCTCGCCGGGGGACTCTTGACGGGCTACGCCAACTGGCGCTGGGTCTTCTTCATCAACGTCCCCTTCGGGATCGCGGCTGCTTTCATCGCCGCCATGTACCTCCAGGAGCGACGCAACCAGGAGGCGACCTTCAAGCTCGACGTCACCGGGGCGGTTCTGGTGACGGGCGGCCTCACCGCGTTGATCTACGGCGTCGTCAACACCACCTCCTCGAGCTGGACGTCGTCATCGACCATCTCGTGGTTCCTCGCGGCGGTGGTCTTACTGGGCGGATTCCTCTTCTGGGAGTCCCGCGTGGCGTCGCACCCCCTGGTGCCCTTTCGAATCTTTCGATCACGCCCGCTCAGCGTCGCCAACCTCGTGATGCTCCTGGCGGGTGGCGCCTTCTTCGCGATGTGGTACTTCCTCACCTATTACTTCCAGAACATCCTCGGCTACGACGCCGTGCGCGCCGGCTTCGCCTTCTTGCCCATGGCCGTCGGCATCGTCGCCGGCGCCCAACTGAGTTCGCGCCTCCTGGTCAAGGTGGGCGTTCGACCCTTGTTGCTCGTGGGTGCGGCCTTCGCCACTCTCGGCTTCTACTGGCTGAGCCTCATCACGCCGACCAGCACGTACGGCAACGACATCCTGGCCCCGGGATTCCTGTGCTCCTTCGCGATGGGCCTGTTGTTCGCACCGCTCGCCACCGCGGCGACGTCCAAGGTGGACCGGGCCGATGCGGGACTGGCGTCGGGCCTTCTCAACACCGCACGCCAGGTCGGTGGTTCACTCGCCCTGGCGATCCTGGGCACCGTCGCCTACGACCGAACCCTGCAGTACGACCGTCTGGCGGCCCTGGGCCACCACGTGTCGCGTCTCGACAAGTTCGGCTTCGTGGCCGGTTATAGCCGCGCTTTCGAGATTTCGGCCGCGATCACCCTGGTCGCCTTCGTCGTCAGCGGTGCACTACCGACCAAGGTGGGGCACCACTCGAGCCACGCCCGACCGGTGGACGCCGCGGCCAGTGCCGGCGCCGCTGGACACTAATTCTTAACAATTCCCCCGCCTCGCGACGAACGCGTTCGCGAGTAGTGTCGGCAGTTGACACTAACGGGCACGCCGCCCAGTCGGCGACGCGGTGCTCGTGGTGTGGGCCGATGGCCAACTACAACAAGGGAGATTCACATGAAGAGTATTCGTCGCCTCGGCGTGGTCCTAGGTGCCAGTTCACTGGTCCTGGGCACCGTGACGATCGGCGTTGGAGCGATAAGCGCATCAGCGGCGAGCAAGTTCAAGGCGTGCATCGTCATTGACACCGGCGGTGTGAAGGACAAGTCGTTCAACCAGTCCGCCTACCAGGGTGGTCTCGACGCCGTCAAGGCGAATCCGAACATCGCGCTGTCGTACCTGACCTCGACCTCGTCGACGGACTACGCCCCCAACATCACGACATTCGAGAACAAGGGTTGCGGCATCATCGTGACCGTGGGATTCAACATGGATGCCGCGACGGCCGCCGCGGCGAACGCGGCGCCGAAGCAGAAGTTCGCCATCGTCGACGACAAGCCGACCACCACGTCGAAGAACGTGCTCGCGCTGCAGTACCAGACCAATCAGGCGGCCTTCCTCGGTGGCTACCTCGACGCGGCGACCTCCAAGACCCACGTGGTCGCCACCTACGGCGGCATGAACTTCCCGTCGGTCGCCATGTACATGAGCGGTTTCGTCGCCGGTGTTCGCTACTACGACCAGTCGACCAAGTCCAAGGTCAAGGTACTGGGCTTCACCCCGGGCAAGGGCAACTGCAACCTGGCGAGCTGCCCCGGGACTGGTTCCTTCGTCGGTAACTTCACGTCGCAGACCGACGGCAAGACGTTCGCGCAGAACTTCTTCGCCCAGGGCGCCGACTTCGTGTTCCCGGTCGCCGGTTCGGTCGGACTCGGCTCCGTGGTCGCCGCCAAGCAGGCTGGCGCGGGTCACCAGATCACCTGGGTGGACTCCAACGGTTGCTCGACTGACCCCACGGAGTGCAAGTGGTACAACGCCACCGTCGCCAAGGGCGTGGAGCCTTCGGTGAAGACCGCCATCTTGGCGGCCGCGGACGGCAAGTTCAAGGGTGGCGTCTACCACGGCACACTGGCCAACGGTGGCACGTTGCTCGAGATGAACACGTCCTCGGCGTCCACCAAACTGAAGGCCACCCTGGCCGCGATCACCCGCGGCATCGAGTCCGGCAAGATCTCGGTGCAGCCCTCGGCCTACCCGGCCACTCCGAAATGATGTAATCCTGGCGACACGCCACCGCACGAAGGCCCGGGCCCATCAGGACCCGGGCCTTCGTGCTGGCTACGATAGGAACTTATGCGCGTTGAACTCAAGGGCGTCACGAAGCGATTCGGATCCTTCACCGCCAACGACCAGATCAACCTGGTCGTCGAGCCCGGGCAGATCCACTGCCTCCTCGGCGAGAACGGCGCGGGCAAATCCACCCTGATGAACGTCCTCTTCGGTCTGCTACACGCCGACGAGGGCGAGATCCTCATCGACGGCCAGCCCGTCAAGTTCTCGAACTCCGGTGACGCCGTGCGCCACGGCATCGGTATGGTTCATCAGCACTTCATGTTGGTCCCGGTGTTCACCGCCGCGGAGAACGTGGTCCTGGGCTTCGAACCGACGAAGTCGTTCAATCGACTCGACCACAAGACCGCCAACGCACAGATCCACGAACTCTCCCAGAAGTTCGGACTCGAGGTGGATCCCGACGCGGTGGTGGAGAACCTGTCCGTGGGCCTCCAGCAGCGCGTCGAGATCCTAAAGGCCCTCAGCCACGACGCCGAACTGCTGATCCTCGACGAGCCGACGGCGGTGTTGACCCCCCAGGAGATCGAGGCCTTGATGGAGATCATGCGCTCGCTCGCTCGCGATGGTAAGTCGATCCTGTTCATCACCCACAAATTGAAGGAGGTCCGCGCCGTCGCCGACGTCATCACGGTCATCCGCCAGGGCCGCGTCATCGATTCGGTCCCGCCCACCGAGACCGAAGGTCGACTCGCCTCGCTCATGGTCGGTCGCGAGGTCAACCTCACGGTCACCAAGGAGGCGACCCAATTGGGCGAGGCCGTCTTGGAGCTGCGCGACGTGGTCGTCCGCGACGACCGTGGTCTGGCCGTGGTGAACGGCATCTCGTTCGACGTGCGCGCGGGCGAGATCGTCGCGCTCGCGGGCGTACAGGGCAACGGTCAGACGGAGCTCGCCGAGGCCATCTCGGGCCTACGCCCGGTGGAGTCGGGGACGATCTCCCTACGCGGTCGCGATATCACCAACCTCTCGCCACGCGAGATCCTCGACGCCGGCCTCGGCCACGTGCCCGAAGACCGCCAGCGTGACGGTCTCGTGCTCTCGATGAGCGTCGCGGACAACTTGATCCTCAACACGCCGCGACGAGCGCCGTTCGCGCGACGGGGAACACGCAACCTCACCGCAGTCAGCAGTAACGCCCAGGACCTGGTGCAGCGCTTCGACATCCGGACGTCGTCGATCGAGTCGACCGCCGGGTCCCTCTCGGGTGGTAACCAACAGAAGGTCATCGTGGCGCGCGAACTCTCGCGTCCCTTGACGTGCTTCATGGCCTCTCAACCCACCCGCGGGCTCGACGTCGGCTCGATCGAATACGTCCACCGCCAAATCGTCAATCAGCGCAACGAAGGGCTCGGGGTCTTCATCATCTCTTCGGAACTCGACGAGGTGGTCGCGCTGGGCGACCGCATCGCAGTGATATTCGCCGGCAAGATCACCGGCGTCGTCGAGCCGACCACCAGTCGCGAGGACCTCGGTCTCCTCATGGCGGGGGCCGCGATGGCGAGTCATGACTGAGAACGTCGCCACCACGGACAACGCGGTCCCCCCAGCCACTCGCGATGGCACGCGACGTCGCTGGTGGGACCGATACTCCTCCACCAGTCCCATCACCCTGACCGTCCTCGCCCTGGTCCTCGGCGTGGTCATCGGTGCCGTCATCATCATGGTCACCTCAGCGACCGTCCTGGACGCGTGGCGCCACAGTTTCCACGATGTCGGCTCGATCGGTAGCACCCTCAAGATCACCTTCGACAACGTCGCCGCGGCCTACCGCGCGATGATCACCGGATCGGTCATCGACCCCACCCTGCTGTTCCATTCGATCAGCACCGGCCAGGGATGGACCGTCACGATGACGCCACTCTCGGAGACGTTCACCTACGCCACGCCCCTGATCATCGCGAGCATCGGTGTCGGCATCGCCTTCCAAACGGGCATCTTCAACATCGGGGCCAACGGCCAGGCGATCATGGGCGGCATCGCGGGCACCGCCGTCGGATCGATGATCCACGTGCCGATGATCATCCACCTGCCCCTGACGCTGTTCGCGGGGATCGTCGGGGGAGCGATCTGCGGGTTGGTGCCGGGCGTCTTGAAGGCGTACACCGGGGCGCACGAAGTCATCGTGACCCTGATGTTCAACTACGTGGTCAACGCCATCTTGATCTACGTACTGACCGCCACCGCACTGCAGCTACCCGGACAGGCCAACGGCATCTCGCGCAACTTCGACGCGTCCGCGACACTCGACCCGATCTTCGGCGTCAAGTCGGGCCTGCGAGTGAGTTACGGCATCTTCGTCGCCGCCGCCGTCGTGGTCTTCGCGATCTGGTTCCTCAAGCGCTCCTCGCTCGGCTTCGACTTTCGCGTGACCGGGGCGAATCCCCACGCGGCCCGGGCGTCGGGGATCAATCCGAAGTTCATCATTCTGGCGCTCTTCGTCGTGTCGGGGGGCCTCGCGGGCTTGGCCGGGTTGGTCCAGGCGGCGAGCACGACGCACTACATCGACGGCGGGTTCCTGGTCGGCTCGGCCGGCATCGGCTTCACCGCCATCACCATCGCCCTCCTGGGACGACTGCAGCCCATGGGCATCGTCTGGGGATCGCTGCTCTTCGCGGCGCTGGGCGTGGGGGGGCGCGCGATGCAGGCCGCCACCGGCATTCCGCTCGATCTCGCGACGATCATCCAATCGATCGTCGTGCTCTTCGTGGCCAGCCCGGTTTTGATCAAGGAGATCTTCCACCTGCGCAGGGGTGCGCAGTCCTTCCAGATGGCGACCAAGGGGTGGAGCTCATGACCGCGCACGCCGACGTGACGACGCTCGCCGGTGAGACGGTACCCGAGGTGCGCGAGCCCATCGGGCGCCGCCGCGTCATCGGCGCCTTGACGATCGCTCTGGGCCTGTTCGTCATCTTCGTCTTCGGATTCGGCTCGACCGGTGGGGCCCACTCGGTGGTGATCTTCAATCCCATCAACCTTTCTTCGGGCGCCCCGTGGAACCTGAGCAATCTGACGGTGCTGACGCGGTGGTGGAACGTCGCCCTGGGACTGGTCGCCCTGGCCATCGGGGTCGAGACCTGGATCCGCCGCCCGGCCGGAGCCCTCGCACGCTTCGGCGTCGGTGGGGTGATGTTCTTCCTCGCGCTATTGCTCTGGTCGGTCCGCCAGCCCGGACCGGCCCCCATCGGCACCATCAACATCACCTCGGTCCTGGTCAATTCCTCGGCCGTGATCATGGT
>JABBOA010000034.1 GCA_019352075.1 Acidobacteriota bacterium | reverse complement strand
TGCCATCAACTTACCCTTGCGAATCTTCACAACCATTCTCCTCACCCTGGAGTTCTCTCGGTTTCAGCGACGCCACGCGAACACGCAGCCACCCACAATCTACCGGACACAATCGTGATCCAATCATGAGTGTTGCGACAAATTCTGACGCGCGGTGACGAGGACGACGTCGAGGTTCCGCGGTCAATGGACTCCCTCGATGCGCTCGAGTTCAATGTCGGACGTGGTCGAGGGCCTCGAGATCCACGTCTGGGTGGAGTCGGGAGAGAGTCAGGCCACGCCCTCGGGGACCGCTTCGACGATCTGCTCGTCGAAGATGACGATGACCAGGTGGTCGGGAATGAGCGAGAGCGCCCGGCCCCTGATGCACGCCCGAATCAAGGTTGATGGTCCCCGTCTGGGCGATGGCGACCGCGCACCCCGACGGTGGAGAGTCGACGCCGTCGAGGTCTCGTATCGTGGGGACGAGATCGTCACGGTGAACGCGCGCCGCGACCGAGTGGCGCCACGCGGTGGGAATGTCGCAGGGCAGCGCCACCGCCTCACTGCCCTGCGCAACGAGCAGGGCGTTGATGGTCGAGGAGAGCGACGCCTCGTCACATTCCACCACGTTGGTGCGGTAGTCGACGAGTCGGCCCTTCAACAGCTCTCGTCGCTGCGCGCCATTGAGCGGGCCGTTGACGGCGCAATCGCGCGGTGTCAGCATTGTCGAAGTGCGCCTCTGGACGCCCAGCGCCGTCGAGAGGGAACCCAGCACCCCTCACGGCCCCATCACGAGGTCCACTTTCCTCGGCCTCGTCATCTCGACAACACCAGCCCGACAACACCAGCCCGACAACACCAGCCCGACAACATCATCTATCGGTCACGGCGATGGGGCCCCCTGGCGTCGTATCATTTCAACGTTTCAGTGATTGCACCGCTGGTCGGTGTCCTCGCCCAATCGCGAGGAACCGCGCGCCAGCGGACCCCGGCGACCGGGCGCGAAGCGGACGACCGAACGCGAGGGGCGCCGTGTAGTTTGTCATCAGGACGTCTACCACCTGCGAAAAGAGACTCCAGTGGCGAGCGAGCGCGAGACTGACGGCAACGGGGCGCGACAGCGTTCACGGCGCGTGGGTCTTGTCGTGTTGTGTCTGGTGATGTTCCTCACCTTCATGGACATGACCATCGTGTCGGTGGCCCTGGGTAGCGTGCAGTCCAATTTGCACGCCGGCGTCACGCAGTTGCAGTGGGTGGTCAACGGCTACGGGCTCACCTTCGCGGGCTTCATGCTGCTCGGTGGCACGCTCGGCGACCGCATCGGACGCAAGAAGGTCATGCTGCTCGGACTGGGCCTGTTCGCGATCGGCTCGCTGATCGGCGCCGTGGCCACGAATCCTCAAACGTTGATCGCCGGGCGGGTCGTGATGGGTGTGGGCGCCGCTGCGTCAGAACCCGGTACCTTGTCGGTGCTGCGACAGATGTACCCCGAACCGAGACTCCGTGCGCGAGCCATCGGCACGTGGGCGGCGGTGTCGGGTCTGGCACTGGCGTTCGGCCCGGTCATCGGGGGGCTCCTCGTGGCGCTCGGTGGGTGGCAGGGGGTCTTCTGGTTCAACGTCGCGGCGTCGGTGTCGATCATCGTGTTGGCGATCCCTAGTGTGCCCGAGTCCTCCAGTCCTCAGGTCCAACGGTTGGACTTCGGGGGTTTCGTCCTAGGCGCCCTAGGCCTGAGCACGTTGACGTTCGCCGTGATCATGGGTGAGACGGATGGTTACCGCGACTCGACGGTGATCGCCCTCTTCCTCGTCGGGGTCGTCTCACTGGTGGGCTTCGTGCGAGTGGAGCGTCACACGGAGTCGCCGCTGCTGGACATGCGCTACTTTCGATCACGACGCTTCAGCGGGTCGATGGCCGTCGCCTTCATCTTGTACTTCTCGATCTTCTCCATCTTCTTCTTCACCGCCCTCTACCTGACGGCGGTTCTCGGCTACGCCGCCGACCGTGTGGCCATCGAGTTCGTTCCGATGGCCGTGGCGATGATCGCGTCCGCGGTCCTGGCGGGGCGACGGGTCGCCAAAGTGGGACCACGGGCCCCGATGGCCGAGGGCTGCTTCATGGCGGGCGCCGGCATACTCCTCTCGGCCCTCTTACTGCAGTCGGCCCATCCGTCCCTGTGGCTCATGGCCACCCTTGCGCTGGCCAGTTACGGGTTCGGCGCCAGTGTGGTCCCCATGACGTCGGTGGCCCTCAGTGAGGTGCCACCGGAGAGATCGGGGATGGCGGCATCCGCCACCAACACGAGTCGCGAGTTGGGCGCGGTCTTTGGCGTCGCGGTGCTCGGCGCGCTCGTCAACGCGCAGTTGACCGGTGCATTGACCCAGCGCCTGCGTGAGCTCAAGATCCCGACGAACTTCTTCTCGACCATCATCACGGCGGTCGAAACCGGCACCGTTCCCACGGGGGTGGCCCCTGGACACGGCACGGGCAACTCCATCGAGGATCAGGTAATCGAGGCGGTCTACGGCGCTTTTCGCTCCGGTCTTGAGCAGTCCCTCGTGGTGGCGGGTCTGGGCATGTTGGTCGCCGCCATCATCGCCGTTCAGACGCTGGGGCCACGCAACGGTGGCGTCGTCGCGGGTGACAACTTTGAGATATGAGTTGAACATCGACAACTGTCAACCCCAGTGAGTCAGGCGACTCTGGCATTGGTGTCGGGGATGCGATAGAAACTTCTTTAACGCGATGCCATGAAGGAGATAGACATGCGACTGTCGTTTCGAACTTCTCTCATCGGAGCCCTCGCCGTAAGTATGGGAGCGGCTCTCGCCGTTCCGGCTTTCGCGACCTCGAACAAGCCGTCAGTTCCTCGCGCGGTCCACGCTGTGGCCGGTGCGGCGTCTGCCACGGTGAAGTGGACGGTGCCCTCGAGCACGGGAGGCTCTGCGATCACGAAGTACGTGGTGAGTTCGTCACCCGCCAACAAGTCGTGCACGTCGAAGAAGACGTCGTGCCGGGTGACGGGGCTCAAGAACAAGACGACCTACCGATTCACCGTTGAGGCCTTCAACAAGAACGGAGCGGGCGCGCGCTCAGCACTCTCCAACCCGGTGATGCCCAAGGCCGCCATCGTGAGGTCGCGATCTCTGACCGTCACGCCGTCGACCGGTCTGGCCAATGGACAATCGGTCAAGGTATCGGGTTCCGGCTTCACGCCTCATGACGCGGTATTCATCCTGGAGTGCCTCGCGAACGCGACGGGCCAGAGCGGCTGCAACATCCAGGGGATTCCGACGCCCATCACCGTCACCGCCAGCGGGACGCTACCCGTGACGACTTTCAAGGTGGCTACGGGACACATCGGGACCGGTACTTGTGGCACCACGGCCGCCAACACGTCGGCGTGCGCCATCAGCGTAGGCAATGCGGCGGGCGGCGACACCGCGGTGAAGGTGATCACCTTCAAGCGGTAGGTGGATCGTCGTGGTATGGATTGTCGGACCGACGACGCCTGGGTGTGGCGACGCTCTCGCGGGGTGTCGGGACGCTCGCCAACGCCCGCGCCTAGCACGAGTATCCGACGACACTCGCCAGACGTGTCCGCCGCGCGTCGGACCTACTCGTTGAGTGAGTTGAGTTTGTCGAATGTGGCGTCGTCCAGCACTACGTGAGCCGCCGCGCAGTTCTCTTCGAGGTGGGCCAACTGTGACGTGCCGGGAATCGGTATCGTCACCGGCGAACGACGGAGCAACCACGCTAATGACATCTGGGCCACGGTGACGCCCTGTTCACTCGCGAGGGTGTCGAGAGGTCCCCCGGGACGCGCGAGGTCGCCCGCGGCGACGGGGAACCACGGAATGAAGCCGATTGCGTGTCCCTCGCAGTAGTCGAGGACGTCGTCACTGGCGCGGTCGGTGACGTTGTAGCGATTCTGAACCGTCGCGATCGGCACGATGGATTGAGCGGCCGCGATCTCGTCCACGGTGACCTCGGAGAGACCAACCGCCTGGACCTTCCCCTCATCGAGGAGTGCGCGAAGGAGGGCGAACTGCTCATCGCGGTCCACCGAGGTGTCGATGCGGTGCAACTGGAAGAGATCGAGCGACTCTTGACCGAGTCGGCGAAGCGAGAGTTCGCACTGCTGACGAAGATACGCGGGACGACCGCAGGGGATCCACGCGTCGGGGCCGGTGCGCAAGAGCCCGGCCTTGGTGGCGATCTTCACGTGGCCGTAGGGTCGCAGGGCCTCGGCGATCAGTTCTTCGGAGACGTGGGGACCGTAGGAATCGGCGGTGTCGATGAAGTCGACTCCAAGTTCCACCGCGCGCCGGAGAACGGCGAGGCACTGGGCGCGATCAGCGGGGTAACCCCACACACCCGGACCAGTGATGCGCATGGCACCGTAACCCAGTCGATTGATGGTCTGCGTGGCGTAGGTGAAAGTGGCGGAATGCGTCATGGGACTCCTCTTGTGTACTGCAATACTAGGACGACGTTCGCATCCTCCGGGTGTCACCGGCACCCTCGCATCAGCGCAGGGTGTCGCGCGACGGTGTCGCTCGCGAGGTGAACGAGGACCACGATGAGCGCGCTCGTCACCTCCTTTGTCACGCCAACGTGCGTCCGGGGGCTGACGGGGGATGGTCCTACACTGCACGTATGTTCAACCGGTGGACGCGGGCGGTCCTGCGCCAGCGCACCGCGGTCGTCATCACGTGGACCGTGCTCGCGGTCCTGGGGCTGTCATTCAGCGGTGCCCTGAGCGCGCGACTCACGACGTCGCTCAACGTTCCCCACTCGGGCTCGGGGCGGGCCAACGAGATACTGGCTCGGCACTTCCACGAGAACGTGGAGGGATCCTTCACCATCGTGGTCACCGGCGATGGTGAGAGTCCGGCGTCCATCGAGCGTCGAACGGCCGTCGCCGTGGCGTCGATCCCGACGGGGCAGGTCCTACAGTCCAAGGAGATTGGTGGTGTGCTGTACGTCGAGGCCGACACGAATCTGGACTTGGCCGGCGCGGCGGCGCGTACGGACCAACTCCGCCGGGCCCTCGTCGCACAGGGGCTGGGCCGCGCTCTCGTCACCGGGCCCGCAGCCCTGCAAAGCGACATGACCCCCGTCCTCAAGAGCGACTTACGCCGCGGCGAATTCATCGCCCTCGCCCTCGCCCTGATGCTGCTGGTCCTCCTTCTCGGAGTGAGCGCGGTCGTCGCGATTCCCTTCGTGGTCGCCGTGGTCACCATCACGACATCGCTACTGGTGGTCTACCTCCTCTCGCACCTGATCACGATGGTGCTGTACGTCCCCAACGTGATCGAGCTCATCGGACTGGGCCTGGCCATCGACTATTCGTTGTTGATCGTCCATCGCTTCCGCAAGGAGATCGCGGGTGCCACGACGAGCGACGCCGTCGTGGCGACGGTGGCGCAGGCGGGACGCACCGTCGTCATCTCGAGCCTGGCGGTGATGGTCGGTCTGGCCACCCTCCTCCTCGTTCCCGTCCCCTTCCTGCGCTCCTTGGGGGTGGCGGGAATCGCCGTGACCCTAGTGTCGTCAGCCGCGGCGTTGACTCTGCAGCCGGTCCTGTTGTCGCTGTGTGGTGCGCGGGGGCTGCGTTCGCTCGGCCGTTCGGGGCTGATGGGCGAGAGCGACCGGCTCGCGGCGGGGTGGTCGGCCCTGGCGCGATTCGTGTTGCGTCGGCCGGCCGGTGTCCTCGCCACGGGGGTGGCCGTGGTGGTCCTTATCGCGGCGCCCGCGGCGTGGTTGCAACTCACGCCCGGTTCGCTCAGCGCGATACCGGCGTCCTTGGCGTCGGCGCGGGCTAACGCGTTCATGAGCCATCACGTGGGACCGGGCGTCATCACCCCTGACCAAGTCGTATTGGTCGCTCCGCCGGGATTGAACTGGTCCAGCGCGACGGGTCAACGCGAGGAGACGCGCCTCGCCACGTTGATTCTGGCCGAGCCCGAAGTAGCCGACGTGGCGATCGGCGATCGAAGCCCCTACGTCGACGCCACCGGAAGGTACGCGCAGATCTTCGTGGTGGGGCGTCACCAGTTCGGCGCGCCAGAGTCCCAGCAACTGGTGTCACGGATACGACGCCACGACGTGCCCGCCGCTCGCCTGACGAGGGGCGTGCGAGTCTACGTGGGTGGGGCGCCGGCGCAAGGGGTTGACTTCCTCGAGCGCCTCTACGGGTCGTTCGCGTGGGTGGTGACGCTGGCGTTGGCCTCGGCGCTGGTGATTCTCTGGCGGGCGTTTCGCTCCTTCGTCGTCGCCCTGCTGGCGATCGTCGGTGACCTGTTGAGCGTCGTGGCCGCGTACGGCGTCACGGTGGCGGTCTTCCGCTTCGGTGTGCTGGGACCGTGGTGGGGTACGTATCGGGTGGACCAGATCGAGGGCTGGGTACCAGTGTTCGTCTTCGCGATGCTCTTCGGACTCTCCATGGACTACGAGGTCTTCATCGTGGCGCGAATGCGTGAGGCTCGCGACGCGGGCGCCGCGTGGGACTCGGCCATCATCAGCGGTCTCTCCCAGACCGGAGGGGTGATCAGCGCCGCCGCGCTGATCATGGTCGGGGCACTGAGTGGTCTGGTGGGGGGACACGTGGCCGGCCTCCAGGAATTGGGCGTCGCCTTGTCGGCCGGAGTGTTGATCGACGCGAGCCTCGTGCGTGGTGTGATCATGCCCGCGTGCCTCGCCCTGCTGGGTGAGCGTGCCTGGCGCTAGAGAACTCGCCCGCCACCCGAATACGACGGGCGACGGGCGAGTCGTCTGTCGGGTCGCTAGCGCACCACTTTGATGGCGAGTCGAATCGCTGGCACGTGATATCCCAGCGCGAGCCCGGGGAAGTCTCGGGCGTAGGAGAGGTAGGGCACCATGCCGTAGGGGGTGTTCGCGAAGGAGGGCGAGAGCGAATACAGCATCGGGTAGAGATCGATCAGGTGCGTTCCGACGCCTCCGGTAGCGCGCAGGTGGACGACCATGAAGCCGTTGGAGTTGAAGCCGCAGCCGTAGCCGATGTAGCTGTTGTCGTAGTCCACGCCCAGCGTATTATCGAGTTGAGTCCAGCCGACACCCTTGATACTGATGGTGAACTCCTGACCTTGCTTGAACACGTGCGTTCCCACACCTGCTTGCCCGGTAGATAGACCAGCGGTGGTGTTGTTCGCGGTGGCCACGCCCCGGCTGACGACTTTGCCGTTGGCGTTGGTGAAGGACACGATGCTCTCCTTCACGTAGAAGGGCACCTGGGCCTCGACGGCCGATCCGTTCATCACCTGCACGACGTGCCAGCCGCCCAGACCGTCGGGAACCGTCACCGTGGCGCTGAGGGCGCCGTTGGTGGCCGTGGCACTACCGAGGGGAATCGAGTTGAAGGCCCAGCACGTGCTCTCACAGTTCACGCGGTTCCCCACCACGGTGGACCAGACCAGTTGTCGGGTTCCGCTCGAGGGGAGGCCCGTGACGTTCAACTTCACTTTCGTCAGTACCGGTCCCTGCGTGGTGGAGAGGGTGGCCACCGCCTTGGACGTGGGGTCGAGACCCGCGGAGGACAGGGTGGTCACCCGGTCCACCGTGGCCGTCACGTTGGCTGGCCAGTCGATGACGGACGCGGGCGGTCCGTTGTCCTTGGTCACCTGGAAATGCACGGTGCCCCCGTTGGTGTAGGGAATGGGGGACTGGACGACGTTGAGGTAGAGATAGCTGATGGCGTTACCGACTTGGATGAAGTGCGTGCCGACCGCACCGGCGGCGCGAATGACAATACTGGCCGTACCGCGAGTCCAGTTCGCCATCATCTCGCCCGTGTAGTGGTTGTCGTACAGCACGGACGCGCCCCCGGTGTAGAAGCTCGCTCCGAGTCCGGTGTAGGTGACCGTGATCGGCGTTCCGATGGGACCGCGGCGCGGTGAGATGGTCAGCGTGCGCAGAAGGGTGAACCCACCCTGGGCCACCTCGACACCGTTGACGACGGCGTAGATCGTGTGCAGTCCGCCGAAGTCGGCCGGAGCGGCGAAGTCATAGGTGAACCCACCGCTGGCGTCGGTCGTGACCGTGGCCAGCGTCACGTTGAACGTCGACGCGGCACGACCGAGGTAGTTCACGGTGTTGGGCTCGACGTCGGCGACCCACGTCGCGTTCGACGTGGACCACTCCAACGCCACCGTCGCATTGGCCGCGAGGCCCGTGCCACTCAGCGTGATTCTGGTGTTCTGGACCCCCTCCACCGGGCTGACGCTGAGAGAACCGAGGGAATCACCCACGCTGAAGGTCGGACTGGTCGGTCCGGGTAGCGGCGCGACGCCGGGGAGGTTGCTCGGGGCCACGAGAGTGATGGGATTAACGGTGGGCGCCGTGGGGGCGGTGGCAGCGCCACTCGGACTGATGAGTAACGCGACCGGTAGGACCGCGGCGGCGAACAGCCCCGTCAACTGCTGGCGGCGTCGACGGGTGGATATCGGGAACATGAACGAATCTCCTTTCACGCCGGGTGGCGTGGGACCTCGCGCGTCAGAAGACCTTTCCTTCGCGCTCTGCTCCGCAAGCCCGTCCGAAGTCACGTGGACGTCGACTCGGGCTCGCGGAGGCACTGCGTTACTGCGTTGCTGCGCAATCGATCAACCCTTGTTTAGGCCGCGGCGCCGATGGCCAACTGCGAGGGTGTGGCCAACGAACCAGTGGTACTCGACATCGCCTTCTCGGAGTAGGTGTAACTCACCGCACCGTGCGCGGCCCGGGCGACGACCCTGACTCTGGTCAATTTGCCGCCCACCTTTACCGTGACGATCTTGTACGTCGCCTTCGTAGGGGCCAACGTCACGGTGACCTTGAAGGGCACGATGCCCGTCGCGGTGGCCGTCGACGTCTTCCAGCCGAAGGTGAAGTAGCCGTCCCTCGTGTTGTAGATCATCGGCGGATTGGGGCTGACGCCCGGCAGGTCCTTGATCACGACACTCTGGACGTTGGCTGCGGTCAGGGGGCTACCGGTGAGGGGCCGACCGGTGTTGTTGTCAATTCCCCACATGCGAAAGACCACGGTCTGACCTTGGACGAAGTTGTTGGCCAGGTAGCAGCCGGCCCCCACTGATCCAGGGCTGCCCGAACCCATCACTGTGTCGACGTTGACCGAAAGGTACCGGTTACCCGACTGAAAGGGTGGTGCGGTGGGGGTGGTGGTGGTCGTGGTCGACGCGCTGGCGACTCCAGCGCCAACGAACGTCATAGCGCCCAGAACCATCGCGCTGATCGCGGCGTGCGTGAACATCCTTCTCATTGCTCTTCTCCTGTATCTCTCTAGGCCTTGACGCTCAAGGAGCCCTTGAGCGTGGCGTTGAAGCTCTGCGTTTCGTTTCCCGTGGTGGTGTTGAGCGTGAAGGTGGCGTGAACGAACAGGGTTCCCGTCGCGCCCGCGAACTTCCCCGTTCCCTTGGTCACCTTGACGGTTCCCGAAATCACGACCGGGTCCGGTGCCGCACTGGTGGGTGCCGCCGAGGACGTCGTGGCGGCACTGACAATCAGCGCGGTGATGGCCAGCGAACCTCCAGGGCCTTTGAGGACGGCTGTACCGCGCAGCGGGTCCGAGGAACTCGAAGTGGAAAAGGACTTGGTCGCGCCGTTCGCGACCAGCGAACCGGAGCCCAGGGTGGTTCCCTTGCCCGTCGCGCTCATCGTGCCACTGGCACCCGTGCTGGTCCAGAGAATCTTCACGTCGCCGTGGTAGCTGGCGCTGAAACTCAACTTCTTCATCTTGACGACGTGCGCATGGGCGAACGTCACGTGTGCGACGTGCGTGGGGGCCGCGCCCGCACTCGTCGCTCCGATTCCTAGGACGCCTATCGCACTCGCGGCGCCCAGCACGCTTAACCTGCGGACTTGATTCATGACCTTACCCTTCGCTCGTCTCTTACGCCCCCTCGATGAGTATTGACCCGATGGCGGTCGTCTTCCTAGGGCATTTCGTCATAAGAGAATCGTAAGATTTCATTGCTTGGCCCAGCCAATGCTGACGTCGATCTCGCGTCGTCTGATGGAGCGCACAACTAGGTCAGCGTGCGGCGCGTGACCATGAGGCACCGATGCGCTTCGCGTCGTTGGTTGGCCATTCATGTGCGACGTTGCCACCACGCCGCGCCGTGGCGATTCACCACCATCAACGAGCGACAGCGGCCGCAAGAGTGAATCCACTTCGACCAGGGAGACTCGCGGCGCGGCGACCTATCGTGGAATGGTGAAGGTTCGCGCTTCGATTCGTCGCCAGCCGCGGTGGAACCGCACCGGGTGGCCCTTGAGCGAGGTGCGCGTCGCCGACGTGACTCGCGCGCTCGTCGCCGCGACGGTGGTGGTCGGTTTCTCGTTGTTGCCCGCCACTTCGTCGGGCGCGTCGCCCGGCGCGGTCGTGCGCGGGGTGCCGGAGCCTTCCCGTGACGGTCCGGCGACGGCGCTGCACATCTTCGCCATGAGTGGACGCCAGTTCGGCGTCACCACGCCCGTACATGTTCTCACCTTCGGTGGTTCGCGGTACAAGTTCTCCATCGACCTGGCCAAGCACGCCGTCGACAATGGAGTGCAAACCCCCAGCTCGATGTGCCGGACAACGGTCGGCTGTGTCGCGGCGGTCAACGGCGACTTCTTCAACATGACGCCTCCCGGGACACCGGACCCCGCGGACAGCGTGGGTGGGATCATCAGGAACTGCGTGCTTCTGCACACTCCTCAGATCTCGCATCAGCAAGTCGATCTCGTTTCGCAGACCGTCTCTCAAGACCTCAACTGGAGTGCGACGGTCGACGTCAATGGCACCGGCGTGCCGATCACCGCCATCAACCAGGAACTCCCGATGTCGTACGCCGGCGTCCATTTGCCACTCGCGGGGACCCTGCTCTACACGCCGGCGTACGCCCTGCGTACCGCTGCGGCAGTTGGTCGGATGACGTTCGACTTCGTCCACCTCGGCGGTGGCACCAGTCCCACGCGAATCAACACGACCGCGCGACTCCAACTGGTCGCTCGAACCATGAGGCCTCTCAAAGTGCGACCCGGTCACGTGGCCATTTCCACGGACCTTTGGTCGCCGCTCGCGACACTGGCCACTGGCGCCGTGGTGACGCTGAGTACGACCTCGACCGCCGGATGCGACAACATCGGAGGTCATCCGATTCTCATTGATCACGGGGTCGTGGCGTCGATCGACCCCGCTGATACCTTTCTGGCCAAGCCCTACGCGCGCACCGCCATTGGTTGGACCACCTCGGGTAGGACGGTCGTCATGACCGTTGACGGCAAGGACGGTGTGTCGGGAGCCACCGCGCGCCAGTTGGTGGGACTACTTGAGTCGCTTCACGTGGTGACCGCGATCGCTCTCGACGGTGGTAACTCCACCACCCTCTACGCCACCGGTCGGGTTCTGAATCACCCCCCTCACGGGAGGGAGCGGCCGGTGTCGACGGGACTGCTCATCGTCAAGAATCCGTGATCGGCTGTGAGGAGTCGGCGTCGCGGTAATGCGTACCCTCGGCGGCGAGGCGATTGCGGAGAGGTCGCGACGAGGTCCTGAGGCGACGGGGCGAGAAGGTTCGCGCCAGGGTGCGCGACGAGCGAGGCGGATCGGCCTGCTCGTCGTACACGGCAGTCGCCTAGCCTGGCGGGGAAGCGAAGCAGGAGGTGTCGTTCATGATTCTCGATCTGTTCCGACTCGATGGCAAGGTGGCAATCGTCACGGGGGCGGGCCGCGGCATCGGCGCGGCGAGCGCGGTCGCGCTCGCCGAGTGCGGCGCGGACGTCGTGATCTCCTCCAGGACCCAGCGGGACCTTGACCTCGTTGCGCAGAGAGTCGCCCAGACCGGTCGACGAGCCTTCTGCGTGGTGGCGGACCTCGCGGACCTCGACGCCGTGCGCGGATTGGCCGATATCGCGCACCAAGAGTTTGGTCGACTTGACGTGGTTGTCAATAACGTGGGCGGGGCAATTCCCCTACCCTTCTTCGACACCACACCTGAATATCTCGAAGAGGCATTTCACTTCAATGTCGCCACCGCGCACGCCCTGAATTTGGCCGCAGTTCCTTTGATGCTCGAACACCCGGGGGCTTCGATCGTCAATATATCTTCGGTGATGGGGCGCGTGGCGGGACGCGGGTACTCGGCGTATGGCGCATCGAAGGCTGCCTTGTCGCACTACACCCGTCTTATCAGCAAGGACCTCGCGCCCAAGATTCGCGTCAACGCCATTGCGGCGGGGTCAACTGCGACCTCAGCGCTGGACATCGTCACGTCGACGCCCGAACTGAAATCGATGATGGAAGGGCTCACTCCGCTGCAACGAATCGCCGATCCCGAGGAGATAGCGGCTGCCGTCGTCTATCTGGCCTCTCCCGCGGGCGCCTTCCTCACGGGCAAAGTATTGGAGGTGGATGGTGGCACGGACGCGCCCTCGCTGGACTTCGGGCTACCCGACCTGTAGGTGAGGAGCATCGTGCGTCGTGACTCCTTTTGGATAGGAGCGCACTGCATCGAGCACGCGGGGCCGACCATGGCGCCGACGGTCACTCCCAACTTCTCACGTTGACGCAACGTTTCCTCCTGGCCCCGGAACTCTCTCGGAAGTGGAGGAAGTACCGTGGGGCGTCACGGCGAAGGAGATGGCCGAGAGATTATCCTTCGCGCTAGTCACTGCTGTTCGTTTGAAGGAAGCCCAATGCAGTCATCCCAACGCGCCCGCGAGATCAAACCGTTCTACGCCATGACCTTCGGTGATCGAGCGGCGGCCATGGAGCGTCAGGGCGTGCACGTGGTGAAGCTGTGTCTGGGTGAACCCGATTTCGGCGCGCCACCGGCAGTGCGCGCGGCAATGGCCGCAGCCATGGACGGCCGGCCACTCGGCTACACCTCCGCCGCGGGGCTAAGTGCGCTGCGCCACGAGATCGCCAACTTCTATCGTGATCGTCACGACGTGATCGTCGAACCGTCACGGATCGTGGTGACGTCGGGGGCCTCGGCTGCGTTGTTGCTCGCGGTGGCCGCCACCATCGATCCGGGAAGCGAGGTCGTCTTGGCCGAACCTTCGTACCCGTGTAACCGTCAGCTCGTTGAATCCTTCGGTGGGGTGGTCATCTCGGTAGCGACCACCGCCTCCACCCGATTTCAATTGACTAAATCGCTGGTGGAGGGAGCGTGGACTCCCGACACGCGAGCCGTCATGATGGCCTCGCCGTCCAACCCGACCGGAACGTCGATCCCCCATGACGAGATGGCGCGGATTTGTGAAGTAGCGCGCGATCGCGGCGCGTGGCGCATCGTCGACGAGATCTACCTGAACCTCACGGACCACGACGACCGCCGCGCCGCTCCCCGTAGCGTCCTCAGCATCGACCCCGACGCCATTGTGATCAACAGCTTTTCGAAGTATTTTGGAATGACGGGCTGGCGTCTCGGTTGGTGCGTCGTCCCCGAAGTGCTCGCTCCGGAGACTGAAAAACTGGCGATGAACTACTTCTTGTGCGCGTCGACTCCCGCCCAGCACGCGGCTCTGGCCTGTTTCACCGAGGAGTCGTTAGCTCTGTGCGAAGAGCGTCGACTCGAACTACTCGCCCGCCGAGCGCTCGTCCTCGAGGAACTCGCTCGCATGGGACTCGCGGTACCCGCCATTCCTGATGGCGCCTTTTACGTGTACGTCGACGTCGACGGGACCGGTCTCAACTCGTGGGACTTCTGCGAGCGAGTCCTCCAAGAGGCCCACGTCGCGTTGACGCCGGGCAAGGACTTCGGTTCGCAGTCTGGGCATCGCTTCGTTCGACTCTCCTACACCGCTTCGCGCGACGAACTTCGAGAGGGTTTGGCCCGTCTCAGGGTCTTCGTCAGCGGTCTTCGCTGATGAGATAGGAATACTGAGGGCATTGAAGCGGGAGTCGACCAAGGGGCGCCGACACACTACCAAGCACCGACCTTGCCATCTCTTGTGAGATTCTTCGCGAAACTTGAAGGTCGATCGGCTCCGTGTCAATCGTTGCAACCGAGTGATCATTAGTGAGTCCACCCATGCTGCACTCCTCATGGAGTTGTGTGGCCCGACGAGTGTCGGGCCTCCCTTTCGCGTGTCGTCGCCAGCCGCCGAGTGAGACGCAGTCTGATGCTCGGCTCTACGCTGTACCGGGGCTCCCACTGAGCCCAGGCTGGCCCAACGGGCGAGATTGATGGCGGCGTTGTCGTGGCGCTCGTGTGAAGAGGAACATCCTGGTTCTTCTGAGATGCGTGGGCGCAACCGAGGCCGTGAAGCGAGCATCGCCAACTCCTATCTTCGTCTCTGAGTACTTCAAGCGCTAGAGACTTGACGAAGAAGATTGGCGTGCTCAACGCAAGCGTGTGGCGTCGGGCGCTCGGTGTCGACCGGGCGACCGTGTTCGAGTCGGTGGAGTTCGACCAAGAGACTGACGCGGTCGTGATCCACCTGCGTCCGCGACGGACGACGGAGCGTCGATGTGGTCTCTGTGGTTGTCGGGCCTCCGGCTATGACCAGGGTCAGAGAAGAAGGAACTAGCGAGCGCTCGACCTCGGCGTGGCGCAGTGCTAGTTGCAGGCCGACACTCACGTTTCACATGTCCCGAGTAGGGCCCCACGGTCGCTCAAGTGCCGTGGGCTCGTGACGGTTCTGGTCACGCCCGTCACCTTGACGACCAGGCGTCCTCGCTCGTGACTCACACGTCGAAGTCCGCGATCGCCAAGTTGTTGCGGGTCTCGTGGCGTCGCATCGGCGCGATCATCATCCGAGTCGTCGCCGACCTCCGCGCGACGAAGGACCCCTTGGAGGGGGGCGACCACGACGCTCGACGAAGCACGAAAGGCCATCGGGCGCGCTGCCAGGACGATCGGCACACCCAATCTCGTCACTCTCATGAAGGGCTGTCGCTACGCGCCCTTGAAGAACCCCGATCACCCGAGTGATCAGCAGCAGTCCAGTCTTGCCGAGGTAGCGGCGGTTAATGAGAGCTTCTTACGCGCCTACCTACTCAAAGGGTGGTTCCGACTTGTGTTCCAACTTCGGGGACGGGCGGATATCCGGGCCCTCGACGCGTGGTGCAGCCGGGCCCGGTGATGCTAAATTGCCGCGTTCGTCGGGCACTATCGCCGAAGCGTTCGTCACCGCGACCCCATCATCGCGACGTTCACCAACGACGGGCTGTCGAACGCTCCGGTCGAAAGCACGAATACGCAGCTACGCCTCCTCGCTCGGATGGTCTACGGGTCTCGTTCGACTGACGGTCTCATCGGGCGGTGTCGTCTCGATCGCGGTGGACACTGTCCGCCGCTACCTAGAACGAACTGCTCCTCGGCGCCGGGGCTTGCGACGCTTGGTTGAAGGGGTCTTAGGCTGCGCCCTCGGTGGGGTGAACTGGCCCTCCATTTGGGGTCGCTGGCGAAGGCTCGTGCCTGAGATGGCGACTCTTTGGGCGATTGGTCGCGAGTTGAAGTCGGTGATGAAAGCATCGACTGATGTCCGATCATCCCTGCGGACTCCCTCGGCCAGCGCTGTCAACTACATACGGTTGCCAAAGCAATATCGCGAAGCGTCAGCTCTCTTGTGGTACAACTGTTGCTCGATCGCGTCGAGATGGTCGACCAGCACGCTGGCCGGCTCGCCCTCTGAATCGAGTGACCCGGTCTCGTTCAAGAAACTGATGAAGGCCTCGGCCTCTTGAAGGATGTCTGCGGGATCGTCGTCTTCGATCATCACCTTGATGAGGTGAAAATCGAGACAGACGTCGTCAAGCTCATCGCGAGTCCAGTGGGTCGGGTGTCCATCGAGACGTGACCACTGGTGGTGGATCGCAGCCTTGCTGGCGTCCTTCTCGACCGCCGCGCCCACCACCGCACGCCATTTGCAAACCGCCTCTTCAACTCTCTACGAGAAAATTCGAAATCCTCTTCGCTCTCGGGCGACCAGTCGGGGATGGTTCGTGGCACCGCACCATCACTACTGCTCAACCCAGACCAACAGGTTCAATTCCCACGAATGGTGAGACCAGACCCACCCACTAGGCGGGAGAGCCGTTCCCTTGGGAGGTGGGGCGACGGGGGAAACGGGAAGGTTAGTTAGGATGACTGGAGCATGGTTGCAAAGTCTTTCATCGAACGGGAGTTGGCGCGGGCACGGTTGGATTGGACGCCGATCGAAGAGCCGGCGTCGTCTGCTCGCATGGTGCTCGCTTCCTTCGTCTCAATCGTTGGCGCACTCGCGGCCAACGCAGGCCTCGTGGGAATCGCCACGACTGGATTCCCGTCAATTAAGCATTACTCGCACTTTCGCTTCATCGACTACGGGTCACTAACGGTGCTGGGGGTCGTCGGGGCGTGTGTCGCGTGGCTCGTCGTGAGTCGAATCTCGTCGTCGCCACGCTGGTTCTTTGTGCGGCTGACCATAGTGGTGACGGTCGTACTCCTGCTCCCCGACTTGTGGCTTATTGAGGGGCACCAACCAGTCAGGGCTGTCCTGACGCTGATGGCCATGCACATAACGATGGCCCTGTTGACCTACAACATCTTGGTGCGCGCCGCACCTGTTCGTGCGCGCGCGTACGCCAATGAGGAGGAGCCCGAATCGACCCTCGCGATGGTCTCAACCGCCAGTGTGACGCAAGTTCGCGCTGACACCCCCAGCGCCCGGTTCGATGCGGGGTTCGGTCCTCGCACGTGGTTGGCCATGACTGTCGCGGTCGGTATCGAATTTGCGGTGGGGCTGGGTGAGTTGTTCTTCGTGCCCTTCAGTCGGCCGAACGGTTATCTCCCGGGGGAGGGTGAAGCAATCTCACTCGTTCACGCTTTGGTCGGGGGATTCCTCGGAATCGGCGCAACCGCGATTGTGCTCCTCGCCAAACGCGACGATCGCTTAGCTCGGATTGGGTCGATCGGGGGATTTATCGGAGTCGTGATCGGTGCCACCGGGGGAGCCATTTGCTATTACCAATCGCTCCGTCTACTGGGCCTAGGTCTGATGTTCGTTGGTGCGTCGGTGGCGTTCTTTGCCTATTTGACCCCGCTGATTGGAAACTGAATTCGCGAACCAGAGTCCAGCAAGTGGCGAATTCGAGAATTTGAATCGCGACGGGTGATGAACGGAACAGCCAATCGAGAGTAATCAACGTCCTCAATCGCCATTAGATGGTGCACGTCGGCCCTCTGGGGCAAACCCCTAGAGGCTTTTGGTAGTCTCACGAACGTGGGCCTTGAGTGGGAGCAAACAAACGTCGACGCCATCGATCCGGTGTCGTTGGGACGCTGGTGGTTGGAGGCGCTCGGGTGGGTTGTCGTTGAAGAAACGGCCGACGTGTTTGAGATTCGGCCGACGCCGAACCAACTTCCCGGAATTCTGTTCGTACGCGTTCCGGAGACAAAGATCGCCAAGAACCGGCTCCACCTTGACTTCCGGCCCGACGACCGGGATCTTGAGGTCGATCGTCTACTCAAGTTGGGCGCCGCCCGAGTTGACATTGGACAAGGTGAGCAGTCTTGGGTAGTGCTCGCCGATCCAGAGGGGAACGAGTTCTGCGTGCTCGGCACACGTTCACCTCTTTAAAGAGTCGGCGGGGACCCCGTCGTCCGCGATCATTAGTTCGGATGGATGCTCAAATCAGATAAGAACCTTGGGGGCCGTCGACCTTGCACAGCAAGCCGTGGTTGGGGTAAAGGCGTGATCAACTTGGACGATCGCGCTCAGGGTCTGAGGCCAACCCAAGAAGGTTCGGATCAGTGGAAGAGATTTCCGGGTGAAGGACTCCACATAGGTGTAGCGCAGTACCCAATTGCTTGTTAGGGATCAGGTTGTCCACGACATGATCCTCAACTCGGATTGTGGGCGTCGGCCCTCCGACCCCAGTTCTTCATTGGCCGCAGAACTTTACGAAAGGGCGACCTGGTGGATCGCACCAACGCCGAAGTGACCTGCCACTACTTCGCCCATGTACATTGACTCTCGTGAAGAGGACTGAGGCGTTGATTCGAAAGGCAACAGCTCATGACTTGGATGCGTGCGCCCTCTTGATCTCTCATCACGAATCTGGAGAGTTCGAGGAATGGAGGTCACGTTTCGAGCAGGACCTGGC
>JABBOA010000033.1 GCA_019352075.1 Acidobacteriota bacterium | reverse complement strand
GAATGCGGCCTGCGAAAGTGGGCCCGAGGGTTCAAATCCCTCCCTCTCCGCCATCGACACCGAGCGCTAGTCGCTCGGTGTTGGCGTCTTACGAGGAGAGGCTCATGCGCTACTGGATTGAAACGCTGGGCTGTCCCAAGAACCACGTCGACTCCGACAAGCTGGCGGGTTTACTGGTCTCCCAGGGCTACGACCTCGCGGCCTCGGCGGGCGACGCCGACTTGGTGGTCGCCAACACCTGCGCCTTCATCGAGGCCGCGCGCCAAGAGTCCATCGAGACCGTGCTCGAACTCGCCGACGTGCGACGAGCCGGTTCTCGGCTCGTCGTGACCGGCTGTATGGCGGAGCGATACGGCGACGAATTGGCCGACGCCCTCCCCGAGGTGGACTTGGTCGCCGGTTTCAACGAGAGCCTGACCGCGCTGGCGCCGTCGACGCCGGTGGCCCTGCGACGGCGCCCGACCCCCGCCTTCGACCTCCTCAACTTGCCGCGCCCCGCGACCAGCGCGCCGTGGGCGTACGTGAAGATCGCCGAGGGCTGTGACCGTCGCTGTGGTTTCTGCGCGATCCCGACCTTTCGCGGTGATCAGCGATCGCGCTCGACCTCGGAGATCCTGAGCGAGGCGCGCGCCCTCGTCGCGGGAGGGGTGCACGAGATCGTGTTGATCGCCCAAGACCTCGCCAGCTGGGGTCACGACCGTCGCCGGGGCGCCCTGGGCGACGCCGTCGAAGTCCTCGACGAGGGGGGCACCCAACCGTTGATCGAACTCACGCGGGTCCTCAGTCAAGAGGTGGAGCGGGTGCGTCTCTTGTACCTCTATCCCTCGGGCCTCACCTCTGGTCTCATCGATACGATCCTCGAGACCGGCGTGCCCTACTTCGATCTCTCCCTGCAGCACTCCTCGCGCTCGATGTTGCGCGCCATGCGCCGCTGGGGTGACGGGGAGCGCTTCTTGGAGCGCATCGCCGCCATTCGCGCGGCCGAGCCCGACGCCACCTTTCGCTCCTCGTTCATCCTGGGCTATCCGGGCGAGACCGAGGACGATCAACGTCACCTCCTCGAATTTCTCGAAGCGGCCCAGCTCGATTGGGCGGGCTTCTTCACCTTCTCCGACGAAGACGGCACCTACGCTCACGACCTGGCGGGTCAGGTGGCGCCCGAGTTGGCCCTGGAGCGGTTGCGCGAAGTCTCGCAGCTACAGGACCGGATCACGGCCGCTCGGCGCGACGCCTTGGTGGGAACGGTGCAGCGGGTGTTGATCGACGCGCCGGGCGTCGGTCGTAGTGTACGAGAGTGCCCCGAAATTGACGGCATCGTGTTGGTCGACCCGACGTTGCGCGTCGGGTCGTTTGCGGAAGTGGAGATCGTGGCGAGCCACGGAACTGATGTGGAGGGGGTGACTCGGTGACGACGCGCGAACGGATCTACGGTGAATCCGCGCTGCTGACGCCAGCCAACCTCATGACCGCATTTCGACTGGCGGTGGCCCCCATCTTCATGTACATGATCGTCATGCACCGCGTGTCGTGGTGGACCACGGGCGTGGGGGCCCTGGCGGCGGCGTCGGACTATTTCGACGGCATCGTGGCGCGACGTCACGGCACGACCACTTCAGGCGCCTTCCTCGATCCGCTCGCCGACAAGGTGGTCGTCCTCGGCGGCCTCTACGCGATCATCATCTCGCGGCCCCACGGCGTCGCGAGCTTCATCATCCCTTCGGTCATTATCACGTTGCGCGAAGTCTGGATGAGCGTCCACCGCTCACGCGCCGCCAAACGGGGATTCACCATCCCCGCCGTCAAGATCGCCAAGTGGAAGACATTCGTGCAGGACTGGGCGATCGCTTTCTGCGTGATTCCCTGGACCGCGCGTCACCTGGTGATTGCCGACGTCACGATTTGGGTCGCGGTGGCGATGACGGTGTACACCGGCTGGCGATACTACGTGGATGGCCGGGAGATGTTCGCCCGTGCGCGTTGAGATTGTCGCCGTCGGTACCGAGTTGCTCCTGGGCCAGATTCCCGACACCAACTCCCAGTGGCTCGGTGAGCGCCTGGCCGCCAACGGCATCGCGTCGCACTTCCATCAACACGTCGGTGACAACCACGAACGCATCGTGTCGGCCTTTCGCACGGCGTTGGGTCGCAGTGACGCGGTCATCGTGTGCGGTGGCCTGGGGCCGACGCAAGACGACATCACCCGCGCCGCGCTGGCCGAGATCATGGGCGTGGGCCTCGTACGCCACGATGACCTCGTCGACAGGATCCGCTCGTTCTTCGACGCGCGTGGTCGTACCATGTCCCCGAACAACCTCCTGCAAGCCGACGTCCCGCGGGGCGCCAGCATCATCGAACAGGTCCGCGGCACGGCACCGGGACTGATCTGCCCCGTCGGCGCACAGGTCGTGTACGCGGTTCCGGGCGTGCCCTACGAGATGAGCGACATGTTCGAACGGGCCGTCCTCCCTGACCTGCTCGCGCGCCAGCGCGCCGCCGGTGAGAGCGCCGTCATTGTCAGTCGCGTCCTACGCACCTGGGGCGCGAGCGAATCGGGTCTCGCCGAGGCCGTCGCGGAACGTTTCGACGCCCTCATCGACTCCGATCGAGTGACCATTGCGTTCCTGGCGTCGGGGATCGAGGGGATCAAGGTCCGCCTCACCGCCCGGGGCGAAGACCGCGAGCACGCCCTGGCACTGCTGGACGAGGAAGAGCAGTTGATTCGCGCATTGATCGCGAGCGCCTTCGGCGACATCGTCTTCGGCGTCGACGACGAGACCATGGAGTTCGCCATCGCCCAACGATTGCTCGCGCGCGGATGGAATCTCGGGCTCGCTGAATCCTTGACCGGGGGGCTCATCGCCAGTCGCCTCGTGAACGTGGCGGGCGCATCACGGTGGTTCCGCGGTGGGGTGGTGAGTTACGCCTCCGAGGTGAAGTTCGACCTCTTGAAGGTGACGCCGGGACCGGTGGTGAACGCGACGGCCGCCGAGGAGATGGCCCGTGGCGCACGCGAACTACTCGGCGTCGACGTGGCGCTGGCGGTGACCGGCGTGGCCGGACCCGATGAACAAGACGGGCAGCCGGTCGGCACGGTCTTCGTGGGTCTGGCCCTCGGCGATCAGGTGACGCACGTGCAACTGCGAGTGCCCGGCGACCGAGCTCGCGTCCGCTCGTTCAGCGCCATCGGAGCCCTCGACGCGCTTCGTCGCGCGCTGGACCGTCACGGGTGAAATTTCCTCGAGAAATCCACTCTACGAACACTTGTTCGTAGTACGGTACTTTCCAACGGTGAGCGACCGATGTGACGGGGGGCCTCTAACGTGCCCCGGGTGACGAAGAACAAGGAGACATCAATGGCAACCGACGATCGCGCCAAGGCCCTCGAATCGGCCCTCGGCCAGATTGAGAAGCAGTTCGGTAAGGGATCGATCATGCGCATGGGCGAGAACCTGCACATGAATATCGAGTCGATCCCGACCGGCGCCCTCGCCCTGGACATGGCCCTGGGGATTGGTGGATTGCCGCGCGGTCGCATCGTCGAGCTCTACGGACCCGAATCGTCGGGTAAGTCGACGCTCGCGATGCACGTGGTCGCCGAGGCCCAGCGCAACGGTGGCGTCTGCGCGTACATCGACGCCGAGCACGCGATGGACCCCGTGTACGCTCGCGCCATCGGCGTGAACGTCGACGATTTGCTCATCTCCCAGCCCGACACCGGTGAACAGGCCCTGGAGATCTGTGACATGTTGATCCGCTCGGGGGCGCTCGACGTGATCGTCATCGACTCGGTGGCCGCACTGACACCGCGCGCCGAGATTGAGGGCGACATGGGTGACTCGCACGTCGGCCTGCAGGCGCGACTGATGAGCCAGGCTCTACGCAAGTTGACCGGCGGACTCTCCAAGTCCAACACCGTCGCGGTGTTCATCAACCAGTTGCGTGAGAAGATCGGCGTCATGTACGGGTCGCCCGAAGTGACCCCGGGAGGTCGCGCGCTCAAGTTCTACTCGTCGGTGCGACTCGACATTCGCCGTATCGAATCCATCAAGGACGGTACGGATGTCGTGGGTAACCGTACCCGCGTCAAGGTCGTCAAGAACAAGTGCGCCGCTCCCTTCAAGCAGGCCGAATTCGACATCATGTACGGTCAGGGCATCAGCCGTGAAGGTTCGGTCCTCGACGTCGCGGTGGAACTCGGTTTCGTGAAGAAGGCCGGTGCCTGGTTCACGTACGAGGGCGAGCAGATGGGCCAGGGTCGCGAGAACGTCAAGACGTTCCTACGCGAGAACCCCCAGACGATGGCGGAGATCGACGGGCGGGTCCGCGAACACATGGCGAACTCGTTGCTCCCCGACGTAGTGGGGGCCGACGTCGACCTCGACGCTCCCCTGACGCTGGAGTAAGGAGTAATGAGGGTGGCGTCGGGCGCGGGGCCGCCGCATCCGCCGCCCCCGCCGGCTCTCCCCCACGGCCGCGCTGGGGAACTGGCGGTTCTCGCTGCCCACGGGGGCGACCAGTAGCGTGGTCGCGGTGAATGCGCGGCTGGTCTTTCGACGGTGGTTGGGTGAGAAGGTTCGCGTCGCGCGCCGCTACGCCAATGACGTGGCGACGGTGGCCCCTCACGACGCCTACGCCCAGAAGTTTTACTACTTCGGCCCCGGTGCGGGTCTCCTGGCGCCCCAGGGCACCATCTACAACGAGCGCTACCTGTCCATCGGTGACGCGACGCTGATCGGTCCCCACGTCTGTCTGACGGCGGGAATGAACGGCGAACAAGAGATGCTCTCCGCACCCGTGGTGAGCATTGGCCAGCGCTGCGTCATCGGGCGAGGATCGCACATCGTGGGCCACTGGTCCATCACGTTGGGCGACGACATCCAGATCGGCCCCTACGTCTACATCACTGATCAGAATCACTCCTACCTCGATCCCGATACACCGGTGGGTGGGCAGACCCCCGAAGAATCAGCCGTCTCCATCGGGTCGGGTAGTTGGCTCGGCACGAATGTCGTCATCCTGCCGGGAACCCATCTGGGGCGCAACACCACGGTGGCGGCGGGGGCCGTCGTGCGGGGTCGGTTCCCGGACCGTGTCGTGATCGGCGGGATACCGGCCAAGGTGTTGCGCCACTACGTGGCGGGGGCGGGATGGCAATCGGGACCCGTGGCGTGAGACAACACTTCGGCGTCGACCTCACGCCCCTTCGCATCTCGCGCGAGTACCGCCAGCTCTACGTGGCGGGACTCATCACGGCCCTGGGCTCGCAGGCGACGTACGTCACGATCCCCTATCAACTCAAGCAACTGACGCATTCGCCGTTCGACGTCGGCGCGCTGGGACTCTTCGAACTCGTGCCCCTCGTCGCCTTCGGACTCTACGGTGGCGTACTGGCCGATCGGATGAATCGACGGCGCCTGATCATCGCCATGGAGCTGCTGCTCATGATCGCCACCGCCGTGGTCCTCGTCAACGCCCTGTTGGCGCACCCTCAGGCGTGGATCCTCTACGCCGACGCGGTGGTGGCGGCGGGCGTCTCGAGCCTGCAGCGTCCGAGCATCGAAGCCATGAATCAGACCTTCGTGCCCCATGACCTGCAACGCGCGGCGTCCACGCTGGCCAACATTCGTTACACCTCGGCCTCGATCATCGGGCCGGCGTTAGGTGGCCTCGTGGCGGTGGGTGCGGGACCGGGCGTGGTGTACGGAGCGAACCTGGTGACCTTCGCGATCTCGCTGCTGCTCCTGTCGGGCCTGGCCCGCCAGATCGCGCCGGTGTCGCGCGAGCAGAGCGACCGTGCGGCCCTGCGCGCGGGTGTGTCGTTCCTGCGCTCTCGACCCGACATCGTGGGGACCTACGTCATCGACCTCTTGGCGATGACCTTCGCCTTCCCGGTCGCGATGCTGCCCTTCGTCGCGGAGCGCTTTCATGCGTCGTACGCGCTGTCGCTGCTCTATTGCGGGCTGCCGACGGGCGCGCTCATCTTCACGGTGCTGTCGGGATGGACGAGGCACGTGCACCACTACGGTCGCGCCGTGGTCGCCTCGGCCGCCGCGTGGGGATTGGGCATCGCGCTCTTCGGCTTCAGCTCGTCGCTGTGGCTCGTGCTGGCGGGACTGGCCATCGCCGGAGGTGCTGACTCGTTGAGTGGGATCTTCCGTTCGACCATGTGGAACGAATCCATCCCTCCCGACCTGCGAGGGCGAATGGCGGGCATGGAGATGATCTCGTACTCGCTCGGTCCCACCGCCGGCCAGTTCCGTGCCGGGGTGATGGCCGCGTGGACGACCTTGCGCTTCTCGCTGACCTTCGGTGGCCTGGCCTGCACGGGATCGGTGGGACTGGTGGGTGCGGCACTCCCGTCGCTGTGGCGCTTCGACGCGCGCAGTGACCCCCACGTCGCCGCCGTGCGTGCGCAGCGTGCCCTTGACGACGCGTCCTAGGACATCGGGCAAACCCTCTACCATTTAGCCGTGTCGAACGTCACCTACCTCGTTACCGTCTCGGGTCCCGATCGCGTGGGGGTGGGCGCGGAGCTCTTCGCGGCCCTCGCTCAGGTGACGGGGACGCGCGGACAACTCTCGGACGTGGCCCAGATCACCATTCGTGGCGCGCTCGTCCTCTGTGGTGAGGTGACCGTCGACGACACGGTGAGCGCCGACGACGTGCGCGCCGCGCTCGCGAGTCGTGACATCAGTCGCGCCGGCATCGGCGTCCAAGTGGACCGGGTGACGCCCGACGAGAGCGGTGAGGGTGGCCGACTGCTGGTCACCCTGCTCGCCGCGCGGATCGATGCGGCCCAGCTCGAAGGCGTCTTCCGCGCGATCGCGTCGGTCGGGGCGACGTGTGAACGCATCGTCCACCTCGCCAGTTACCCGGTGGACTGCTACGAACTCGTGGTGCGCGGACGCGATCACCTGGCGTTGCGCGAGGCGGTCACGTCGGTGGCCCAGGAGAACGGTGTCGACCTGGCGGTACAACGCGCGGGTCTGCACCGGCGCGCCAAGCACCTCGTGGTGATGGACGCCGATTCGACGTTGCTCCAGGACGAGGTCATCGACCTGCTGGCGCACGAGAGCGGGTGCGCCGAGGAGGTCGCGCGGATCACCGAGTCGGCGATGGCGGGCGATCTCGATTTCGCCGAATCGTTGCGCCGCCGCGTCGCCCTCCTCGAGGGGCTCGACGCCCAGGTGCTCGACCGCGTGCGCGAGCGACTGCGTCTGACCCCCGGGGCGCGTACGCTGCTGCGCACCCTGCACCGTCTGGGCTACGTGCCCGCGGTGGTGTCGGGTGGCTTCGTCGAGATCCTGGCGCCGCTGCTCGCCGAACTCCACGTGGACTACCTCGAGGCCAATCGACTCGAGATCGTGGAAGGCCGCTTGACCGGTCGCCTCGCGGCGCCCATTGTCGATCGAGCCGGTAAGGCGCGTGCCCTTGAGCGATTCGCCCGGGAGGTGGGGGTGCCCCTGGCGCAGACCGTGGCGGTGGGCGACGGAGCCAACGACATCGACATGATCTCGGTGGCGGGGCTCGGCATCGCCTTCAACGCCAAGCCGGTGGTCCGCGAGCACGCCGACGCCGCTCTCTCGGTGCCCTACCTGGACGCCGTGTTGTACTTCCTCGGCATCAGCCGCGAGGAGATTGAGACGGCGTGATCGATCGCCGCGTGGGCCGACGCGGTCAGCGAACGCTCAGGTCGGTGGGTCCGCTCGACCGCAACGAGGCCATCCACGCCTCGATCTCGTCGGGGTCGCGCGCGAGCGCGGCCGAGAGATTGCGGTAGCCGTCCGCGGTGACCAGGACGTCGTCCTCGATGCGCACGCCGATACCGCGGTACTCCTCGGGCACGGTGAGGTCGTTGCTCTGGAAGTACAGTCCGGGCTCGATGGTCAAGACGTAACCCTCGCGTAGATCGCCGTGGTAGGACTCGTTGCGAGCGTTGGCGCAGTCGTGCACGTCGATGCCCAACATATGACTCGTCCCGTGCAGCGTGTAGCGGCGGTAGAGCTGGCGATCGGCGCGCAGCGCCTCGTCGAGGGAACCCCGCAGGATCCCCATGTCGTGCAAGCCGCGCGCCAGGACGTCCATGGCGGCACGGTGGGGGGCTCGAAAGTCCACGCCGGGTCGCACCGTGTCCAGGGCCGCCTGCTGGGCGTTCAGCACCAGTTCGTAGACGTGGCGCTGCGCCACGGAGAACTTCCCGTTGATCGGCATGGTGCGCGTCACGTCGGCGGTGTAGAGCTCGTGACACTCCACCCCGGCGTCGAGCAACAAGAGGTCACCGGGATTCACCCGTCCGTCGTTGCGCGTCCAGTGCAGGATCGTCGCGTGCGCGCCGGTGGCGGCGATGGTGTCGTAGCCGACGTCGTTGCCCTCCACTCGCGCGCGTAGGTTGAAGACACCTTCGATGACGCGCTCGCCGCGCTCGATCGCTTGGGGGAGCGCCCGCACGACGTCCTCGAAGCCGCGCACCGTGTGGGCGATGGCCTCTTCGAGCTGGGCGATCTCGTAGGCGTCCTTCACGAGGCGCATCTCGGAGAGTTGGCTCGCGAGGCGTCCGTCGTCGTCGTGGACGGCCACCATACGGTCCACCTCGGCGTCGAATCCTCGCACGCTCAGCACTTTGGTGGCGCCCAGGGACGCCAAGTCGCTCGCCAGTTGCTCGAGGGGCGCGGTGTCGATGCCGTAGTAGACGGCGCACTCGTCGACCCCGCGACGCGGGCCGACCCACAACTCGCCGTAGCGCGCGTCGGTGTAGAAGTCGTGCGAGCGCGCGTCGCGTCGCTGGGCCACGTAGAGCGTGCTGCGCGGACCCGCCGCGCTGGGCGAGATGACCAGGACGGCGTCGGGTTCCTGGCAGCCGGTGAGGTAGTAGAAGTCGGTCCCGGCGCGGAAGCGGTAATCGGTGTCGTTCGCGCGCACCTTGGGGTTGCCGGTGGCCACGACCAGGGTCGCGTCACTGAAGTGGCGCCCCAGAGCGCCGCGGCGCGTCGCGAAGTTCGCCACGGCCGGATGCACCTCGGGTCGGGGGTCCGCGGGCGCCCAGTCGGCGCTCATGAAGTCCACGAAGACCCGGGGCATCGCGGGGCGGTGATATCCCGCCCATACCCAATGCTCGGAGACGGGGTGTTCCTCGGAGACGTCGGGTTCGAGCGGAGCGTTCACATCAGTCATGACGTCCAACTTATCGTCGCGGCGGTGCCGCGACACCACCGATCAGGCGGCGCGGGTGCGATCGACCAGACGCCAGGTGGCGGGTAGCAGGGTGCCCGCGGCGACGGCCTTGGCCAGGTCAAAGATCAGGTAGGGCGTCATGCCGATGGAGATCGCCTTGGTGAGCGAGACGTGGAGGTCGAGGGCCAGCCACGGCACGCCGATGGCGTAGATCGCCAACTCGCCGATGATGAAGAGGCCGAGGGCACTCACGACGTTGCGGTCGTTGCCCTTGGTGGCCAGCCAACTCATCAGCGACACCGACAGGACGAATCCGAGCAGGTAACCGAAGAGCAAAGGGGAATACCCGCTGGCGTGACTGGCGAACCAAGGGACGCCCGCCAGGCCGGCGACGACGTAGAGGGCCATCGACGCCAGAGCGCGGCGGATCCCGAGGGTGCTACCGACGAGGAGGATCCCCAGGGTCTGCCCGGTGAAGGGTACGACGAAGGGGTGGATGTAGAAGGAGACTTGGGCGAGCAAACCGACGAAGACGGCGGCGCCGACGACGAGCACCGCGTCGGCGGTCAGGGATTTCGAGACAACATCCGCCAATACGGGACGGTTGGTGGTGACGGCGACGGTGGACATGACTACTCCTTCGGGGGTCGTTGTTCCACTGTAGGTCAGGCTTCGAGGTCGGCGTCAGCGTTACTGCGTGGTAGCGATCGTCACCGCACCGTCGTCAGGTCTGCTACGCGTGGGTGATCCAACCGTGATCGCGGGCGATCTCCTCGGGGTCGCCGATGCGCAGCCCGGTCCGGTGCTGGAGCGTGCGGATGAGGCCACCGGCTTCGTAAAGCGATTCGTGGGTCCCCGTGTCGAGCCAGGTCGTCGCGCGCGAGAGGGTCTGGACGTGGAGTTCACCGCGCTCGAGGTACGCGTTGTTGAGTGCGGTGATCTCGAGTTCGCCGCGAGCACTGGGGGTGAGGGTCTTGGCCATCGCCGAGGCCCGCTCGTCGTAGAAGTAGAGGCCGGGGATGGCGAAGCGGCTCTTGGGCTCGCGGGGCTTCTCCTCGATGGAGAGCACCCTACCGTCGTCGCCGAATTCGACGACCCCGTAGGAGGTCGGATCCGAGACCTCGTAGGCGAAGATGAGGGCACCGTTGATATCGGTGTTCTCGCTCAAGTGCGACCCGAGTCCGGGTCCGTAGAAGAGGTTGTCCCCCAAGATCAGGGCGCACTTGTCGCCGTCGAGGAACTCCTCACCCAAGATGAGGGCCTGGGCCAGTCCGTTGGGCTGATCCTGGACGACCCACGAGAGGCGCAGCCCGAGGTGCGCGCCGTCACCGAGGAGGCGCTGGAAGGCCGCCTGGTCGTGCGGAGTGGTGATGAGCAGGATGTCGCGTAAACCGGTCAGCATCAGGGTGCTGAGCGGATAGTAGATCATCGGCTTGTCGTACACCGGCAACAACTGCTTGGAGGTTGCCCGGGTGATGGGGAACAAGCGCGTGCCGCTACCCCCGGCCAAAATGATTCCCTTCACTCCATTAGTATAAGTCCGTCAACCCCTAAGTTAAGGCCGAGGTATCTCCATGCGCATTGTGATCACCGGGGCGGCCGGATTCATCGGATCGCGCTTCGTGGAGATGCTCGTGGCATCGGATCGCTCGCCCTACGACGACATCGTCATCGTCGACGCCCTGACGTACTCGGGACGGCGCGAGAACATCGAGGGCGTCCTCGAGGACCCGCGAGTGAGCTTCGTGCAGGGCTCGATCACCGACGCCGTGCTCACCGAGGAGGTGTTGCGCGACACCCAGGCGGTGGTGCACTTCGCGGCGGAGAGCCACGTGGACCGGTCGATCACCGGTGCGCGCACCTTCTTCGAGACCAACGTCATCGGGACCCAGACGCTGCTCGAGAGCGCGCGGCGACACGACGTGGCGCGGTTCGTGCACGTCTCCACCGACGAGGTCTACGGGTCGATTCCCGAGGGCTCGTGGCGCGAGGACCATCTCCTCGAGCCGAACTCGCCGTATTCGTCGTCCAAGGCCGGTTCGGACCTCGCGGCACTGGCCTATCACCGTACCTTCGGCCTGCACGTCAACGTCACGCGGTGCTCGAACAACTACGGACCCCGGCAATTCCCCGAGAAGGTCATCCCGCTCTTCGTGACGAACTTGATGGACGACCGCAAGGTCCCCCTCTACGGCGACGGACTGAACGTGCGCGATTGGCTGCACGTGGACGACCACTGCCGCGGCATCATGCTCGTGCTCGAAGGTGGGCGCGCCGGCGAGATCTACAACATCGGTGGCGGCACCGAGTTGACCAACAAGGAGCTCACCTACCGGCTGTTGCAACTGTGCGACAAGACCGACGCGAGCGTCGAAGCGGTGGCGGACCGCCTGGGTCACGACCGGCGTTACTCGGTGGACTGCGCCAAGATCCGCAACGAACTGGGCTACGCGCCCCAAGTGTCCTTCGAGGAGGGCCTGGCCGCCGTGGTGCAGTGGTATTTCGACAACGAGTCGTGGTGGCGCCCGCTGAAGGACGCCCCATGAATCTTCGCGAACTCGACATCCTCGGCCTCTACGTGGCGGAGTCGCGCGTCTTCGGCGACGATCGTGGATTCTTCCGAGAATGGTTCAAATCGAGCGACTTCGACGCCGCGGGCCTCGCGTTCTCGACCGAGCAATCCAACCTGTCGATGTCGACCAAGAACGTGGTGCGCGGTCTGCACTACTCACTGGCACCGCGGGGCCAGGCGAAGGTCGTCACCTGCGTGTACGGGTCGCTCGACGACGTCATCGTGGACGTGCGCGTGGGTTCTCCCACGTTCGGGGTCGTCGTCACCGTGGCGCTGGCCGCTGACCAGGGCACCACCGTGGTGCTGCCCGCCGGCGTGGCGCACGGTTTCTGCGTGACGTCGGACACCGCGGCGTTGTCCTATCTCTTGTCCACACCCTACGACGCGCCGCACGAACTCGAGATCAATCCTCTCGACCCCGAGGTCGGCGTCGCGTGGGCGTTGACGGGCGAGGCGATCCTGAGCGAGAAGGACGCCGCGGCGCCGTCGCTGGCGACGCGCCGTGACGCGGGGCAGCTGCCCCTTTTCCACTGATCGTCGGGACCCATCCCACTGCGAGCTCCCCGGCGGCGTCGCACGGCGTCGCGTCGGTTCACCACCTCGGGTTCGCGGCGACGTTGGATGAGCGCGGGGCACGTTGCTAGCCTGACTTGAGTGAGTATGGCTCCACTGCGCACGATCGAGGCGCGCGATCGCGGTGTCCTGGTCCCGGCCCGGATCTCGGTTCCCACTTTCGCCGACGGGGGTGAGTTGCGTCGCTTCGTGTACGCGCTCGGTGGCGTCGACGCCGTCGGGGTACAGGGTCGCGTCGCCACGCTAGGGACTCGATCGCTGAAGAGGGCCACGAAGACCGCGGCGATCGACCTCGCCATTTCCATGGTCGACCTCACCACGCTCGAGGGGGCGGACACGCCCGGGCGCGTGTCGTCGCTGTGCGCCAAGGCGATGCGTCCCGACCCCCGCGACCCGTCGGTGCCGAGCGCCGCCGCCGTGTGCGTGTACCCGGACCTCGTCGCGCACGCGCGCCACGTCCTGGGCGACTCGTCCGTGGCGGTCGCTTCGGTGGCGACGGCGTTCCCGTCGGGCCGCGCCTCGCTCGACGTCAAACTGCTCGACGTGAGGGACGCGCTCGCGGCCGGGGCCGACGAGATTGACATGGTGATCGATCGTGGGGCGTTCCTCGCGGGACGCTGGAGCCAGGTGTTCGACGAGATCGCCGCGGTCAAGGCGACTTGCGGAGCCGTGCACCTGAAGGTCATCTTGGAGACCGGCGAGCTCGTGACCTACGACAACGTCAAACGAGCCAGCTGGCTCGCCATGCTGGCCGGCGCCGACTTCATCAAGACCTCGACCGGCAAGGTCGGGGTGAACGCGACGCTGCCCGTCGCGTTGGTGATGCTCGAGGCCGCGCGCGACTTCGCTGAGCAGACGGGGCGCCTGGTGGGCGTCAAGGTCGCCGGCGGTGTGCGCACCACCAAGGACGCGCTCAAGTATCTGGTGGTGGTGAACGAGACCACCGGGGCCACCTGGATGACCTCGCAATACTTCAGGTTCGGGGCGTCGTCGCTGCTCAACGACCTGCTGATGCAACGCCTCACACAGCGCACCGGGGCGTACGTTCGCCCCGACGAGTTCTCGGGGGACTGACATGACCGAACCATCGCACACGTCCCCGCTGGGTGCGCTCGCCTACGACGCGGCGCCCGAATCGGCCTCGATCGCGCACCTGGCGCCGAGCTACGGATTGTTCCTGGACGGCCAGTTCACCCCCGCCGGGTCCCACGCGCAGTTCGCGTCGCTCAATCCGGCGACCGAGGAGACCCTGGCCACGGTCGCGCTGGCGTCGGCGAGCGACGTCGACCGGGCCGTGGTCTCGGCGCGACGCGCTTACGAGAGGGTGTGGAGCAAGACCACCGGGGCCGAGCGCGCCAAGTACCTCTTTCGTATCGCGCGCCTGATCCAGGAGCGTTCTCGCGAACTCGCGGTGGTGGAGACGCTCGACAACGGCAAGCCCATTCGCGAGTCGCGCGACGTCGACGTGCCCCTCGCTGCCGCCCACTTCTTCTACTACGCCGGGTGGGCGGACAAGCTCGAGCACTCCGGTTTCGGCCCCCACCCCCGACCACTGGGCGTGGCTGGCCAGATCATCCCGTGGAACTTCCCACTGCTCATGGCGGCGTGGAAACTGGCCCCCGCCCTCGCGGCGGGCAACACGTGCGTCTTGAAGCCCGCGGAGACGACACCGTTGTCCGCGTTGGTCCTCGCCGAGATCTTCCAGCAGGCGGGCCTACCCGACGGCGTGGTGAATATCGTGACCGGCGACGGCACCACGGGTGCGGCGCTGGTGGACCATCCCGGCGTGGACAAGATCGCCTTCACCGGGTCGACCGCCGTCGGGCGCATGATCCAGGAGCGCGTGGCCGGGTCGGCCAAGCGGCTCACCCTCGAACTCGGCGGCAAGGGCGCGAACATCGTCTTCGAGGACGCACCCATCGACGAAGTGATCGAAGGCATCGTCGATGGCATCTTCTTCAATCAGGGACACGTGTGTTGCGCGGGGTCACGCCTCCTGGTGCAGGAGTCGGTGGCCGACGAGGTGCTGCGTCGCCTGTTGCGCCGCGTGGACCAGTTGCGCGTCGGCGACCCGATGGACAAGAACACCGACGTGGGCGCCATCAACTCGGCGGCCCAGCTCGAGCGGATTCGCGAGCTTGCCGCCTGGGGCGAGAGGGAGGGGGCGACGCGCTACACCAGCGCCTGCGCCTTGCCCGACAAGGGCTACTGGTTCGCACCCACCGTCTTCGCCGACGTGGCCCAGAGCCACCGCATCGCGCGCGACGAGATCTTCGGTCCGGTGCTCTCGGTTCTCACCTTTCGCACCCCTGACGAAGCGGTGGCCAAGGCGAACAACTCCAAGTACGGATTGGCGTGCGGGGTGTGGAGTGAGAAGGGGAGCCGGACGCTGTGGGTCGCGCAGCGACTGCGCGCCGGCGTGATCTGGGCCAATACCTACAACAAGTTCGATCCGACCAGTCCCTTCGGGGGCGTGCGAGAATCGGGGTTCGGGCGCGAGGGCGGTCGACAGGGACTGGAGGCGTACCTCGATGTCTGAGCGACTCGACGTCAAGAAGACGTACAAGTTGATCATCAACGGGGCCTTCCCGCGCTCGGAGTCCGGACGCAGTTATCCCGTGGCCACCGCGGGCGGCGACTTCCTGGCGAACGTCGCGCAGGGTTCGCGCAAGGACGTGCGTGACGCGGTCGTCGCGGCGCGCGCGGCGCAGGCGAAGTGGTGGGGCGCGAGTGCCTACCTCCGTGGCCAGGTGCTCTACCGCTGGGCGGAGATGGCCGAGTCGCGTCGTAGCGAACTCGCCGACCACGTGGGTCTGGCCGAAGGGCTGAAGAAGAAGGACGCCCAGTTGAGCGTCGCGCGCGCCATCGACCGCATCGTGTGGTACGCCGGCTGGACCGACAAGGTGACCCAGGTCCTGGGCGGAGCGAATCCGGTGGCCGGACCCTTCTTCAATTTCTCACTACCCGTGCCCAGTGGGGTGATCGGCGTGGTGGCGCACCAGGAGTCGTCGCTCGAAGGCTTCGTCGAATCTGTCGCGGCGCCGATCTGCGTGGGCAACGCGGTGGTGGCCCTGGCTAGCGAGCACCGACCCTCCCCGGCCGTCATCCTGACCGAGATGACGGCGACGTCGGATTTCCCCGGCGGCGTGCTGAACGTCGTGACCGGCGTCACCGCCGAGCTGGCGGGGCACCTGGTCGCGCACGAGGACGTCGACGGCGTGGACCTGACCGGGGCGGGGGAGTCGAGCGACGATCTGGCGCGCCGGGCGGCGGGCTCGATCAAACGGGTGTACCGTCCCCGACCCCACGACGAGGAGAACCCTCTTCGCCGACTACGAACCTTTGTGGAGACCTCGACGGTCTGGCACACGATTGGACAATGATGACGAACCCCTATCAACTCGCGACGGAAGCGGCCGATGAGTTGCGCGTGCGCAGTGGGGTCGATTCCTACGACGTCGCCATCATTCTCGGCTCGGGCTGGAAGGAGGGGGCCCTCGCGCTGGGCAAGCCGTTCGCCGAGGTCGCCACGGGGACATTGCGTGGCTTCGTCACCCCCACCGTGGTCGGGCACTCGGGTCAGATCCTCTCGATCGACGTGGCGGGCGTGAAGGTCGCCCTGGTGTCGGGGCGCGTGCACCTCTACGAGGGCAACACTGCGGATCAGGTGGCCCACCCGGTGCGAACCGTCATCGCGGCCGGTGCCACCAGGGTGATACTGACCAACGCGTGTGGTGGCATCGACCCGACCAAGGGTCCGGGCTCGGTGGTGGTGATCAAGGACCACATCAACCTGACCGCCACCTCGCCCCTGGAGGGGGCGGCGCCCCCCGACGAGTACGGGCCACGCTTCGTCGACCTCAGCGACCTGTACTCCCAGCGCCTGCGTACGGCGGTGCTCGCGGCCGCACCCCAGTTGAGCGAAGGCGTCTACGCGGGTTTTCGCGGCCCGCACTACGAAACTCCGGCCGAGATCGCGATGGCGCGCGCCATGGGCGCGACCCTGGTCGGCATGTCGACCGTGCTCGAGGCCATCGCGGCGCGCCACATGGGCGCCGAGGTTCTCGGACTCAGTCTCGTGTCCAACTTCGCGGCCGGGGTGGCGGACGCCCCGCTCAGCCATCTCGAGGTCCTCGAGGCCGGTCAGCGCGCCGCCTCGTCGTTGGGGAGCCTGCTCGCCCAGTTGATACCGGTGCTGTGAACCCCGAACTGCTCGCGCGCGTGGGCGCCTGGTTGGCGGCCGACCCCGACGAGGCGGATCGGGCGACGATCGAACGACTGCTCGACGCGGATGACGAGGTGGAGATCCATCGCCGCTTCGACGAGCCCCTGCGCTTTGGCACCGCGGGTCTCCGCGGGCCCGAGATGGCGGGTCCCGCGGGCATGAATCGTTGCACCGTGCGGCGCGCGACCCAGGGGGTCGTCGCGTGGCTGCGCGCGATCGGCGTCGACACCGCCGCGGGAGTGGTGGTGGGACGTGACGCCCGTCACGGATCGGCGTCGTTCAACGACGAGGTCGTCGCCGTGTTGCTCGGAGCGGGGGTCGGCGTGCACGAGATGCCCCGACCGCTGCCCACCCCCTTGACGGCCTACGCCGTCACGGCGCTCGGGGCGGCGGCGGGCATCATGATCACGGCCAGCCACAATCCCCCCGCCGACAACGGTTACAAGCTCTATGGCCCTGATGGTTCGCAGATCGTCCCCCCCCACGACGCCATGGTCGAGCGGTACGCGAACGAGGCCCCGACCGCGGTCCGGGGTGATCGTTCGTCGCCGTTGCACCACGTGGTGGGCGAGGAACTCCTCGAGGAGTACCGCGAACACATGAGAGCGCGATTCGCGGTAACCTCGAGCGACCTGTCCATCGCCTACACCCCCCTGCACGGCGTCGGTGGCGCGTTCATGGCGGACCTGTTCGCGCGGTCCGGGTTCTCACGGGTGGCCCTGGTCGACGAGCAGTTCCGCCCGGACCCCACGTTCCCGGGTCTCCCCTTTCCCAATCCGGAGGAACCCGGAGTTCTGGACGCGGGCATCGCTCGGGCGAACGCCAGCGGGGCGACGCTGCTGATCGCCAACGACCCCGACGCCGACCGCCTAGGAGCGGCGGTGCGCGCCACTGACGGCACGTGGCGGGTGTTGCGCGGCGACGAGATCGGTTGGCTGCTGGGCTCGGTCGCCCTCGCCGAGGCGAAGGACGGTGACGTGGTCGCCACGACCATCGTCTCGTCGTCGATGCTCGAGAAGATGGCGGCCCGCGCGGGCGTGCCCTACGTGACCACGCTGACCGGTTTCAAGTGGATCGCCAAGGCCGCCCCGGGCCGGCGCCTGGCCTTCGGCTACGAAGAGGCGCTGGGATTCGCCGTCGATCCGTGCGTGGCGGACAAGGACGGACTCTCGGCGGCGTTGGCCCTCGCGCGACTCGCCCACGACCTCGCCCGACACGGTCTCACCCTGCTCGACCGACTCGATGAACTCGAGGCGCGTTACGGCGTGCACGCGGGCGCGCAGCTGTCGCTGCGGGTCGGTGCGGGACGCGGACGCGAGGTGCTGGCCGAGGTGATGGCGCGCGTGCGCTCGCACCCGCCGACGGTCCTGGGTGGCACGGCGCTGAGCGAGGTGATCGACCTCGAAACGGGTTACGGCGACCTCGCGCCGACCGAGGGCCTGATCTGGCGCCTCGGGTCGACGGGTCGTGTCGTGGTGCGCCCCTCGGGCACCGAGCCCAAGCTCAAGGCCTACGTCGAAGTGGTCGCCGAGCCCTCTGCGGAAGACGTCCGCGCGCAACGCCGGCGCGCGACGGCTCTGCTGGAGGCCATTCGCGAGGACCTCGCGTCGGTCCTGGCCCTCGACGACTGAGGCCCGTGAACATACGCGCCGGCGATGTCGCACTCGGCGGCGCGGTTGCGCGCGTACCTGCGTCCACGTCCGCTCGCAACCGCTGACGGCCCTGGGCGGTCGCGTGGGCGGTCGAGTGGGCGGTCGCGCGAAGCTCCTACGCAGATTGATCGACCGTGTCGCGTCGGGCGAGTCAATGAGCCCGACGACACGTCGCGGCGCGAACCCGGCGGCGCGGCGTTACGCGTTCGCTCGCAGCGCGGCGTACCCGGGCTTGATGACCTCGTTGATCAAGGCCAAGCGTTGATCGA
>JABBOA010000032.1 GCA_019352075.1 Acidobacteriota bacterium | reverse complement strand
GGCGGGACGGTTCTTGATATCGGGTGCGGCGGCGGCATCGCGGCCTTCGCTCTGACGCCCCCGGCCACTCGCGTCGTGGGCGTCGACCACCAGGGCGAGATGCTCGAGATGTTCGCCGTGAACGCCGCACGACGTGGTGTCGTCGCGCAGACGTTCGAGGGGTTCTGGCCGGCGATCGCCGCCGACGTGCCCGCCGCCGACGTCGCGACCGCGCATCACGTGGTCTACAACGTCGGCGACATCGTACCGTTCCTCGCGGCGATGAACGAGCACGCGACTCGACGCGTCGTCTTGGAGATGCCCCGGGTGCATCCGCTGTCGAACCTCTCGGGTGCGTGGCGGCACTTCTGGGACCTCGAGCGACCCGAAGCTCCCACCCCCGACGATCTGTGCGCGGTTCTCGCCGAGATGGGCATCGACGCGTCGATCGAGAACTGGAACGGACCGATGCGTGTCGAAGCGGACCTCGATCAGGCGGCGCACTTCACGCGCATCCGCCTGTGCCTGGATGAGGACCGCGAGGACGAGGTACGTGAGTACCTGCGCGAGAATCCCGTGGCGCCGACGCGAGAACTCGCCACGATCTGGTGGGACCTCTAGCGCCCGAGCCTACGACGGCCCCGGCCTACGCTGGCCCCCGGCAGGCGTCGCTGGCCCCCGGCAGTCGGTGGCGGTGTCGCGCGACCAAAGAATACGCCGGCGTCGCGATCCACGACATCGGCGGCACCACGAGTGCGGTCCCGAGGAGCCGCCACGGTAATGACGTGGCCATCAGGGCGCGCGCGACGGCGGCGGCTCCGGCATAGCGACGTGGGCCGTCGATCCACCACAGCGACTGGTCCATCTCCTCAGAACTCGGCGTCGCGAGTCGGGGCCACTCGGCGTTGACCCGTTGCGACGAGACCGCGCGAGGAGCGGGTGCGCGCCAGCGTCGCTCGACCCATTGCGCACTCCTCGTGCAGACCGCGCAGTCCCCGTCGAAGATGAGGAGACATCCCGCGCTCCGCGTGGTCGCGTCCCCTCGTCCCCGTGCCTTTTGACGTCGTGTCGTAGTGTGAGCCTATGGGTCGACGACTGCTCTTCGTCCTGGGTCTGATCTTCGCCGCGGCGGGTGGCTGGATCGTTCATCACGAGGGGGCGATTAACAACGCGTGTAACGCGCAGATCACCAATCCCTCGCGGGGATTCATGGTCAGTGCATCGTGCCTCAATATCGTCTGGCCCTACTCCGAAGGATTCGCTCTGATGCTCCTGGGAGCGGTGTTCGTCTTCGCGGGGTTGATGCTCACACGACGGGCGATGGCGGGGGAGCGTCAGTACATGAAGCGCCTGAAGGCCGGCCGTTACGACAGTGAGAACAATCATCGCAACGCCGATCACTTCAATTCGCAGTTCCCCGACCGGATCGGCGCGACGCCGCAGGCGGACCAGGGCGAGTTCCCGCCGGAGACCTAACGACCACTCACGACAGCACCCGGCGACGGAAGTTGCGAAGGCCCAGGGTGAGGAACACCGCGCAGAAGCCGATGAGCACTGGATAGATGACGATGAGCGGGAGGTGTCCCTCATTCGTGAAGGCCCCGCGCATCCCTTCGTTCACGTAGAGCAGGGGATTGACCAGCACCAGGGTCTGCAGCCAGTGCCAGGGACCGAGCTTCACCGGCGCCAGGCGCGACCACTCGTAGTAGGTGCCGCCGAGGAACGTGATGGGCAGGATGATGAAGCCGAACATCAGTCCGATGTTGCGCGGCTCGAAACTGGTGCCCAGCACGAGACCCAGCGAGCCCATGGCCAGGCACGCGAGGGGAACGAGACTCACCATGACCAACCAGTGGACGTGGATCGCCGCCTCGACGCCGCGCGCGTGCACGAGGGCGGCGATGGGCAGGACGATCGCCGCCGAGATCATGCCCTGGATCGCCCCCGACAGCACCTTCTCGAGAGCGACGAGCCAGATGGGGCACGGCGCCTGGACGCGGTCCTCGATCTCGCGGGTGAAGCCGAACTCCTGGGACATCACCAACGCCACTGACTGCACTCCCTGGAACATGATCGAGATCCCCACGACTCCGGCGACCAGCACCGTGGCGAAGCTGGTCTGCGCGCCGGTGGAACTACCGCCCACCGACTGACCGATCTTGGGGAAGACGAACAGGAACACGAAGCACAACAGGAACGGCTGGATGACGGTGCGCAGCAGGAAGAGGCGCAGGTCCTTTCGCAGGACCGTGACGTCGCGTGACAGCAGTGCGAGAAGGGCCGAACGGCTCGCCGCGAGGGGTGAGCGCATCTGGTGTTCGCCGATGTCCTGGTTCGTCGCCGTCCCCATCAGTCGCGCAACTCCTTGCCGGTGAGATTGATGAAGACCGTCTCGAGCGAGGGTTCGGCGATCGAGATGTCCTGGATGAGCGCCCCACTGGCTTCGGCGACCGCGATGGCGCGCGTGAGCACGTGATCGCCACCGGCGACGTGCAGCTCGACGCCGTGCTCGACGCGCCGGATGTGGCGCGCTCCGGCCACCTGCTCAAGGAGATTCGTCGATAACCGATCGAGGTCGCCCGTCACGCTGAGTGAGACGATGGTGTCCACGCCCGTCGACTTCTTGAGACCGTCGGGGGTATCGAGCGCCAGGATCGTACCGTGGTCCATGATGGCCACGCGGTCGCAGAGCTGGTCGGCCTCTTGCATGAAGTGCGTGGTCAGCAGGATGGTCTGCCCTTCGTCGTGAAGCTCCTCGAGGATCTCCCAGAGCGCCAGACGACTCTGGGGGTCGAGTCCAGCGGTCGGCTCGTCCATGAACAACACCGCCGGTCGGTGCAGGATCGAGCGCGCGACCATCAATCGCTGAGCCATGCCGCCCGAGAGGGCGTAGACCGAGGCGTGGGCCCACTTCGTCAGTTGGAACCGCTCGAGCAGTCGTGTCGCGGCCCGTCTCGACTCGGCGGAGCTCATGCCGAACAGTCGTCCGTGGAAGTAGAGGTTCTCGAAGACGTCGAGTTGACGATCAAGGGTGTTGGACTGCGACACCACGCCGATGAACTGCTTGGCCCGGGCCGGGTGTGCGACGACGTCGACACCCGCCACGTGGGCCGTGCCCGAGGTGGGGACCACGCGCGTGGTCAACATGCCCGCCGTCGTGGTCTTGCCCGCACCGTTGGGCCCGAGCAGGCCGAAGATCTCACCCGTGTGCACGCGCAGGTCGAGTCGGTCGACGGCGAGGAAACCAGTGGCGCCATAGCGCTTGGTCAGACCCTCGGTGACGATGACCGGCGAGGGGGCGAGCGCTGACACGGGGCCAGCCTAGACACGGCGCCCACCCGATGGGGGCGTGCGCGTTCGGGCGTCGCGAGCGTTCGACGCGACCGGGTCCGCGGGTGGCGTTCACTAGTGTGGGGTCGTGCGTCGACGTGGATTGGCCTCACTGGCGTGGGCCGCGGTGCAGGATCTCTTCGACCAGCGCACCGGTTTCGGCCGTCTCGCCCTGGTGCACGTGGTGATGATGGCGGGCGACACGTTGGTCACGGTCTCACTCGCGGGTTCGCTGTTCTTCTCGGTGTCGCCCACCGAGGCCAAGTCCAAGGTGCTGGCCTATCTCCTGCTCACCATCGCCCCCTTCGCGGTGGTGTCGCCCATCCTGGGACCGTTGATCGACCGCTCCGCCAATGGACGGCGGGTCCTGGTGGCGATCTCGGCGAGCGTCCGGGTGCTGTTGTGTTGGTCGATGAGTCAGCACCTCAATTCGCTGTGGCTCTTTCCCGAAGCGTTCGCCGTGCTCATCTCCTCCAAGCTCTACGGCGTGACACGCGGCGCACTGGTACCCGAGATGGCCCGCACCGATCAGTTCCACGAGCACACCACCGACGTCGGTCACGCGGGGTGGCCCAATGAGGGCGCGCGTCAGGTTCGTGGTTTCGCGGGCTTCAACGCACAGTTGACCCTGCTCGGCACGGTGAGCGGGATCATCGCGGGATCGATCGGGGCCGCGGTACTCAAGACACTGGGAGCCCCGAGCGTGCTGGTCGTGGCGGCGGCGGTGTTCGCCGCGGGCACCGTGGCGAGCCTGCGTCTGCAGCGTCCGGCCAAGGTGGTGCGCGACGAGGTGGCCATGAGTCCCGGCGAGCGTGATCGCCAGGTGCTCAGTCCGCTGGGCGAGGGCGAGGTGACGTGGGGGCTCAGCGCCTCCGCGCTGATGCGTTTCGGGGTGGGGTTCAGCTCCTTCTTGTTGGCGTTCGGACTACGCCGCGAGCACGCGGGTCTACAGTGGTTCGCCTTCGCCCTCTCGTCCAGCGCGGTGGGTTCACTGCTCGGTCTGGGACTCGTCACCCGGGTGCGCAACGCCCTCGCCGAATCTTCGCTGCTGGCACTCGCGGTGCTGATGACCGGACTGGGCGCGGGTCTGGCGTCGCGCCATCCCACGTTGATCGTCCAGACGGTGCTGGCGGGGTGGCTAGGGCTGTGCGCGGCCGTCGCGCAGCCCAGTTTCGACGCGATCACCCAGCGGTTGGTGCCCACGGGGGCGCAGGGCCGCACGTTCGCGCGCTTCGCGGTGCGTCAGCAACTGGCCTGGGTGCTCGGGGCGCTGCTCCCGGTCGCGATCAGTCTCGACTTCGCGGGCGGTGACCAGTTCCTCGCCCTCGTCATGGTGGTCGGCGGCGTGGTGTACGGCACCGGTCGACGCGTCAGTCATCACGGAACTTAATTGAATAGCGTCAAGTATGATTAATCCAGATATGGCGACCACCTCGACTTCCGCGTTGAGCGCTTCTGACGCGAGCCGCCCTCACGTCGTCATCGTGGGCGGCGGATTCGGCGGCCTCGAAGTGGCCCGCGGTCTGGTGGGTCGACCGGTGCGCGTCACCATCATCGATCGTCACAACTTTCACACGTTCTTGCCATTGCTCTACCAGGTGGCCACCGCGATGCTCGAACCCGCCGAGGTTGCCTACCCCATTCGCACGGTCTTCGGGAAGGCGCACAACGTGCGATTCCGCCACGGGCTGGTGCGACACGTGGACCACGACCGTCGCGTGGTAGTGCTGGGCGACGAGACGGAACTCGCCTACGACCATCTGGTGATCGCCACGGGGGCCACGGCGGCGTTCTTCGGCATTCCCGGGGCCTCGCAACACGCCATCCCTCTGTATTCACTGGCCGACGCGCGCCGACTGCGCAATCGACTGCTCTCCTCGCTCGAGCACGCGGACGCGGTGGCCGACACCGCGCCGATCGGACTGAACTTCGTCATCGTCGGTGGGGGGCCGACGGGCGTGGAGACCTCCGGGGCGCTCTCCGAACTGATCAAGACGGTGATCCGGCGCGACGGTCTGCATCTCGATCCGACGCGGGTGCGCATCATCCTGGTGGACATGGCGCCGCGCCTCCTGACGCCCTTTCCCGAGAAGGCCAGCGCCTACGCGCTCAAGGAGCTCGAGCGAATGGGCGTCGAGGTCGAATTCGGCCGTAGCGTCGTCGAAGTCGAGGAGCACGCCATCCGATTCGCTGACGGCGAACGACTTCGCGTGGCCGCGGTCGTCTGGGCCGCGGGCGTGACGGCGAACGGCACCCTGGCGTCGGACGTCCAAGAGGACGCCGGTCCCGGCGGGCGCGTGCGGGTGTCGCCCTCACTGCAGATCGCCGAGCGCACCAACGAATGGGCCGTGGGCGATTCCGCGGCCATCCCCAACGGCGACGGTGGCTTCTATCCGCAGTTGGCCCCCGTGGCCATGCAGTCGGGACGTCACGTGGCGGCGCAGATCGTGCGCCAGGGCGAGGGCAAGCCGGCCCTGCCCTTCAAGTTCCACAACAAGGGCATCATGGCGACGATCGGTCGCCACGCTGCGGTGGCCACGCTGCCCAAGGGGCCGACGGTCAAGGGGACGTTGGGTTGGCTGGCCTGGCTGGGCCTACACCTGTGGTACCTGGTGGGATTTCGCAACAAGCTGCGCGTGATGATCAACTGGACCTGGCGCTACTTCGACTGGCCGTCGGGTCCGCGGCTGATCATGGCCGACGCCGAGACCGCCGACTGAGCGACGACGCCGGACGTCTCGCGGGCCGACTACCGCCGATGTGGTCGCTGGCCCGGTTGCCAGGACATTTTGAAATGTCATTCAGGAGAGTGTTCGCTCGACGTGCAGTACGATTCGAGAAAATGCATAGCTGAATATGCTGACGTCGAGGTCTGTCTCGTGATGGGAATGATTGCCATGATGCCGAGTTCACGCTGGTGGGGCCTCGAGTACGTCGGTCATGACGGAGTGAGTTGGCGATGGTGATGACAACCCCAACTCGTGACGCGGCGGTGTCGAGCACGCCCCCGACGGTCGTCGACGCCGTCGTGCTACTGGGGTCGCGCCGTGAGGCCATCACTCTGGCCCCACTCATCAGGGTGATGGCGTCATCGCCGCGGTGGAACGTGATGGTGCACACGACGGGCGACGTCCTCGTGCCCCTGGCGCGCACCTTGGACTCGCTCGACCTTGTCGTCACCGAGGACCTGGACATCGAACGGCCGGGATTATCGACCGAGGCCCTCCTCGGTCGGGCGGTCGAACGGACCCACGCGGTACTGGTTCGTCGACGGCCGTGCGTCACCTGGACGTCATGGTCGCGCACGTCACCGCGACCGCGATCCCACCGCATTCTCGCGATCGCGGGATCGCCGCGACGAATGCCCGACTCATCGCCCAATTGGCCCGGTCGCACTTCGTTCCCTCAGTCACGGTATCGACGTCGCTGCTACATCACGGGGTCGACCCCGACAGTGTCATCATCGTCGGCACGCCGGCCACCGACAACCTGCGGTGGATCCTGCGCAACAAGCCTGGACGTTCGCAGTTCTGCACGGCGAGGCGCAAGGTCCTGGTGGTGCTGCGTCAGAGCGAGGATGTCACGAGGTCCTTCGACATCCTGACCCGAGCGATGACGCGACTCGCCCGCGACGCCGACGTGGAGATCGTGGTTCCGCTCCAGCATCGTTTGGTCGTGCGTTCGATCATCGAAGGGCGCCTCGGGTCGTCGCCGAGGGTGCGGTTGGCGGGAGACCTGGACTATCGCGACTACGTGGCCACGATGCAGAGCGCCGACATCGTCCTCACCGACTCGTCCGCCGTGAGGTGCGAGGCCCAGACGTTGCAGCGACCATGCGTGACCATCGTCGAGGACTTCCTCGACGGCCTTCGCGAGGACGCTGACGGGGACCTGACGAACCGGGTGGACGAGGTCTTCGCCGCGAGCCGCAAATTGCTCGATGACGATGATCACTACGCCTTCGCCGCCCGCCGTCACGACGCGGGCCTGGGCGGCATCGCCGCCAACTCGATGGAGCTTCAGTTGCGGGCCGCGGTGGCGACGCGTGCCCCCCGAGGTCGAGAACCGCGTCAGTCGCTACGCGCGACGAACGCCGAGAACCACCGCGGGAGGGTCACGTGAAGGATGAGCGTAGCGAATTCGACGTCGGGGTCGGTCGGTCCGACCCCCGGGCGACGAGCGAGTTGGAGAGGCTCCGTGCGACGGCCACTTCGCTGGGTGAACTCTCGATGGGCCTCAACGAGATGGTGGAGACATTGTCGCGCATGATCGCCCAAGACGAGGATCCGCGCAACGACTAGTGCTCGCCGTGCTCCTCGAACAACTCGCGTAGACGCCGACGGGTGTTCCTAGTGACCGACGCGACGACGGCACCGATGAATACCGACCGCTCGACGTGGACGAAACTCTCAATCTTCAACAGGGTATCGGCGTCTTGGGGGTAGGAGAGGTCCCTCTCCCAACGACTGAGGTTGCCCTGCGAGGTGGACAAGAGACTCGCGACCTCGGCTTGGGATTTGTTCGAGGCGGCCCGCGCGCCTCTCAAGAGCGAACCTAAAGTCTGCGCTGACGACCCACCGCGGGGCTTGTCAGTTGCCATTGTCTCACCACTCCCGTACCAACGAACCCGTTGTTGTGACGCTCGCGCGATTTTCGCGCATCCCAGTTGCGGCACCGTTCGCCACTCAGTACGCTGCCCACTTTATCTCGGTTGGTTCCATCGACGTGGCGCGGGGTCCTCGACCCCACGGTGAGACTCCGCGGTCGCTCGATATCCAGTAACGACGAGTCCGCGCGCCATCGTCGCCGACGTCGATCGGCGGGAGTCGTCCACCTCGCGCTCGATCGCCGTGGCCGATGCGATGTGGGCATCGTCGTAGGTGACCACGGCGGGATCGGTTCCCCGGGCGTTGGCGATGATCAGACCTTGTCGCAGGATCTCGCTCGCGTGAGCGCGTCGGCGAAACCCGGGCCGTACGGCGTGGCCGATGTGTCCACCGCGCGTGAGGTGCAAGTCGTTCAGGGCGAAACGAATCGAGATTCGCCCGATGATCACTCCGTCCACGTCGGCGGCCATCGTGGCCGCGGCCACGTGGTCGCCGGGCAGGCGGCACCCCGCCGCGTGGTCCTCTATCTGGTCGTGGCGGGTGCCCCCGCCTAGGCCAGTCGCGCCTCGAGTTGGTCGACCTGCGCGTGCAGGGCCGCGGGCAGTCGGTCACCGAAACGGGCGTAATATTCGCGGATCCCGGGGACCTCGCGGCGCCACTCGTCGACGTCGACGTTGAGGAGTTCGGTCATGTCGGCGGACGTGACGTCCACGCCCGTGACGTCGAGGGCCTGCATCGTGGGTAGGTAGCCAATGGGCGTCTTAATCGCCTCGGCGTCCCCGTCGACTCGGTTGAACACCCACTGCAGGACGCGGCTGTTCTCGCCGAAGCCGGGCCACAGCCAGCGGCCGTCCTCTCCCTTGCGGAACCAGTTGACGTAGAAGATCTTGGGGAGTGCCGCCTCGTCGAGGCGCTGGGCGAAACTGAGCCAGTGCGCGAAGTAGTCGGCCATGTTATAGCCGCAGAACGGCAGCATCGCGAAGGGATCGTGACGCAAGTTGCCCACGGCGCCAACGGCCGCCGCGGTGGTCTCGGAGGCGACGATCGATCCCATGAAGACGCCGTGGTCCCAGTCGAACGACTCGGTCACCAGCGGCACGACGCTCGCGCGACGACCCCCGAAGAGGATGGCGTCGATCGGCACCCCGGCGGGGTCCTCCCATTCGGGGGCGATCGCGGGGTCTTGGGCCGCGGGGGAGGTGAAGCGTGAGTTCGGGTGGGCGGCCACCTTCCCGGAGTCCGGCGTCCAGGGCTCGCCGCGCCAGTCGATGATCTCGGCGTCGGGCAAGTCCATGCCCTCCCACCACACGTCACCGTCCGAAGTGCGCGCGGTGTTGGTGAAGATCGTATTGGAGGTCATTGTGGCCATCGCGTTGGGGTTGGTCACGTCGTTGGTGCCCGGGGCGACGCCGAAGAAGCCGGACTCGGGGTTGATCGCGTAGAGGCGCCCGTCGGCGCCCGGCTTCATCCAGCAGATGTCGTCACCGATGGTCTCCACGGTCCAGCCCGGCAGTGTCGGGACCAGCATGGCAAGGTTCGTCTTGCCGCAAGCACTCGGGAAGGCGGCGGCGACGTACTTAGCGACGCCGCGGGGATTCGTGAGCTTGAGGATCAACATGTGCTCGGCCAACCACCCGCCTTCGCGGGCCATGACGCTGGCGATGCGCAGGGCGAAGCACTTCTTGCCGAGCAGGGCGTTGCCGCCGTAGCCCGACCCGAAGGAGATGATCTCCTTGGTCTCGGGGAAGTGCACGATGTACTTGTGTTCGGCATTACAGGGCCACGCCACGTCGGCGACACCCTCGGCCAGCGGTGCGCCCACCGAGTGCAGCGCGGGTACGAAATAGCCGTCCTCGCCCAGGAGGTCGAGGACGGGCTGACCCATGCGCGTCATGATCTTCATGTTCACCGCGACGTAGGCGGAGTCCGTGATCTCCACGCCCAGGTGCGCGATGTCCGAGCCGAGGGGGCCCATCGAGAATGGCACCACATACATGGTGCGGCCCTTCATGCTGCCCGCGAGCAACCCGTTGAGGGTGGCGCGCATCTCGGCGGGGTCGCGCCAGTTGTTCGTCGGTCCCGCGTCGGCCTCGAGTTCTGAGCAGATGAAGGTGCGGTCCTCGACGCGCGCGACGTCGCTCGGGTCGGACGTCGCGTAGTAACTGTGAGGGCGCTTGTCGTCGGAGAGCTTGAGGAAGGTGCCTTGGCGCACCAACAGGTCGCACAACTCGTCGTACTCGCGCTCGGAGCCGTCGCACCAATGGATACGATCGGGGGTAGTGAGTTGCGCTACTTCTTCGACCCAGTCAATGAGTTGCTTATTTGAAGTCGGGTACGTCATGGCCAAGATCCCCTTCGCTATCGCCGCACCGCAGCGGTGCGGACGCGTTACTTCCTCGTGTTGCCGTGTCTCTTCCCGCTGACTTTCCCTCGGCTGGAGAATCAGCGCGCGTCGAAGATGACATCATCAAGCGTATCGCCGCCATCTTGGGACGAGGACCAATTCCTCGAGGTGAACGTCACATCGGCGACGACGCCGCCGTCTTGGCGCCCTTCGTCGGACAGGCCCTGATCTCGACCGACGTGGCCGTGCTCGGTGTCCACCTCGACGAGAGCCTCTTCCCGTTGGAGGACCTCGGCTTCAAGGCGGTCGCCTCCGCGGTGTCGGATCTCGCAGCCATGGGGGGACGGCCCAAAGGCGCGGTCATTGCGGTGTCCTCGCCACCGGGGACCGACCTCGAGGAACTCCACCGAGGCATCGCCGACGCCGCGGTGATCACGTCGTGCCCCATCGTCGGCGGCGATCTCACGCGTAGTCGCGACGTGTCGGTGGCCGTGACCGTCTTTGGTGAATGCCCCGGTAAGGGCGCCGTCTTGCGCTCGGGCGCCCGACCCGGTGAAAAGATTTTGGTGAGTGGACCCCTCGGCCGGTCGGCGGCGGGCCTGCGCCGACGGCGCGCGGGCGCCTCGCTCACCGACGAGTTGGTCGTCGCGCACCGGCGACCCTGGCCGCGGTTGGCCGAAGGCGTGGCCGCGCGCGGGGCCGGCGCGAGCGCCATGATGGACCTCTCGGACGGGCTGGGCCTCGACTTGAACCGTCTCGCCGACGCGTCGAACGTCGGTTTCGCCCTCGACGACATCCCGGTGGCCGAGGGGGCGACCCTCCAAGAGGCGATCAGCGGCGGCGAGGACTACGAGTTGCTGATCGTCACGCCCCACCTCGAACGGCTGAGGATGATCTTCACCGATCGCGGGCTGCGTCAGCCGATTGAGATCGGTCGGACGGTGTCCGACGTCGGGTCGCGGACCCTACGTGGGGAGAAATTCGAGCGGCTCGGCTGGCAACACCAGTTGTGACGCTGCGACGCGGTCCGAGACCGCGCCCCCGACCCGAGGTCGCCGACCCCGCGAGGCCATGAGATGCCGGTGCCCGTGCGTGACGACGCCGGAGTTGGTGGCGTTGTGGACGTCCCCGATCGAGCCCTCGACGTCCTCACGGCGCTCGACCGCTCTCGCCGCGAGGTTGGCCCGAGGTGACGACTCCCGTGGTGGGGTGACTGGACGACGCAGGGACGACTGAGTGCTCTGGGTGCCTCAGGCGTGATGGCGAGCCGTCGCGGTGGTGTCCGTTGAGGAGTGGGGGAACGGTCGCGTTCGCGACGCGCCGGGATTAGGCCGTCGTGCCGGTACGTCGCGCGGGCTTGACGACCTTGCCCGAGCGCAGGCAACCGGTGCACACGTTCATGCGTACCGGCGTCGCGCCGACCAGGGCGCGGACCCGCTGGATGTTCGGATTCCAACGACGCTTGGTGCGACGGTGCGAGTGCGAGACGTTCATACCGAAGGACGGCTTCTTGCCGCAGATTTCGCAGACTGATGCCATGATGCACTTCTCCTTCGTCGCCGGCGTCGCCCGTTGCGACGCCTCGTGAAACCGAACGACCATTGTAGCATCGCTAGCGATGACCTCTCTCACCACCCTGTCGGCCGCGGACCTCTCGCGGGCCGTCACCACCTACGCGGGGCTACTACGCGCCCAACGCGACGTCATCAATCGGCTCAACGTCTATCCCGTTCCCGACGGTGATACCGGTACGAACATGACACTGACCCTCGAATCGGTGGTGGCGGACGTCAACGCCCTCGGCGCGGACGTCACCATGTCGACGCTCTGTCGAGCGATCGCCCAGGGTTCGCTCATGGGCGCGCGGGGTAATTCCGGGGTCATTCTCTCGCAGATGCTGCGCGGCTTGATCCAGGGGTTCTCCGACGACCCCATCGACGCTACCCAACTGGCCGCGGGACTCGTGCGCGCCGACGTCCTGGCGCGCCAGGCGGTGGCGCGCCCCGTGGAGGGCACGATCCTCTCGGTCGCGCGCGCCGCCGCCGAGGGTGCGCGCGACTCCTCCTCCCTCGAATCCGTGGTGCACGGCGCGCGCGACGCTGCGCGCGTGGCCCTCGCGCGCACGCCCGAGCAACTGGCGGTCCTCAAGCAGGCCGGCGTGGTCGATTCGGGGGGCACCGGGCTGGTGCTGTGGTTCGACGCGCTGTGCCACGTGGTGTCGGGTGACCCGTTGCCCCCCACGCCCGACCTCGAGTCGCTCGGCGCGCTGCCTGCGCTGCACGAGGCCGGCGGGTACGACCAGAGCGGACTCAAGTTCGAGGTGATGTTCCTCCTCGACGCCGCGGACGACCAGATGCCGACGTTCCGCGCGTCGTGGGACGCCCTGGGCGACTCCATCGTGATCGTGGGTAGTGAGGGTCTCTACAACTGTCACATCCACTCCAACGACGTGGGCGCGGCGATCGAGGCCGCCCTCGAGGTGGGTCGACCACGCCAGATCCGCGTCACGGACCTGTCCGAGCAGGTGATCGAGGAGCGTTGGGTGCGCGAGGCCAACGTCCTGCCCGAGTCGCCGCCCACGCCGGCACCGACGACGGCGGTGGTCGCCGTCGTGGTGGGCGAGGGAGTCGGGCGGATCTTCACGACATTGGGCGTGCGACAACTCGTCAAAGGTGGCCAATCCATGAATCCGTCCACCAGTGAACTGCTCGACGCCGTGCGCACGACGGGTTCGACCCAGGTGGTGATCCTGCCGAACAACCGAAATATCCGCGCGGTGGCCGAGCAGGTGAGCGCCCTCGTGGACCTCGAGGTACGCGTGGTGCCCACCGATTCCATCGTCGAGGGTTTCGCCGCCCTGCTCAGCTACGACCCCGACGACAGCGCCGAGGAGAACTTCAAGTCGATGTCGCTCTCCGCCCAGCACGTGGTCGCCGGCGAGGTCACGCGGGCGGTGCGCGACACCCGGACCGACGCGGGCGACGTCACGCGGGGCGACTGGATCGGTCTGGGCGCCGGCGGGGTGCTCGCCATCGCGTCGAGTCTTCCCGAGGTCAACGCCGCGTTGCTACGTCGTCTGGTGAGGGACGAGCACGAACTCCTGACCGTGATCGAGGGGGAGGGCTCCAGCCCGGACGTCACGGCGGCGCTGCGCACGTTCGTGACCGGTCACTTCCCCCAACTCTGCGTCGAGGTTCACCACGGCGGTCAGCCCCTCTACCCGTACCTCTTCGGAGTCGAGTAGGCGGCGTGAGCGATCAGGAGCCCCGTCGTCTCCGTGCGCTCGCCGCTATCGCCGTGGGTCAACTGCGCCACATCGGTCCCAAGCGCACGGCCGCGCTGGCGTCGATGGGCCTCGAGAGCGTCTTCGACCTGCTGACCCTCTACCCGCGCCGCTACATCGACCGGACCCGACGAGTGGACCTCTCGGACCTGAGGGTCGGTGACGAGGCCGCGGTGTTCGCCGAGGTGACCGCGTCGTCCTCGCGACGCACCCGGCAAGGAAAATCCCTCGTGGACGTCTCGATCGTCGACGGGGGCGAGACCATGAAGGTCGCCTTCTTCAACCAGCCGTGGCGGGCTGCTCAACTCACCCCCGGCGTGCAGGCCGTCTTCTTCGGCAAGGTCAGCGAATTCCGCGGCACGCGTCAGATGACCAATCCGGTCGTCGACGTGATCGTCGGGGCGACCGGCGAGGACCGCGACGCGAGTCGCGTCGGGGGCGTCGTCGCGCTCTACCCCGCCTCGGGCAAGGCCGGGGTGACCAGTTGGGAGATGGGCGGCTTCGTCGAGGAGTCCCTCAAGCGTGCGGGCCCGCTCCTCGACCCGCTCCCGGCGCCGCTTCGCCACGATCATTCGTTGATCGACCGCACGGCGGCGTACTGGGGCATCCATTTGCCGCGCGATCTCGCCGACGTGGCGCCCGCGCGCCGTCGGCTGGTCTTCGACGAGTTCTTGCGCCTGCAACTGCTCCTCGCGCTACGGCGGCGACGACTCGAGGAGACCGCGGCGGGGGTGCGTCACCCCTTCGACGAGCACGACCTCGACGTCTCTCCGGGTTCGCTGGCGGGCGCGGACTCCTCGCTAGTGCGACGGTTCCTGTCGGCGCACCGCTTCGCCCTCACCGGCGCGCAACGTCGGGTGCTGAGCGAGATCGGCCGCGACATGTCCTCGACGCTGCCGATGCACCGCCTCCTCCAGGGCGACGTCGGCTCGGGCAAGACGGTGGTCGCGCTGGCGACCTTGCTCATGGCGATCGACGGCGGTCGCCAGGGTGCGTTCATGGCCCCGACCGAGGTCCTGGCCGAACAGCACGTCGCGGCGCTGCGCGCGGACCTCGCGGGACTGCGCGTGCGCGACGACGCCGTCCTGGGCGGCGACCGCGAGGTCGTGGTCCAACTGCTGACCGGTCGGGTCAAGGGCCGCGAGCGCCAGGCCGTCTTGTCGGCGCTGGGCACCGGGGGTGTCGACATCGTCGTGGGCACGCACGCGCTACTCACCGACGACGTGCGCTTTCGGGCGCTGGGCGCGGTGGTCATCGACGAGCAGCACCGATTCGGGGTCCAGCAACGCGCGCTGCTGCGCGACAAGGGGCGAGAGCACTCCCTCGAGGCACTCGATCCCGACTTGCTCGTCATGACCGCGACGCCCATCCCGCGCACCGCGGCCATGGTGGTGTTCGGCGACCTGGACCGCAGCGTCCTCGACGAGCTGCCGGCGGGACGCCGTGGGATCGTCACGTCGTGGGCGTGCACGCCTCTCGAGGTGCAGGGCGCGTGGCGCAAGGTCCGCGACGAAGTGGCGGCCGGACGGCGCGCCTACGTCATCTGTCCCTTGGTCGAGGAGTCCGAGCGGGTGGAGGCGACCAGCGCGGTCGCCGAACGCACCCGCTTGGCCACCCACGAGCTCCGGGGACTGAGCGTGGGATTGCTCCACGGCCAGATGAAGAGTGCGCAGAAGGACGAGGTGATGGCGCAGTTCCGCACGGGTGAGATCCAGGTGCTGGTGGCCACCGTCGTCATCGAGGTCGGCGTCGACGTGGCGCAGGCCTCGGTCATCGTGATCGAGGACGCGTGGCGCTTCGGGTTGGCCCAGTTGCACCAGTTGCGCGGACGCGTCGGGCGCGGCGACGCCCCGAGTCATTGCTATCTCCTGGGTGAGGCCCCCAACGACGAGGCCCGCCAGCGCCTCGAGGCGCTGGTCGAGTCCGACGACGGTTTCGCGCTGGCCGAAGTGGACCTCGATCTGCGCGGTGAGGGGACGCTGCTGGGCGCGCGCCAGCGCGGGCGCAGCGACCTGCGACTCGCCAGCCTGCGACGCGACGAGGCGCTCTTGAACGAGGCGCGTGAGGTCGCCCTCGAGCTCGTGGCCGGCGACGCCCTCGCGCACAACGTCGAGATGGTCGATGAACTGCGGCTCTTCGTCGACGACGAGGAGGCGCAGTTCCTCTTTCGCTCCTGACGGTGAGCCCCCGAGGATGTGCGCCGGATACGCGCCGGATACGCGCCGGAGGCGTCCTTGCTCGACACGCGCGCCGTCGCCTACGCTCAGGAACACGGGCGATCCCGCGTTCGACGCAGCAGAGAGGAGCGCGTATGAGCAATCAGTCCATCGAATCATTCCCCATCACCACGGCGCTGGTGTTCGCCGACCACGAGGTGCGCGAGGACCTCGGACTCGTCTTCGGGGTGGTCGTGCGCTCCATGGGGGTCGCCAAGGGCGTGGCGGCCGGCTTTCGGGCCCTCGCCGGGGGCGAGGTCAGCCAGTACACCAAGCTGGTGGAGGACAGCCGTCGCCACGCCCTCGACCGGATGATCGAGAACGCGCGCCTGCTGGGAGCCGACGGCGTCGTGGCGATGCGCTTCGATTCCTCGGAGATGGGCCAGGCCCTCACCGAGATCGTCGCCTACGGTACCGCCGTGCGCCTCGGCGCGCGCAGCGACGCGGGGTGATGGGCGCCGTCATCGGCCTGGTCGTCGTGGGCGCCCTCGCGGTGGCGTTCGTCGTGAGCCTGACCCTGCGTCGACACGGTGAGAGTGACGCCGCCCAACGCGACTGGACCGCGACGTCCGAGGTTTTTAAGGACCCCACCACCGAGCGGATCATGCGCGTGTGGCTCGATTCGGCGGGCCAGCGCCACTACGTCGCCGAGAAGTAGCGCGACGGGCCCGTCCTCGACGTCTCGACGAGCCCGCGGCAGCGCCTACCCTTGAGATGTGCGAGTAATTGGCGGCAGTGCCCGAGGTCGGCCCCTGAAGGCCAAGTTGCCCGCCACGGTGCGACCCACCACCGATTACGCCCGTGAGGCCATCTTCTCGATGCTCGAGAGCCGCGGGGGACTCAGCGGCCTGGTCGTGGCCGACCTCTACTGCGGATCAGGCGCCATGGGCATCGAGGCACTCTCGCGCGGCGCGCTCAAGGTGTACTTCTTCGACGCCGACGCGGCGTGCTTGGCGGCCGCCAAGGCCAACCTCGAGCCCCTACAACTGCCGGGCGACGCGGTCTTCATGCGCGCCACGTTGCCGGTATGGTCACCACCGGTCGACGTCGACCTGGTCCTGTGCGACCCGCCCTACGGACCCCTGGACCTGGCGTCGCTGCTCAAGGGGGTGCGCGCCCGGCGCGTCGTGGTCGAGAACGATCGCCACATGGAGGCTCCGGCGGGGTGGCGCGTTACGAAAACCAAGCGTTACGGCACTACGCTCGTAACGATGTTGGAACCAGAGGAGGGGGATTCGTGACCATCGGCCTCATCCCCGGATCGTTCGACCCGTTTCACAACGGCCACCTCGAAGTCGTCGAGCGCGCCGCGCACATCTTCGACGAGGTCGTCGTCGCCGCCATCCGCAACCCCCAGAAGTCCGAAGCGCTCTTCGATCTCGACGAGCGACGCGACATGATCGCCGAGAGCTGCTCGCACATCGCCAGGGTGCGCATCGTCTCGATCTCCACCCTGCTCGTCAACGTGGCGCGCGACGTAAGCGCCACGGCGATCGTCAAGGGCCTGCGCGCCGTCTCGGACTTCGAGAACGAGCTGCAGATGGCCCAAATGAACCGGTCCCTCTCGGGGGTGGAGACGCTGTTCATCCCCTCGAGTTCGGATCACTCGTTCATCGCCTCGCGCCTCTTGCGCGAAGTGGCGCGTTTCGGTGGCGACGTCACCCCCTTTGTCCCCCCGCCCGTGGCCAAGCGCCTGGCGGCCAAGTACCCTGGAGGTGCCTCATGAGTGTGTTCGACGGCTACGACGATTTCGACGCGCAACCGCCATTCGAGCAGGAGTTCGCCTACGAGGAGGATCCCGGCGAGGGACGCCACGCCCGGCGCGACATCGAACAAGACCTGCGCGACCTGATCGAGATCATCGCCAACGCCAAGCAGATGCCCCTGTCGGCGTCGGCGCTGATCCCCCGCGAGGAGGTCCTGGCCCTGCTCGATCAGGCGGTGCACAACGTGCCCGACGAGATTCGCGAGGCCCGCTGGGCCCTCCGCGACCGCGAGGCCCTCATGGAGGCGGAGCAGATCAAGGCCATGCAACTGATGGACCAGGTGCGCGCCGAAGCCTCGCGCATGGTCGACAAGACCGAGATCGTGCGACAGTCGCACCTGCGCGCCGACCAGATCATCGCCGACGCCCAGACCAAGGCCCGCCAGCTCATCAACCAGTCCGAGGACTTCATCGACGGCAAATTGGCCGGCTTCGAGATCGTGCTCGAGCGGCTCATCAAGACCACCCATTCGGGTCGTGAACGCTTGAGCTCACAGAGTCTGCCCAGTGCCCTGCTCGAGGCACCGATCGCCGCCGAAGACTACGTGGCGTCCGAGACGAGTGAACCGGCGGGCGACTTCTTCTTCGACCAGGACGCCAACTAGGGATGGACCCCACCTACCTCGTCCCGGTGGCGCAACTGATGCGCGACGTGCCCTCGAGCAACGAGCTCGTCTTCTCGGCGCCCTTCGACGCCGACCACGAGTTCGCGCCGCGCGGTCGCGCCGAGACCGACGTCGAGTCCGACGCGCTGGTCGACGTGGCCGTGCTCCTGCAGAGCTTCAGCGGGGGCCTACGCGTCAAGGGTCGGGTCGCGGCACCGTGGTTCGGGGTCTGTCGACGCTGTTCGTCGCCGGTGCAGGGTCGGGTGGAGGTGGCCGTGGACGAGCGCTTCGTCGACCACCGCGAGCCGGGCGACGACGAGGCCTACCTGATCGACAACGACATCGCGGACCTCGCGCCGCTGGTGCACGACGCCATCCTCCTGGAGTTGCCCCTCGCGCCGCTGTGCCGCGAGGACTGTCGGGGACTGTGCCCGTACTGCGGGATCGACCGCAATGAGGCCAGTTGTGACTGTGCGGCGCCGGTCGACCCGCGCTGGGCTACACTGGACGGACTTAGATGGGCGCAAGAGACGTCCGCCGAGTCCAACGAAGCGTGACGGGTCCTCCCGTTCTGGTGAAAGAGAAGATCGATGGCAG
>JABBOA010000160.1 GCA_019352075.1 Acidobacteriota bacterium | reverse complement strand
CTCTTGTTGATGCACGCGAACAACCGCGAGGACCTCGACACCATCCGCACCGGTGACATCGTCGCCGCAGTGGGTCTCAAGCAGGTCACGACCGGTGACACCCTCTCCGCTACGGACAAGCCGATCCAGTTGGAGAACCTGGTCTTCCCCGAGCCGGTGATCCACGTCGCCGTCGAGCCCAAGACCAAGGCCGACCAGGACAAGTTGTCCAAGGCCCTCTACTCGTTGTCCGAAGAGGACCCCACCTTCCGCGTCCGCTCCGACGAGGAGACCGGTCAGACGGTCATCTCGGGGATGGGCGAACTGCACCTCGAGGTGCTGGTCGATCGCATGCTGCGCGAGTTCGCGGTGGACGCCAACGTGGGTAAGCCCCAGGTGGCGTACCGCGAGACCGTGCGCAAGAAGGTCGAGAAGGTCGAAGAGAAGTACGTGCGCCAGACCGGTGGTAAGGGTCAGTACGGCCACGTCGTGATCACTCTGGAGCCCACCGGGCCCGGTGGCGGCTACGAGTTCCTCGACGAGATCTCGGGTGGCGTGATCCCCAAGGAGTACATCGGACCGGTCAACCAGGGCATCACCGAGGCGCTGACCTCGGGCGTGCTGGCGGGCTATCCCATGGTCGACGTGCGCGTGCGACTCACCTTCGGGTCCTACCACGACGTCGACTCCTCGGAGATGGCGTTCAAGATCGCTGGTTCCATCGCCGTCAAAAAGGCCGCGCGCCTGGCGAGTCCCGTCCTGCTCGAGCCGGTCATGGCGGTCGAAGTCGTCACGCCCGAGGACTACATGGGCGACGTCATCGGTGACCTCTCCTCGCGCCGCGGGCGTATCGAGGGCATGGAGCAGCAGGGCAATGGACAGACCATTCGCGCGCTCGTGCCCCTGGCGGACATGTTCGGCTACGCTACTGACCTGCGTTCTCGCACACAAGGGCGCGCGACGTACAGCATGCAGTTCCACTCCTACGCAGAAGTACCTGACGCGATCGCCAAGGAGATCGTGGCCAAGGCCACCGGTGCGTAAGAGGCAGTAAAGCACCGGGCAACCGGTGAATACCGAGGTCCAAACCGTCGTCGGGGAGGGCCGAAACAATACCGACGTACTCACAGTGGGTTCGTCACGAGACAGAAAGTTAGTCCCCGACAATGGCAAAGCAGAAGTTCGAGCGCACTAAGCCGCACGTAAACATCGGAACCATGGGTCACATCGACCACGGTAAGACCACTCTTACCGCCGCCATCACCAAGGTTCTCTCCAGCCGCATCCCCGGCTCCGCCTTCACGCCCTTCGACCAGATCGACAAGGCCCCCGAGGAGCGCCAGCGTGGTATCACCATCTCGATCGCCCACGTGGAGTACGAGACGGCCAACCGCCACTACGCCCACGTCGACATGCCCGGTCACGCCGACTACGTCAAGAACATGATCACCGGTGCCGCCCAGGTGGACGGCGCCATCCTGGTGGTGTCCGCGACCGACGGTCCCATGCCCCAGACCCGTGAGCACGTGCTGCTCGCGCGCCAGGTGGGTGTGCCCTACATCGTCGTCGCCCTCAACAAGGCCGACGTCGTCGAGGACGAGGAGCTCCTCGAGCTCGTCGAGATGGAGATCCGCGAACTGCTGACCAGCTACGACTTCCCGGGCGACGACGTTCCGATCGTACGCGTTTCCGCTCTCAAGGCCCTGGAGGGCGACGAGGCGTGGGGCGACAAGATCATGGAGCTCATGGACGCCGTGGACGCCTACATCCCCGAGCCCGAGCGCTCGACCGACAAGCCGTTCCTGATGTCCATCGAGGACGTGATGTCGATCACCGGTCGTGGCACCGTGGTGACCGGCAAGGTGGAGCAGGGCGTCATCAAGGTCGGCGACGAAGTCGAGATTGTCGGTCTGCGCGACACCACCAAGACGGTCGTGACCGGCATCGAGATGTTCCGCAAGCTCCTCGACCAGGGCCAGGCCGGTGACAACCTCGGCGCCTTGTTGCGCGGCACGAAGAAGGAAGACGTCGAGCGCGGTCAAGTCCTGTGCAAGCCGGGTTCGATCACCCCGCACACGGTCTTCGAGGCCTCGGTCTACGTGTTGACCAAGAACGAGGGTGGCCGACACAAGCCGTTCTTCGCGAACTACCGTCCGCAGTTCTACTTCCGCACGACCGACGTCACCGGTACCATCGAGTTGCCCGCGGGCACCGAGATGGTCATGCCGGGTGACAACACCGAGATGACCGTGACCCTGGGCAAGCCGATCGCCATGGAAGAGGGTCTGACCTTCTCCATCCGCGAGGGTGGCCGTACGGTGGGTTCGGGTCGCGTCGTCAAGATCTTGAAGTAGGAGTCGCAATGGCCGACAACCGCCAAATGATCCGCATCCGGCTGAAGGCCTTCGACCACCAGGTCCTGGACCAGTCCTGCGCGAAGATCGTGCAGACCGTGGAGCGTACCAACGCCCGCGTGCAGGGCCCCGTGCCGCTGCCGACCGAGAAGCACCGTTACACGGTGGTTCGCGGGCCGCACAAGCACAAGGACTCGCGTGAGCACTTCGAAATGCGCGTGCACAAGCGTCTGCTCGACATCGTGGACCACTCCGCGAAGACGGTGGACTCCCTGCAGCGTCTCGACCTGCCGGCGGGCGTGGACATCGAGATCAAGATTCGTCAGAATTAGCGGCGTCACCGGTCCTCGCGGGCGTTTTGCGTCCGCGCGGGCCGGTGGTGTACGGTTAGTACCCCGTCAGTACGAGGGCAACAGCAGATGTGTTCAGTCGCCTCACCCGAGGAACACTGAACCGAACAGTCGAGCGCTCCGTTCGGGTTCTATGGCCCGGCGGAGCGTCTGTGTGTCGGGAGAACCGATACGCAGGTTAGGAAAGAAGAGAGGCACACGTGGCGACCAAAGCGATCGTCGGCGAGAAGGTGGGCATGACCCAAGTCTGGGACG
>JABBOA010000159.1 GCA_019352075.1 Acidobacteriota bacterium | reverse complement strand
AGCAGTCGAGGCACCGCGATCCACGACTCGGTGCATTGCACCTCGAAGAGCCGGCGCATCGCCACGGCCGATCGCCGATGCGTGATGAACCACGGGGGCGTCGGCCGCGCGACGAAGGGACCACGCACGACCGCCTTCTGGGACCGCGCCAGCATGAACGTGTTGCCCACCACGCCCACGCCCGACTGGATGTCCGTGGCGACGTGGCCGGGATACGCGCCCCACGGCGTCGTGGCGACCATGATGCCCAACCCGTGCCAGACGTTCACGCCAATCGTCCCGTAGCGCAGGTCGGCCAGCGCCCGATCCAGCGCCGCCCCCATGGCGGCGCGACGCAGGGTCCGAGGACTGATGAGCACGGTGAGCGACAAGGTGCCGTGGAGAACGTCATTGCAGAAGTCGACGGCCCGTCGCACGAAGTCCTCCGGCGACGCCGCGTCGATCGAGGTCTCACTGGTGAGGGCGCAGAAGGCTTCGTCGCGGAAGCACGGGTCCTCGACGTTCGCCGCGTCGACGTCGCGCACGAGCGTCCAGGCCATCGTGCCGGGCGTCACCTGGCCGATCTGGCGGGCATCGGGGTGCACCGCGAGGAACCGGTCGCGCCGCGCGACGGCGCCGGGGTAGTAGGCGCGCCGCGGTGGCACCGTGGCCAGGACCCGCTCCAGGGCCTCGAGGAACTCCTCGCGCTGCGTCCACCCGGAATGCGTCACGATCACTCGCGGCGTGAGGCAGTTGAAGCCCGCGTTGTTCACCATCATCGTGGCCACGTGGGCGGCCTGGTACTCGATCTCGCGCCGCGTCCACGGGCCCGGCACGATGATGACCGGTGACACGTTGCCCAGTTCGGCGGTGACGGGCTTGGTCAACCGGGGAGGATTCGCCCCGGATCCAGCGGGCCCGAAGACGACGGCGTCGTAGGTGGCCGCCGCGCCCGTGAGGTGCACCGCGTCGATGCCCGGATGGTGCGCGAGGTAGTCACCGACGTCGGCGCCGCCCGTGACGATGTGGACCACGCCGGCCTCGATGAACACCGCCAACGCCCGGCGCCAGTACTCGACGAGGTACTCGTTGACGGGGTTGGCCTTCAAGATCACCACCCGACCCTCGCCCATGAGTTGGTGCACGACGTCACGGGGGGCGAGCGAGGCGACGTTGCCCGCGCCCAGGACCAGGACGACCCCCGCATGTTCCCAGGGCCTCGCGTAGACCGCCGCTTGGTTGGCCCGCAGTTCCTCCTCGTTCACCCCGGGCTCCATCCAGACTTCCGCCCGGTCGCCGAAGAACAGAATCCGGTCCAACAGCGACGCGGGTAGGACCGGGACCGCCAGGCGGTTCCCGGCGCGATGGCGCACACGGCCCGGATAGCGCGGACGGCCCCGACGCGCGATGTCGAGCAGCGAATGGCGATAGGCGCTCATCAGTCGCACGAACATGCCCACTCCGGCGAGCAGCTCCTCACCGCCGTCGGGCCCCTGCGGATCGAGGCCCTTCGCTCGACACGCCGCCTCGTTCCACTCGTACCCGACGCCGTGGGTGTCGGCGATGGCGCGTGCGAGCATCCTCGCGCGTTGCCCGGGCGAGGTGGCCGCCCATCGCGGCGCACTCTGGCCCAGCGCCGACACCGCCGCGTCCAGCGCTCGCCGGTCCGCGACGTCGTGGTCGGTGGGGGCGTCATCATCGCCCGGGGCGTCTCGTCGCATGGCTCTCCCGTCGCTATGGGAGACTACCGGGGTGAGCGATTCCACTGGTCAGGTCCCGGCGGGTTGGTACCCCGATCCCTCCGGCGAGCGCCAATGGCGGGTCTGGAACGGATCGGATTGGTCCCACGTCACACGGCCCTACGGCGAGGTCGCGACGCCGACGTCACCGGTTCACTTCGGGGTGGACGACCTCGCCACCTTGGGCACCCTGCGTCGCCTGACCCAGTTCGGCATCCTCGCCTACTACACCGGCTTCGCGCTGCTGATCAGCCTGATCGCCCATTGGCCGGGACGCGCGCATCCCGTCTCGCCGCGGTTCGCCAGTGCCACATTGGGTGCCGCGATCGGTCTCACGTTGATCGGCGCCCTCGCCTTCGCGGCCACGGTGCGGGCCCTGCGGGGCCGCTGGACCCTCGACGCCGTGATTCCCGTCCTCAACACGTTCACGGCCTCACGATGGATGTCGCGACGCCTCGAGTTGGTCAATGCCGGGCCGCGACAACTCATCGACGTCCTACTCACCGTGGGATTCATCCTCCTGTGCCCGACGCAACCGTGGGTGGGCGTCGCCCTCGCCAGCGTCGCCTTCAACCAATTGGCGCGTACCTACGCGCTCATCGACCAACTCAGTGGACCCGCGCTCACCGCGGCCTAGACTGACCGCGCCACGACTGACGAGAAGAAGACACGCACTATGCCGACAACACCGTGGGGGCCGCTGGCCGGATTGATCGGAACCTGGGAATCCGGTTTCGAGGGTCTGGACGTCTCGTTCCACTCCGACCAGGGCAAACTGAGCGAGACCCGGTTCCGCGAGCACACGACGTTCGCGCCCTTCGGGCCGGTCAACGTGGGCCCCCATCCGCTCTACGGACTCGACTATCGCACGGCGACCTGGCGCGAGGGCGACGAGCGTCCCTTTCACACCGAGGTCGGCTACTGGATGTGGGACCTCGCCAATGAGCAGGTGGTTCGTTGTTTCATCGTGCCCCACGCCACGACGCTGATCGCCGGCGCCACGGTCGCCGCGGACGCGACGTCGTTCAAGCTCGAGTCCTCGCTGGGGTCGAGCACTTACGGCATCTTGTCGACGACGTACCTCAACGCGCTCGCCCAAACGACCCGTTTCGACGTCTCGCTCACCGTGGACGATGGCACCTTCTCCTACGAACAGACCACCGTCGTGGAGTACCAACAGAATCCCACCGTCATCTTGCACACCGATCGCAATACCCTGCACCTGGTGAGTCGCGAGGTCTC
>JABBOA010000158.1 GCA_019352075.1 Acidobacteriota bacterium | reverse complement strand
AGGGGATGCGAGTTGAGAGTGAAGACCAATACCAGTAACAAGAGGGGGCTCGACCACATCAGCAGTTGAGAACCGTGCAACGAGATTCGGCGTGGTGCCATGGTTATCGAAGACTAGAGGGAGTTCGGGCGGCTCGCCAGGGTCTTCCCTCATCCGAGGAGATGCGCGAGAGCGAAGATCTGCAATTCACGCCTCAGCGTGGGTAACGACGAATGGTCCGCTCGAGCGAGTTCGCACAGGGGCACTCCAGCGAACACGCATTGGTACGTCAAGCGAGCGAGTCGTTCGTGGGGGCCATCGCGCAGCATCTCGAGGCGGGTGAGCATCGGAGAACTCGCGGCGGCCACCGGTTCGGAGTCGTCGAGACACGGGGTCGTCAGGCGGGCCTCCTTCTCCTTCAGCAGCCAGCGCCGCAACCGGCCCCGCAGGGCGGACAGCAGGTCGGGGGCGGCGTAGGGCCGCGATTCGCCCGCCCAGTCGGTGATGAGTTCGCTCAGGAGGGAGATCGCGGCGGTGAGGGTGTCGCGAGGTTCGTTGACGATGCCCTGGCCGAAGCGTAGTTGCCGACAGACGTTGACGACCCCCGGCAACAAGGTCTGCAGGAGGGCACGGTGGATCTCTTCGTTGGCCGCTTCGCTCAAGAGGGCCTGAACGACGTGGGCCCGATCGAGCACGCTTCGCCCGCCCCGGGTGTCGAGTGAGCACACCAGTTCACCCAGATCCGCGAGGCCTTCGAGGTCGATCTCGCGATGGCGCTCGCGCAGTTGCGCCATCGCGTGGATCGATGCGTCACGGCGACAGCGCCAACGCCAGTCGTTGCGGAGTTGTCCGAGGTAATCGTGGGGAATTGTCATGGCGCCGAGTCCAGTCCCCGGTGCTCAGAGTCACGCAACGTGTGCCACGACGTTTCTTGCTCACATCTCCACACACAGTTTGGTGGGGCTAAGGGGCCGTGGCCTAGGCTAAAAGGTATGGACCTCGAAACCTTCTACGAGAGCAATGAAGCGCGCCGCGAAAGCGCCGAGTTCGAATACGGCGACGAGTGGACCGACAGCGCCGGTAATCATTACGAGTTGTCGTGGGTCGAGGCGACGGGGGAGTTGTACCTAATGATCGAGCCCGATGCGGTGATCACCGAGGACGCCTTCGGCGACTGGTTCCCTTCGTCGGAGCCGGTGACGGAGCTCACCGTGGTGATCATCGGCGAGGTGGCGAGCCACGATCATCTGGAGTCTCTGCTCGAAGGCTGGGACGAGGCGGTCGAGCAACCAAACTCGCTCGAGTGGCTCTACCAGCGGTTCCCGGCGAAGAAGTAGTCGGCCTCCTAGAGATAGGGCGACGTGGAGTCGGCCACCTGACACAATCGCGTTAGAGCGGGCACGAGGTTCTCCAGGGGCACCCGTTGTGCCTCGGAGATAGTGGTCATCAAGGGATTCCAGCTACCGTCACTCGAAGTGGCCGCAGCCGCGGAGGGGGTGGCCTTGAGCAGTTCGCCCATGGCTCGACCCCGCAAGACGGCGCGAGAGTTCGCCGACAGCCCGCGCTCGTTGCTCTGCGCCTGCAAGACCAGGGCCCGGTGGACGAATTGGCACGACGTGCGCGCCTGGGCGACCGCCGACCCGGTGCCACAGGCACTCAGCAGCACTCCGGTGCTAAGGAGCGAGGCGACGACGCCGAGACGCCTTAGGCGAGCCACGAGTCGGCGGCTTGCAGTAAGTAGTCACTGACGCCGCGTCCGCGCTCAAAGACCTCGCACAGAGGATCCTCGCCCTTGGAGACCTGGGAGAGCGAGATCGCACGGCGAGCGACGATTGAGATGCGACGTTCACTGGTCTCGGTGGGCGACGCGAAGGAGTCGGTCGCGGTGACTTCGAGGGGCATCTCCATGCCACCTACGGGAGCCAGGTCGATGGCGAGGCGCAGCAAGTCAGGGCCATGCGGCATGGGCGGCAGCACCCACGTCAAGACGAGTGGGAAGTGGAATTCGTCGGGCGGGTCGACGTCGTCGGGCAAACCCAGTACGGCGTCTTCAAATGCCAAGAGCGTGCGAGGGTCCACATCGAGCTCAATATGGAGGTCTACCGGCCCCCCGCAGCCATCCTCGGGGTGCAAATCGACCTCCCACGCCTGACGCAATGAATACGTCTCGACGAAATGGCGTTCATCGTGCACGTGAAAACCATGGGTCACCGCATGATCTTTTAGGTCAGCTACGAATCCAGCTACGTCAATGGCGGCCATCAACATTCAGGTTAGTCCTCGTCGCTACTACCGTGGACACGTGACCGACAGCCTGCTCGAACCACTTCGCCAGTGCGCCCTCGAGATTCGTGACGCCGTGTCAACTCAGCGTGGTCGGGGATTCTCGGGTCAGCGCCCCACCCAGTATCACCTGGATCTGGCGGCAGACGAGGTGGCACTGCGGGTCCTCGTCGGTGCTGGCTTTCGGGTGGTGAGCGAAGAATCGGGCGTGAGTGGCCGTGGTGACTACACCGTCATCGTTGATCCAATCGATGGTTCCACCAACTGTGACCACGGGATTCCTTTCTACGCCACATCGTTGGCAGTGATGAGGGACGATCAACTGGTGGCGGGATTGGTCATGAATCAGGCGACGGGTGCAGCCTTCGAAGCGGAGATCGGTGCGGGGGCCACTCGCGATGGAGAACGTATCGTGACAACCGGACAGACTGAGGTGACGCGGTCGATTATGGCGTTCTCGGGATTGCCGGGCCGTCACCTGGGGTGGGCGCAGTACCGGGCGCTTGGCGCGGCGAGCTTAGAGATCTGCCTCGTCGCGGATGGCTCCCTCGACGTCTACGCGGTGGCACGCAAGTCCACCCTCAATCCGTGGGACTACCTGGCGGGCCTGCTCATCCTGCGTGAGGCGGGAGGCGTCGCTGCGGATTACGACGGTGAGGCGCTTGAAACGCCGGCCGCCGTGGTTCGACGGCCAGTCTTTTGTGCGTCGCCTTCGTTGTTGGACTTCATGCTCGCCGCGGGGGA
>JABBOA010000157.1 GCA_019352075.1 Acidobacteriota bacterium | reverse complement strand
GATCTAACTTCCACGTCGCGCGGGTGTCCAACGGCCCCTCGCGGCCGCCCGAGCCACCCGAACCGATGGTGAGCGCCGGGCCACGATCTTCACGAGGATGCTGCGCCGTCGAACCCCACGAGGGTTGTGGTGCACCGCCGCGATGGCTGCGTCAGCGCCGCGACCTCGAGCTTCGGGTGCGACTGCGAAGACCAGGACGGACCCCACCAACGCCGCCCACGCACGCGATGAGGGGGATCGCCCAGGATCGCCCAGGATCGCCCAGGGTCGCGCGAAGTGAGGGGATGTCACTGTCCCATCTTCACTGACGGGCAGAGGGACTCGGTAGCCCGCGAGGACCTGGAGGACGACGTGCGCGGCGAGGCGAGGCGCAGCGCCTCATAGACGACGACGGCGTCGACTCCGGCGATGACGGCGTCTCATACGAGCCACTTCTGGGTGTAGGTCGCCGACGCGAGCCACTGGCCGACGCCGACCTGCGTTGCGCGCATCCGTCGGCGTCACCGGCGGTTGCCGGCGATATCACTCAGGGGCATCTACAGGCCCCCACCCGCCGACGAATCCTGTTCCGGGACCTCCCCTGGCGCCGCCGCGAACCGACTGAGGGCCTGGACGAGAACGGCCCGCTCCGCGGGGCCAATCGAATTCACGATGGCCCCGATCTCGTGACGGCGACGATCCGTCACCGCTCCGACCAACTCGAGCCCCTTCTTCGTCAGCGCGAGGCGGACCTGGCGACGGTCCTCCATTTGCGGTTGGCGAGCAATCAACCTCTTCTTCACGAGCCGGTCGCACATTCGAGTCGCCGTGGCCGGCGTCACCCCGACCGACTCGGCCAGTCCGGCCAGGTTTTGCGGACCACGCGACGCAAGCACCACGAGGGTCCGGTACTGGGTGAGGGTCACCTCCTCGTCGATCTCGGACAGTGAACGTGCGGCAACCGCCACGAGGACTCGGCTCGCCGAGAGGACAGCGTCAACCACCGATTCCAAGGGCTGAAAGTCACTTGATTTCATACACTGATTATTACATATACTAATTAAGTGAGGTTTCACTCGATGGTCTACCAGTGGTCTTAGGGCGCAAACGGCGCTTGAGAGCAGTCATCACACAACTGGCATGAGAAAGCACAGCCATGAAAGCGCTCGTATATCAGGGTCCTGGCAAGAAGAGTTGGGAGGAAGTTCCCGATCCGGTCATTCAACAATCGACGGACGTGATCGTGAAGATGGTCGCCACGACAATCTGCGGCACCGACCTGCACATCCTCAAGGGTGATACCCCCGAGGTACAAGTCGGCCGGATCCTCGGACACGAGGGCATCGGTGTCATCACCGAGATCGGTACGGGGATCACGCAGCTGGCGGTGGGCGACCGCGTCATCCTTTCGTGCGTGAGTTCGTGTGGAAGGTGCTCCAACTGTCGCCTCGGACTCTTCAGCCACTGCCTCGATCCCGAAGGCCTCGCGGGTATCGGATGGATCTTCGGATACATGATCGACGGCACGCAAGCGGAGTTCGTTCGGGTCCCCTTCGCGGAGAATTCTGTCTACAAGGTCCCCGAGGGGATGACGGACGCCGAGGGCATTCTGCTATCGGACATTCTGCCGACCGGGTTCGAGATCGGCGTGCAGTACGGCAAGGTGAATCCGGGCGACGTCGTTGCCGTCATCGGATCAGGGCCAGTCGGGCTGTCTGCGGTCATGACGTCACGTCTCTACGGTCCCTCCAAGATCATCTCCATTGACCTCGATGACGCTCGCCTCAAGCGAGCATCGGACTTCGGCGCGACCGACACGGTCAACTCGGGAGATGCGGACTGGAAGGAGCAGGTACTCGCACTCACCGACGGGGCGGGAGTCGACGTGGCCATTGAGGCCGTCGGTCTGCCCCGGACCTTCACCATGGCGACCGAAATCGTTCGCCCCGGGGGCAGCGTCGCCAATATCGGCGTGCACGGAATGCCGGTCGAGCTGGCACTCAACGAATTGTGGATCAAGAACATCGACATCTCGATGGGCCTGGTGAATACCAACACGCTGGCGATGTTGCTGAAGCTCGTCGCTGAACACAAGTTGCCGGCGGACAAGTTCGTCACCCACGAGTTCACCTTTGACCAGATGCTCGAGGCGTACGACGTGTTCGCCAATGCCGCCCAGCACGATGCGCTGAAAGTCCTGATTCACTAGCGCCGGGCCGACGGGTGGCGAATGCGAGGTGCGACACGCAAATCCCTTCATTCGCCACTCGACGGTGCGTTCTATCGCACGCCCGATTAGCCAACTAACCAGGGCGCGGAGGCTGTCGCGGTCCAACTGGAGCCAGCGAAAGGCGACGTAGATTCTGATTTATCGGGCACGCTGAACGAATGAGTTCGATATGCCGAGTGCCAAGTGCGAAAAGTCTGAGTGGGCGCGCCCGGTCGCGAAGTGGGAATGAGAGCCTCACGAAAGGGTGAGTTACATACACTTCCCCTCGCCGAGGTCGAGAAGTCACGGGCGTCGTCGCCGATGGGTCTCACCCAGGCCTGACGGCGACTTCGCCAAGGCCCTGGCAATCCGAGCGACGGGAAAAGCTGCTACTGGCCGACCGGAAAGCGGGGCGCTGATCGCAGCAGGACTCAATCTCGCTTCCCTCGCCAGGTCAGAAGTTGACCTCTCCCGACACGCCATCTCGAAGTGGAGGCGTCCACCGTGCACGACGATGCCCCCGGGCGCCTTTCCTCAGTCCCTTCCCCGCGGTCGGAGTGTCTGGTGTTGGTGCTTCGACACCAAAGAGGTACGTTCGTTGCTGAAATTGAGTGGCCGGTAACAGGGCGTGGTTACCGTTGCCGCGTGACCCGACTTCATTAAATCCACAGACTGAGTGCGATGACGCCGATTGAAGGGGTGTGCAGGTAGGCGTATATGAGGGGTGTGCATGAACCCTCATCGCAGGAGATGCGCGACATTGCGAGTGGCCTTTACCTTTACCTTGGTCTTGCGTCACAGTCTCCCCGCCACGGAAGTCGAAGGTCCAGGGAAATCCGGGGCCGTCG
>JABBOA010000156.1 GCA_019352075.1 Acidobacteriota bacterium | reverse complement strand
CCACGACCTCAGGCTTGCAAAGCCCGCGCTCTACCAACTGAGCTACATCCCCGTCGCGGCCATTCTACTCGGCGTCTGGAGCGGCCCCTCGACGGCGGGCGCTCCGTCGGGCCGTGCGGTCTCGTTGTCGGTCGATGCGCAGGAGCTGTCGCTCCACGTCGGCCCAGTGCAGCGGTGATTCCTCGACGGCGACACCCGCGTCGTCGGCGCGTGAGAAGATCGTGAACGCCACCGCCCACATGGGGACGTAGCTTCCGATCTTGGCCACGAAACCCGCGAGTTGCTGATCGAAGAGTGGCGTCATGTGCAGCAACGATTCCTGGTGGTGCAGATCAGGGTAGAGCGAATGTCGCGCGAAGATCCACACGAAGGAGAGACTCGTCACGACGAGCGACGCCACGAAGATGAATCCCGCCCGTCCGATCGGTGAGAGTCGTCGCGCGCCGGGCATGACGCCCAGTGCCGGTATCCACAAGATGACCCCACACGCCAACACGCCCACCAACGTGAGGGCGCGCACCGGTTCTGAGTGCGCGCCCGCGTCCACCACGGGTGTCGAGAGGGTCAGCGTCCCCACGAGGGTCACCACCGCCATGGCGAGAGCCGGGTGCGCGAGGCGACGCGTGAGGGCGTCGATCGGCGTCGGACGAGTCAACACCACGAAGTGCGCCGTCGAAACGCTCTTGACGAAGAGTGGCGCGACCAACAACATGATGACCAGGCGTTGCAGCGTGGCGACGCTCAACGAGACCGACGCCGCGAGGTCCCCCACGGGCCAGAGCACGACGACGGCCAGGACCAGCCAGCCCCACAGCGCGCGCACCCGATACCGGCGCTCTCGCACCCACCCCACGTGCAGTGCCGCCAGGACCGCCAGACCCCCCAGCCACGCGGGGTGCAGGGCGAACGGGGGCACGCCTCAGTCCTCGAGGCTGATTCGCCCCTGGACGACGGCATCATGCAGGGCCTGGTAGTCGTGCGCGTTGCGCTCGCGGTAGGCCTGGGCGAATTCCGCAATGGCTTCGTCGAAGCGGGGACTGCCACCGATGTAGCCCGCGATCTGCGCGGAGGTACCCGATCGCGCGTGGGCGCGCGCCAGAGTCCACGCGCACATGCGCCCGTACGCCTCCAACAGCGTGTCGTCGAGTCGCGAGACGTCGATGCTGGCGCGGTGGTCGTAAAGCTGACGCACGTAGAAGCTGCGCGTTCGCGCGTCGACCGACACGTTGCCCCACCCGAGGAAGGCGTCGGGAGTCACCTGCATCACGCGCTGGCCGTGGACCACGCGAGCCGCCGGGTCCTGAGAAGCGTCGCGTTCACGCGCGAGCGCCACCACCGAAGCGTGGGCCTCCTTGATCTGCAGGAAGAACGTATCGCGGTGATCGCGACCGCGCAGTAGCACCGCGAAACACTCCGAGCCCACCGAGCCCACCCCCACGACGTGGCGCGCCACGTCGACCGGAGCGAACTGGCTCAGGAGGAGTTGGCGGTCGGTCGCGAGCGTCGCATCGTAGTCGGCGACGACCCCGAGGATGACCTCGGCACTGACCCCCGTCTCGTCAACGCCCTCGAGGTGCGCGAAATGCGGGGGGTCGTCGACGATGCGGGGGCTCTCCCCCCCGGTGACGAAGCGCTGGTACGCCCGTTGGTCGTCGGTACCGCGAAGGTGATGCAAGACGTCGTCGATCCGCCGGCGCGTCACGTCGGCGAAGGCGCCACGCAAGTCCTGCATCAGCGATGACGTGGTCAGCGAGGAGTACCAGACGTCGAGGCGCGTCTCCTCGGCGAAACGACGCATGGCGACGCGGTACTCGCGGGCCACCGCGCGGGCCAGCTTCTCTTGGGCACCGTGACGCAATCCAATGCCGTCGCCGGCGATCACCAGAGAGGTCACCAACCGCTTGACATCCCACTCGAAGGGGCCCAGATCAGTCTCGTCGAAGTCCGTCAGGTCGAAAACGAGGCGACGCTCGGGCGACGCGAACACCCCGAAGTTCAACAGGTGCGCGTCGCCACAGATCTGCACGGTCAGTGGGGCCGACGGGCCCCGGGCCAAGTCCTCGGACATGACCAGCGCCGCGCCGCGCAGGAACGACAACGGACTCTCGAGCATCCGACGCCAGCGCAGCGGAGCGAGCGACGACACCCGGTCCAGCGCCGGCTGCGCGAGTCGCTCGACCACGTCGTAGCCGGCGGGTCGATCGGCCAACGCACCGAGCGACCCTCGCGACGTGAGGAACCGCCCGCCCCGGCCCTCCAGCCGTCGTTGGGCAACTGTCGTCAGATCGACCTTTTTCACGCCATCGACTCCTTGGGTGGTGTTCTCTGGTTGATGCGAGGTCCGAGGCGCGTGAGGATCATCACGCTCAAGATGGTGTCGGTCATCATGATGACTCCTGGGAACAATGCCCCCGCGGTGGTGAAACTCCTTAGTGTCAAGAGCGTAATGCCTGTGTTGACGGCGCCGAGGACGAATACGCGTGGCGTCTCGCTCTCGGGCGACCTCCACGACTTGCGGTACGTCGGTAGTGCCGCGATGAAGTCGGCCATCGCGAAGGACACCAGCGCCACCGTCGGCTCACTGACGAAGGCCCAGAACACCAGTCCCACGACGGAGACCGCGCCGCACGCGATGTCGAGCGCGTCCACCCGCCACACCGCGTGCCGATTGACGAACGACGTCAACACCACCACGAGCGGCATGAAACCCAGCGCCAACGTCATCACCGACGCCAGACCCACGCGCTGTTGGATCTCGACGACGAAGGCCAGGATGCCCTCGATCGCCCAGAGTCCCCACGTCACGCGGTGCGGCGAAGTCGTTCCACGCAACGTGTCACGCACGTAGGACGTCGAACCCAGGACCGACAAGGCCACCGCGACGTAGACAAAACGGGGATCGAGCACCACTCCAGTCTGCCCGCTGCACCGTTCCACCGATAACCCACGGGGATTCAGCGCGAAAACGACGCCGGTGACAGATGTTGTACATTGGATAGCCCTAGGGGCTATAGCTCAGTCGGTTAGAGCGCGTCACTGATAATGACGAGGTCGTAAGTTCGATTCTTACTAGCCCCACC
>JABBOA010000031.1 GCA_019352075.1 Acidobacteriota bacterium | reverse complement strand
GTCCGAGGAAACCGAAGACTTCTCCGACCTTGATCTCGAGGCTGAGATCATGGATGCCCCCACCGCTGGAGTAGATCTTGGTGACGCGATCGAGAGAAATCGCCACCGACTCATCGACACCGGCACTGACCGCAGCTCCCATATCACTACCTTCGATTGTCGCTCATCCTAGACCGAGTCAGGCGTTCGTCGCCCGATCGACCACGTGCGCGTCACCCGTGGCACTTCGCCACCCGTCGGGCGGATCCCTCGGTCATCTTCGCGCCGCGCTGTCCGGCCGGGCGCGACGAGCGCGCGACCCCGGCGCATCTCGCGGGGAAGGGGTCGGACGTAACCCGCGGACTCTTGACGTCGGATCGGGTTGAGCGACGGCGACCGATGCGCGATCCGTGGACGCGAGCGACGGCGCGAGCGACTCATGGTTCGCGGGTGAGGGAAGGAGGGAAGGACGCACCTCGTAGAATGGGGGATGAAAGCCCCCGGTGGTGGGTCATTTCATCGATACCACACCGTGAGAAGCGAGGGCCCGTGTCACTCAACGTAAGTTTCGTCTTGGCGTTGCTGTCGGTCGCTGCGTTCGTGGGTCCCCTCGTCGGCGAGATCGTGTCCGTGCCGGGGGCCGTCATCGAACTGCTGATCGGCATCGGCCTCAGTAGGATCATCCCGTCCGCCGACTATTCCACGACGAGCGTCATTTCGTCGCTGGGCGAACTCGGTTTCCTCATCTTGATGTTTCTGGTGGGACTGGAGATCGACTTTCGCCAGTTGTTGGGCGCCGCCCGAGGCTCGGTGGCGATGGGTGTGGGGCTATTCGTCACGTCACTCGGCGTCTCGGCGCTCGTCTTGGGTCACCTCGCGGGGGCGTCGCCAATCTGGGTCCTGGCGGGCGCGGCGACCTCGGTGGGGATTACCGTGCCGGTCCTCTACGTCCAGGGGTGGATGGGTCAGCGTTTTGGCCACGACGTCTTGCTCATGGGTTCGGTGACTGAGGTCGTCTACCTGGGTGCGTTGAACATATTGAGCGTCGCGAGTCGCCACGACTCGATCACGACCTCCACGCTCCTGGGCAGTCGCGTGGCCGTCTTCTTCGCCTTCACCTTCGTGCTGGTCCGTCTCTTCCAGCGTTCGCGCTCTCGCGTCCCTCGACATTTCCACCGCTGGTTCCGCCGTGACGACCCGATCGAAGTCGGTCTGCGGGGCACCTTCGCGTTGCTCTTCGTCGTCGTCGCGTTCGCGGGCGTCATTCGAATCCCCACCGTCCTGGGCGCGCTGCTCGCCGGAGTCATCTTTCGAGGGGTCATCGGGAACGCTCGCGCCATCGTCGAACGCTTGACGTCGGTGGCGAACAGTTTCTTCATCCCCCTCTTCTTCTTGACCGTGGGCCTGCAAACACCACTGCGCGCCAGTGTGCTGTCGTTGCTGCCGCTGATCGGACTTCTCCTCGTCGTCGTGAGCGTGTCGCGACTGGTGGTGGTGCCCTATCTCCGGCACCGAGGGCACAGTTGGCGCATGTCGTTCGCGGGGGCCGCCATGTTGATGGCACCACTCACCTTGCTGGTCACCACGGCCGAGATTGGACGCAGCGCGGGATTTCTCGGTCCCCGGAACTATTCGGCCATCATCTTCGTGGCCGTCCTCTCCTCCATCATCTTCCCGGTCGTCGCGCGAATCCTGCTCCCCGCGTACGGCGATGAACTAGCCGTGGCGCAATCGTTCGAGGGAGGGGCCGACCCTGCGCCTTCAACGTGATGGCCTCGTCGCGACCGTCAACTAGCTCGTGCGTCGGGGTCCACTCCCCAGGGACACGACGTCAGAAGTTACTAGTGTCGGCGACGTTGTCGAAGCGCGCGAACTCGCCGCGCCAGGTCAAGTGCGCGGTTCGCGTCGGGCCGTTGCGGTTCTTGCCCACGATGATTTCGGCCTCGGACTTCTTGTCGTTGGGCACGTCGCCGTATTGCTCGGCACGGTAGAGGAATAACACGACGTCCGCGTCCTGCTCGAGGGAGCCCGACTCGCGCAAGTCGCTCATCATCGGGCGTTTGTCGGCTCGCTCTTCGAGCTTTCGCGAGAGCTGCGAGAGGGCGATCACCGGACAGCTGAGTTCACGCGCCAGGATCTTGAGCGCACGACTCATCTCGGACACCTCCACCTGACGGTTCTCCGCGCGGCCACGCGAACTCATGAGTTGCAAGTAGTCGATGATCACGACGCCGAGGTCCCCATTCTGCTGTTTGATGCGCCGTGCGCGTGAGCGCACGTCCATGACCGTCAGACTCGGATTGTCGTCGATGAACACCTTCGCCGACTGCAGGTAGCCAAAGGCGTCCTGGGCCCGATTCCAGTCGGCGTCACTCAGGTCCCCCGTGCGCAATTTCGAGGAGTCGATGCGGGCGGTCGACGCGAGGATGCGTTCGGCGAGCTCCTGACGACTCATCTCGAGCGAGAAGAACAACGCCGGTCGGTTCACGACCGCACCCACGTGCGTCAAGATGCCCAACGCGAAGGCCGTCTTTCCCATCGCTGGTCGGGCCCCGACAATGGTCAAGCTGTGCGGTTGTAGACCCTGTAGCACGAGGTCGAGGGAGCGATAGCCCGTCTCCAGACCGTTGAACTGACCGCGGGTCTCACCTCGCTCCTCGAGGATGTTGGCCTCGGCGACCAAGAGGCGCTGCAGGGGCGAGACCGTGTCGATGCGATTGGTGTCCCCGATCTGATTGATCTTGCGCTCCGCGTCGTCGATGAGGCCCACGACGTCGTCGGTGGCGACGTAGGCGTCGTCGACGATCTCGCCCGCGACGGCGATCAGACGACGTTGCTGGGCCTTCTCGTGGACGATCTCGGCGTAATGACGCGCGTTGGCGGCCGAGGGCGTGTTCATCTGCAACGACGACAGCAGTCCCACCTCGACGGCCGCGGCCCCCTGTTCTTGCAACTTGGCCTGCACCGTGACGTAGTCCACGGGTTCACCGGCGTTGGCCAGGGCCAGGATGGCCGAGAAGATCTGTGCGTGCAGGGGCCGGTAGAAGTCCTCGGGCTCCACCGTCTCGTAGGCGATGGACACCGCTTCCGGTGACAGGAGCATCGCGCCGATCAGCGACTCCTCCATCTCGATGGCGTTGGGGGGGACCCGTCCCGCCGTCGCTGGTGAATGGGTTCGGCCGCGGTCAGATTCAAGTTGCGTCATGGGACCTCAACGGTCGTCGATATGACCTGTGGCTCACAAGAACAACAACGTGGGGAAATCCCTGTGCGTAACCACATGTCCCCATGATGACAACCGACTGTGACGTCACCGCCTCACGCACGAGGCCGGGGCGAAGAGCCCCGGCCTCGTGCGTGTCGCGTGGTCGCGACTACTTCGCCACGACCTCCACCTTGATGGTGGCCACCACTCCCTCGAAGAGGTGGGCCGACACGGTGGCCGTGCCGACTTCCTTGAGGTGCTCGTCCATGAGGATCGCGTGACGATCCAACGAGATGTTCGTCGCCGTGCGCAGCGCATTGACGATGTCCGCCTCGGTGATGGACCCGAAGAGGCGGCCGTTCGTGCCGGCGCGCGCGGCCACGGTCACGGTGGCCGCTTCGATCACGCCGCGCTGGGTCTCGGCGGCGCTACGGCTCTGCGCATCGCGCAGATCGCGTGACTTGCGCATGGAGGCGGCCTGCACCTCCATCGTGTCATTGGCCTGCAGGCCCGCACCGGTCGGCAGGAGGAAGTTACGGGCATAGCCCGCCTTCACCTCGACGATGTCGCCGCGACGGCCCACGCCATTGACGTCGGAACGCAATAGGACCTTCATTCGCCCGCCTCCTCAGCCTCGACGCTCGGAACGGCGACCTCGGCGGTCACGTCCGCCAGGGTGGCCTCGGTGTCGCTCGAGCGCTCGGCACCGTCGCGGTCCGGTCGCGGTCCACGGGGTCCACGATCGTCGCGACCGCGCCCCCCTCGCCGCTCGGTCACGGTGCGCTGCGTGTAGGGCAACAACGCGAGCTCCCGGGCGGTCTTGATCGAATCGGTCACGTCACGCTGGTGCTGTTGGCAGTTACCCGAGACCTTGCGGCCGCGGATCTTGCCGCGATCCGAGATGTACTTGCGCAACTGGGCCAAGTCCTTGTAATCGACCGAACCGACACCGTGCTGGCAGAAGGAGCACGGCTTCTTCTTCGCACCGCGGCGCGTATCGATCTTCGGGGCCCGCTTGGGCAGGGTCGGCATATTCTTACGGGGCATTAGAAGGGCTCCTCATCAAAAGCGTAGGTACTGGGTTCGTTGGTGCGCGCGGGAGCGGGACGGTCGCTGTAACTCGACGATCCGCCCTCGCCACGCGGGGTCCGGGTGACCACGGCGGTCGCCCAACGCAACGACGGGGCGATCTCGTCGGCCACGATCTCGAAGGCGTTGCGCTTCTCGCCCGACTCGGTCTCCCAGGAGCGCTGCTCCATTCGTCCGGTCACGACGATGCGCGCACCCTTGCTGAGCGTCGATGCGGCATTCTCCGCCATCGGACCGTAGGCCGAGACGTCGAAGAACGACGTCTTCTCCTCCCACTCCTGGGTCTGACGGTTCTGCCAACGACGACTGACGGCCACCGCGAGGCGCAGTGCCGCCTGTCCCGAGTTCAGGAACTTCAATTCGGGGTCGCGGGTCACGTTGCCCACGACGGTGATGGTGTTATCGGCCATTGGTTCTCCTTAGTCGCGAAGCGTCCGAACCTACGCCTGGGCCGTGACACGGCTGGTGTGGGCTCGCTCGTTGCGTCGCAGGATCTTGAAGCGCAGGACTTCGTCGGACAAGGTGAGAATTCGATCCAACTCGTCGACCGTGGTCGGCTCGCCGGTGAACTCCACGAGGACGTAGTAGCCCTCCTTGCGCTTGTTGATCTCGTACGCCAAGGGACGCTTACCCCAACGGTCGATGGTTCCGGGGATTCCGGCGTTCGATCTGATGGTGTCGAGCGCTCGGTCGAGCGCCACCTGGATGGATTGTGCGTCGACGACCGTGTCGAAGACAATCATGGTTTCATAAGGCCTCATGGCCACTTCCTTTCCCTCTGGTCCGGAGCGAGTCCGGGCTCTGCGGAAAACAGAGCAGGGTCTGTGGTACTTCCCCGCGGTTGCGGGAAGCGAAAGTCTAGCCGAACGGCCGTGAAATGGCTAGTCCCGCAGCTCCGCGGGGTCATCGTAGGACTCCGCAACACTGGGAAAGGTCGCGTCGCGCACGTCACGGGCGTACCGTGACACGGCGTCGGTGATCGCGGTGCCGAGATCGGCGTACTGGCGCACGAACTTCGCCGGGCGTCCCTTCGTCAGCCCGAGGAGATCGTGGATGACCAGTACCTGACCATCGGTGTCGGGGCCGGCGCCGATTCCGATGGTCGGAATGTCCAGGGACTCGGTGAGCTGAGTACCGACGACGCGGGGGACCCCCTCGACCACCAGGGCGTAGACCCCCTCGGACTGCAGGACCATCGCGTCTTCGACCAGCAACTTGGCCGCGTCACGCGTCTTGCCCTGCACCTTGTATCCGCCCAGGGCCAGCACGCTCTGGGGGGTCAGTCCCAGGTGTCCCATGACCGGGATCTCGGCGTCCACGAGGGCGCGCACCACCTCACGACGATTGGCCCCGCCTTCGAGCTTCACGCTCTGGGCCCCGGCTCGGATCAACTCGCCCGCGTTGGCGACGGCGCTCGCGACACCCACGTGATAACTGAGCCACGGCATATCCGCGACGATGTGAGCGCGGGGCGACGCCGCCGCCACCGCACGAACGTGATGGGCCATCTCCGCGATCGTCACGTGCAGGGTGTCGCCGTGACCCAGGACGACGTTGGCGAGAGAATCGCCCACCAACAAGATGTCGACCCCGGCCTCGTCGGCGTAGCGGGCGGTGGGCTCGTCGTAGGCGGTGATCATGACGATCGGGGTGCTACCGGCGCGGCGCTTGCGCGAGCGGATTGCTGGCGCGCTGGGTGGGGTCACGACCGACTCTGTTTCGCGACCGTTCGCCGGGCGCTGCGCCCGCCCGCCGACCACTTGCGCACCAAGTGGTGGAACGAACACCCCACACACACTTCCACGGCGTAGCACTGGACCGGCTCCGCTCGACGCTCCAGCTTCAACAGTTCGGTGCGCGACGTCGGACACGTGCCGCCCGCGGGGAGGCGAGCGCCGAACACGTACGTGACTTCGACCAATTCGACGTCGCCGCACACGGGACAAGACTCCCCGGTCGAGCGACCGATGTTCTTCGCGGCGCGGAGCAATTCGGGGTGCGCGTCGCACACGTCACTGGCGCGTAGCGTCCCCGCGGCGATCTTGGCGAGGAGGGCGTGGCGTACCAGACCGAACTCGACGACGGCTCCGTCAGCGGTAGTGGCACGAATACTCGAATCCATTAGCGCCGACATTACCAATTGCCGCTGAGAAGTGGACTTTTCGTCATCTCGCCGTTACAGCGATGCAATCGATATATCGATTTGATATGATGTTTCGCATGTTGGATATCGCCATCCTGGGCCTCCTCATGGACCGTGATCATCACGGCTACGAGATCCGCACGCAGGTGCGCGACCGCCTGGCGGTCTCGTCCAACATCTCCTTCGGTTCGATCTACCCGGCGCTCAACCGCCTCGAACGCCACGGCTTCGTCGAGGCCGTCGTCGCGCCCGACGCCCGGGGCAACGCACTGTCCACCGGATCGTTGTCGGGCGAACGTGCGTCACTGCGGGCCCTGCGCGCGACCCAGGGTTTGGGGCGCCGTTCGCGCAAGGTCTATCGCATCACGCCTCGGGGTCGCGAGGAGTTCGTGGCGCTACTGGGCGACCCGGCGACCTTGGACGACTCACGAAATTTCTCACTGCGGATGGCGCTGGCCAAGTACCTGACCCCTTCGCTGCGCGTGACGTTGTTGGAACGCCGCCGCACAGATCTTGTTGAGCGTCTGGCCGAAATGCAGGCCGGTGCTCGCAATGAGCAGCTCGACACCTACGCCCGCAGCGTCATGGCGCACGCGGCCAACGGTGTCGAACTGGACCTCGAGTGGATCGACAACCTGTTGTCCACCGAACGAAATAATCAGCAAACCTTCGCGCCTGAAGCGAAGTAGGAAAGGAGAGCCATGGAGAAGATTCGCGTGGCCATTGCCGGCGTCGGGAACTGCGCCAGTTCGCTCATCCAGGGCGTGACGTACTACAAGGACGCGAAGGCCGATGACAACGTACCGGGTCTCATGCACGTGATGTTGGGGGACTACCACGTCAGCGACCTCGAGTTCGTCGCGGCCTTCGACGTCGACGCCTCCAAGGTCGGCTCGGACCTCGGTAAGGCCATCGAGGGTGGTCAGAACAACACGATCAAGTTCGCGGAGGTTCCGCCACTGGGCGTGACCGTCCAGCGGGGCCCCACAATGGACGGGCTCAACAAGTACTACCGGGCGGTCATCGACGAGTCACCCGCCGAGGCGGTCGACGTCGCCCAGGCCCTGCGTGACACCCGCGCCCAGGTTCTCGTCTCTTATCTTCCGGTGGGCTCCGAGGAGGCGCAGCGTATGTACGCCCAAGCCGCCCTCGACGCGGGCTGCGCGTTCGTGAACGCCATTCCGGTCTTCATCGCCTCGGACCCGGTCTGGGCCAAGAAGTTCTCCGACGCCGGCCTGCCCATCATCGGTGACGACATCAAGAGCCAAGTAGGCGCGACCATCGTGCACCGCGTGCTCGCTCGACTGTTCGAGGACCGCGGGCTGGCCCTGGACCACACCTACCAACTCAACGTCGGCGGCAACATGGACTTCAAGAACATGTTGGACCGTGAGCGCCTGGAGTCGAAGAAGGTCTCCAAGACCCAAGCGGTGACCTCGCAGCTCGAGAACTACGTGATGGACCCCGACGACGTGCACATCGGTCCCAGCGACCACGTGCCGTGGCTCAAGGACCGCAAGTGGGCCTACATCCGCATGGAGGGCCGTAACTTCGGTGACGTTCCCCTCAACGTCGAGCTCAAGCTCGAGGTGTGGGACTCCCCCAATTCCGCGGGCGTCATCATCGACGCGGTGCGCTGCGCGAAGATCGCTCTCGACCGCGGCATCGGTGGTCCGATCCTCGGGCCCAGTGCGTACTTCATGAAGTCGCCGCCGGTGCAGTACCACGACGACATCGCGCACAACATGATCGAGGACTTCGCTCGCGGCGCCGAGAACCCGGTCTGGCCCTAACGCCACGACGCGCTCACCGCGCGCGAGTGCCCCGGCGCTCGCGCGCGGTGGTGACGCCCCACAGAGGCCCCACGTCCTCGCGGCGCCGGGGACTATTCCTGCTCGCTCCACCACTCCCGGAGTCGGTGCGCGGCCTCGGCCTTGGAGATCTCGCCCTCCTCACGTCGAATCTCCAGGAGAAACGTCATGGCTCGACCCACTACCGGGCCCGGCCGGAGGTCGAGCAGCGACATCACCTCGGCGCCATCGAGGGCTGGACGCTGATTGTCCAGGTCCTCCTGGGCGCGTAGCTCGGCGATGCGGACTTCGAATTCGTCCATGCGCCGTGAGAGTTCCGCGGCCTTGCGCCAGTTACGCGTCGTGCTGTCACAGCGCGTGAGTTCGTTGAGTTCGTCCAGGAGGGGACCGGCGTCATGGACGTAGCGTCGCACCGCGGAGTCGCTCCATCCGAGCTTGTACGTATGAAAACGCAGGTGCAGTTCGACGAGGCGACTGACGTCGTCGATCATGCTCTTGGAGTACTTGAGCGCCGTCATGCGCTTTCGGGTCATCTTGGCCCCCACGACTTCGTGGAATCGGAAGGTGACCCCGTCCGCGCCGATGGCCCGCGTCGCCGGCTTACCGATATCGTGGAACAACGCCGCCAGTCGCAGGGTCAATTGCGGGGACGCCTTGTCCACCACCGCCCACGTGTGCTTCAAGACATCCTTGTGATGATGGATGGGATCCTGCTCCAACTGCAACATCGGCAGTTCCGGAAAGAAGTACTGCGCCAGTCCGGTGCGCACGATGAAGTCCAGTCCGATCGATGGCTGCTCGGTGACCATGAGCAAGTCCAGTTCCCCACGGATGCGTTCCTGCGAGACGATGGTGAGTTTCTCGGCGCACACCGTGGCCGCAGCCTCAAGACGTGAATCGATGGACAGCGAGAACCTCGCGGCGAATCGAGCAGCGCGCAACATGCGCAAGGGGTCGTCGGTGAACAGGATCTCGGGATCGATCGGGGTCCGCAAGATCCGGTCGTGAAGATCGGCGAAGCCGCCGCAGAAGTCGAAGAACGTCTGCACCCCCTCGGGCGCGGACACCAGATTCACCACGTCAAGAGCGAGGGCGTTGATGGTGAAGTCGCGACGACTCAAGTCCGCCGCCAGTGAGTCCCCCCACTGCACCGCGGGCTTGCGCGAATGATCCACGTACTCCTCGGAGCGAAAGGTCGTCACTTCGGCCTTGATACCATTGACTCGTAGCACCCCACCGACGGTTCCGAAGGAGCGACCCTGCTCCCACAGCGTGCCGCACAAGGGGGCCATCAACCGTACGATGTCGTCGGGACGCGCGTTGGTCGTGAAGTCGATTTCGTAGTCGTCACCGGGCTCGATACCCAAGACGGCGTCGCGAATCGAGCCTCCCACGGCGTAGAGGCTGAATCCCGCCTGGTCGAAGGCCTCCGCGAGCGGCGCGGCGCGGCGTGCGATGAGCGCGAGGCGTTGGGCAAAGTCATTCGGTGAGTTCACTACCGATGAAGGTTACGAGAGACGCCACACTCTCGTGGCCCAAGTAGCCTGTGTCAGCATGTTCCACCGATTTTCGACCTGGTGGCGGGCGCTCAGCGTCGTACTCCTCGGCCTCGCGACGTTGACGTGGCCTTCGGCCGCGCTGGCCCAGACGACGCCCGAGTTCTCGGTGGTCGCGCAGAGTTCGGTGGCGATACTTTCCGCTGCCGGATCGGCGAGCTGGTCGCTCACCCTCGCCGTACCCCAGGGCACGGTCAACTCGGTGACCCTCGCGCTCTACCCCCAGATCGTCTACCGCTCCGAGGTCAGCGCGATTATCGCCGGTACCGGCACCGCGGCCCCCCCCGTCGCCACGACGTCGGTGTCCACACCGACGTGTCGCACGGGCACCACCCTGGGATTGACGGTCTCGTTGTTCAGCGCCCTCGCCACGGGACCCAGCCATCGTTGCGGTACCGCGCCCCTCCACTTGCGCCTCCCCTGCCAGGCGGCCGCCTGCGACGGCGTCTACCCGTTGAGCATCGCCGTGACGGTGAACGGCGTGCGTCGCGTCGAATGGTCGATGATCGCGGTGCACCGCGCTGGCGTGCTGCACCCACTACGGGTCGACTACGTCGCGGTGGTGGACCCGACGGCGTGGTCCTCGGCGGCCAACGCCCGCGCCAATTTCAACGTCATCGCCCAGTATGGCGCGATGCCCCTCACCCTGGCGGTCGACTACCGTCCGCTGGGTCGCGCGCTCCTGAGCACCGCCAGTCGCCCCTGGCGCAACGCACTGTCCGCCGCCTTGAGCAATCCGGCCCATCGCGCGATCGCCGCCCCCCCATCCTCGGCCGACTACGCCGGACTCGCCGCCAACGGTTTCGGCGCCGAAGTCGCCCAGCAGGTCGCTCTCGCGGGGAAGTTCCTCAAGTCCGCGACCGGCCACACCGTCGACAGCCAGGTCTTCGTGACCAACCCCATCATGGCGGGAGAGCTGGGTGCTCTCGCTCACGTGGGCGTCACCCAACTCGTCCTGCCCGACACCGCCTTCAGCGTGGTCCCGTCGACGACCTTAGGCTGGGGCGCACCCTTTCACCCCGACGCGCTCTCCGGGTTGACGGCCCTGGCCACCGACAGTGGTCTCGAGCAACTCGCCGCGAACACCTCGATCGAACCGGGCCGCCGCGCCGCCCTGACCCTGGCCACGCTGGCGTTCCTGCATTACGAGGCCCCCAATGCCCCCGCGGCGCGAACGGTCGTCGTACCGATGAACGTCGGTTCGCTCTCGCCGGTCTACCTCAATGACCTCTTGGGCGCCAGTCAGTCGAACCCGTTTCTCACGGCCACCACCCTAACGTCGTCCTACGCACCGAACCTCATCGCCACCGACAACAGTCCGGTCGACCGATTCCTCGCCTCCTCCGCCCCGTCGGTCTGGTCCAGCACGAACGTCGCCACCCTGCAGTCGCTCATCAGTCGAACCGCCTCGTTCGTGCAGGGCATCGCGTCACCGACCCAACTGGTCACGATGGAGCTGTACCAGGCGTTGCCCGAGCAGATCGGCAGTCCCGCCCTGCGTCAAACGGGTCTCAACGCGGCCACCGCGTACCTCAACGCCCAACTCAACAGCTTTCGCATTGACGATTCCTCCATCACGCTGACGGGCTCGGGCACCACACTGCCCCTCACCATTCTCAGCAAAGTTCGTTACCCGGTCACGCTGCTGCTGCACCTCATCACCGACCGACTCCAATTCCCCACGATCCAGAACCAAGAGGTCGCCGTCACCCTGGCGGCCCCCACCAATCCCCTACGCATCGCCACCGTGAATCGCCAAGGGGGATCCCTGACCCTCCAGCTCGAACTCACGACGCCCGACGGCAAACTCGTCGTGGCGCGCGCGGCGGTCCAGGTCCGGGTGGCGGGCACCTCGGTGGTCGGCTACGTCCTTAGCGGCGCCTCGTTGTTGGTCCTCGCCTGGTGGTGGCTCTCAACGTACCGCCGCAAGTCGCGAGGGCGGCACGCTCGATGACGCGTCAGGCCACTCACGGACGTCGCGTGCTGTCCATGGCCGGAGGTACGGCGACCTCACGCCTGACCGGCCTCCTTCGCGTCTTGGTCCTGGCCTGGGTCCTCGGTTTCACACCGCTGGCGGATGCGTTCAACCTGGCCAACACCATACCCAACATGCTCTTCGACCTGGTGATCGGTGGGGTGCTCGGTGCCACCTTCATTCCGGTCATCGTCGAACGCCTCGCCATCGACGGCGAGCGCCGGGCCTGGCGCTCGATCTCCACCGTGGTCACGGCCAGTGTGATGGTGATGGCCGTCGCGTGCCTCGCCGCGTGGTTCGCCGCTCCCTGGATCATCGACGGATTCACCTTCCTGCAACACACCTCCGATGCGAAGCAGACCCGCGACCTCATCGCACAGCGTCACGTCGCGACGCAATTCCTACGGTGGTTCGTCCCGCAGATCTTCTTCTACGGCGTCATCGGCATCGCCACGGCCTTACTCAATATTCGACGGGTCTTCGCCGTCGGATCGTGGGCTCCGGTGGCGAACAACATCATCTGCATCGGCGTCCTCGTCTGGTTCCACTTGGTCGACCCCACGCCGAGCGTCACGTCCGTCGGCGATACCCACAACTTGATGTGGCTCGGGCTGGGCACCACGGCCGGTGTCGCCGTGCAATTCGCCGTGATGTGGCCGTCGTTGGCCACCAGTGACCTCGGCCGCCTTCGCTTTCGCTTCGACGTGCGCGACCCCGCACTTCGCACGGTGGGTCGACTGGGTTCGTGGACCCTGCTGGTCGTGATCGCCAACCAGGCGTCGCTGTACGTCCTGCTCATCTTCGCCTTCGGCACCGGCGGCAACGGGCCAGTGAGTGCGTACACCTACGGCTGGTCCTTCATGCAGATGCCCTACGCCATCGTGGTGGTCTCGGTACTCGGCGTGCTCACGCCCCAACTCGCCCAGTTCGCGACGGAGGCCGATTACGAGTCACTGGGCGAACGACTGAGTTTCGGTCTCCGCCAATCCCTCGTCATCATCATTCCCTGCACGGTCGCACTGATCATCCTCGCCCAGCCCGTCGTCGGTATCCTGCTCAACCACCTTGACGCCTCCACGCAACTGCCCGCCGGGACCGTCCTCGCGATCCTCGCGGCGGGACTGCCCGGCTTCACCATCTTTCAGCTCTGCATTCGCGGCCTCCAATCGATGCAACGCATGACCGACGTCTTCGCACTCTACGCACTCCAGAACGCGGTGACCATCGCGCTGTGCGTAGTACTCGGTCGGCACTCACTCGCGGGATTGACCGCGAGCGTCTCCATCGCGTACGGCGGGGCCGCCGTCGCCGCTCTGATCGTGCTCGCCGCTCGACAGGTTCCCGTCGCCGCCACCATCTGGAGCGTGCACGTGCGTCGCAGCGTCCTAGCGTCTCTCGCGATGGGCGTCGTGATGGCGGCGGCGTGGGCCACCCCGACGTGGACCCGCGGCGGTGGACTCGTCGCGCGGGGGCTCTTCGCGACGATCCTCGGCGGCGCAACCTACGTTCTGTTCGTTCTGGTGGCGCAACGTCACGCGCGCCCTAGAGTGCAGAGCTAAGGATGATCGGGGGGTAGCGGTGGGCAAGATCGGGGTCATCTGCGACAGTGCCAGTGACCTGCCGGCGCACGAGCTCGAACGACTGGGCATCACCATGGTGTCGCTCACTATCCGCTTCGGCGACGAAGAGTTCGTGGATCGTGTCACCTTGTCCATCGAGGAGTTCTGGCGGCGCTGTGCGCAATCGCGCACCCTTCCCGAGACCTCCGCGCCGTCGCCGGGGTCCTTTCAAGCCGCGTTCCAAGCGGCCGCTGACCAGGGGTGTACGGGGGTCATCGTCCTCACGCTGTCCGCCGCGCTGTCGGGCACCTACCAAGCCGCGGTAGTGGCGCGCGATGCGTTTAGCGACCTCATCGACGTTCGCGTCATCGACACCCAAGCGGTCTCGATGGCTGAGGGGCTCCTGGTGATCGAGGTGGCCGAGATGGCCCGCGACGGTTCGACGCTGGACGAACTCGAGCGTTTCGCCCTCGGCGCACGCTCGCGCGTCGGTGTCGTGGCCATGCTCGACACCCTGGACCAACTCATCAAAGGCGGCCGCATCGGTGGTGCCAAAGCTCTCATCGGTCAGGTTCTTTCGATCAAGCCACTCCTCGCGCTGCGTGACGGCGTCGTCACCGAAGCTGGCCGCCAGCGCACCAGCGCACGGGCGATGGCGACGATTGCGGCCACCGCGCGCGAGCACGCCCCTCTTCGACGCTTCGCCCTGATCCACGCGCAGTCCACGCAGGTGGCCGCACTGAGTGCGTTGGTGGCCGATGTCGTCACGGAATTCCCCATGTTGATCGCCGACATGGGACCGACGGTGGGAACCCACGGCGGTCCCGGGCTGATCGGTCTGACCTGGCTCGAGGCAACGCCCGGCGAACACCGCTAAGTTTGAGGCATGAGCGAAAGCGCTGGCGAGCACGAGCCCGACGTCGTCGACATCGCCTTTTCCTATCTGGACCGCGCCATGGACGCACTGCACGACCGAGTTCTGCGACCCGTCATGCTCGCGGGACGCTTCGTCGCCTACGGCTTCATCCTGGTCCTCCTCGCCGTCGTGGTCCTAGGGGCCCTGGTGATCGGGGTGGTGCGTTTCGCCACCGTGTACTTGTTCGCTCAGCACATCTGGATCACATATCTCGTCGTGGGCGCGATCTCCCTCGCCATCGGTCTCGTCATATGGCGTAAACGACGTCCCGTCCCCCTAAGGAAACAATGACCCATACTCGTGTGCTCATCATCGGCTCAGGCCCCGCCGGTCTCACCGCCGCCATCTACACCGGTCGCGCGCAGTTGAAACCACTGGTCATCGAGGGAGAACCATCCTCGACCACCGACCAACCCGGTGGCCAACTCATGCTGACCACCGACATCGAGAACTTCCCCGGCTTCCCCGAAGCCCTCACCGGTCCGGAGTTGATGGCGCGCATCCGTGAACAGGCCGAGCGCTTCGGGGCGCAACTGCGCGTCAGCAAGGTGCAGCGCCTCGACGTGACCAGTCGCCCCTTTCGCGCCTGGCTCACCGACGACGTCGAACCGAGCGTGAGCGCCGACGCCGTGATCCTGGCGACCGGTGCGCAATCACTCATGATGGGTGTTCCCGGCGAGGAACGTCTCTTGAGTCACGGATTGTCCACGTGCGCCACCTGTGACGGATTCTTCTTCCGGGGTCACGACATCGCGGTCGTGGGCGGCGGCGACTCGGCACTGGAAGAGGCGCTGTTCCTCACCCGTTTCGCGTCCAGTGTGACCATCGTGCATCGTCGCGACGCACTGCGCGCCTCCAAGATCATGCAAGAGCGGGCGTTCGCCCACGAGAAGATTCGTTTCGCGTGGAACACCCAGGTCGTCGAAGTCCTGGGTGAGGACCGCGTCAGCGGCCTGCGGGTACGCGACACCCTGAGTGGCGACGAGCGGGTGCTCGAGGTCACTGGCGTCTTCGTGGCGATCGGCCACGTACCGAACACCGTCTTGGTCAAGGACCAGATGGATCTCGAGGACAACGGTTACGTGCGTACGGGTGTGGGATCCTTCACCTCCATCGACGGACTCTTCGCCGCGGGTGACGTCCAAGACCACGTCTATCGCCAAGCGATCACCTCGGCGGGATCGGGTTGCGTGGCCGCCATCGACGCGGAGCGTTGGCTCGAGTCGCAGGGGCTGTGACTCTTTCTCGCTAGGGTGGTTCCTGCGTCGCGAGTGACGCCACAGTTGGAGGTACACATGAACGACAAGATCACGACACTGACCGACGCCACCTTCGACGAAGTTGTGGGTTCCTCGGAAAAGCCGATCCTCGTCGACTTCTGGGCTGAATGGTGCGGACCGTGCAAGATGATCGCGCCGATCCTCGAAGACTTCGCGGAGGAACAGCGCGACAGGTTCGTCATCGGCAAGCTCGACGTGGACGTCAACGTGGCCACCGCCACGAAGTACTCGGTGATGAGCATCCCGACTCTCCTGTTGTTCAAGGATGGTCAGGTCATCGCTCGATTGGTCGGCGCGAAGCCCAAAGGCGCGTTGCTTCAAGAGATCACCACCCACCTCTAATCACTTCTTTTCTGGACTTTCTCCCTCTTTCGCTCGGAGCGTCGGGTCGGCGCGTGCGCGATCTGCACGATCGCTTGACCTCGCTCGGCCTCGTGCCACTGGACAACCTCGGCGATATCTTCTCCGAGGCCACGCAAGCCACGGTGCAGGCCTTCCAACGATCGCGGGGTCTGGCCATCACCGGAGTGGTCGACGTCACCACGTGGACCCGCCTCCTCGAAGCGGGATGGGTCCTGGGCGATCGTCTGTTGTTCCTCGTGAAACCCTATTTACGAGGTGACGACGTGGCCGAGCTCCAGGTCCGCCTCTCCCAGCTGGGATTCGACCCGGGCCGCGTGGACGGCGTCTTCGGGCCACTGCTCGACCGCGCCCTCAGCGAGTTCCAACGAAACTGCGGCCTCGAGTCCAACGGGACCCTCACCCAGCGGACGTTGATCGAGTTACGACGCTTCTCCCCGGCGAGTGATCGCACCCTCGTGAGCGAAGCCCGCGATGGAGCTGGCTTTGAGCAGACCCCGCGCGGCCCCATCCTGGTGTGGGGCCAGAGTCCCCTCACGCGGACCATCACTCAGCGACTCCCCCTCGTCGACGCCGATGAGAGCCGCGTGCGGTGGAGCGTGGAGCAGATCGCCGGTTACGCCAATTCCGTCGGCGCGCTCGGCGTCATCGCGCTGAGCGAACAACCCGAGTGGAACGGCGTGCACCTCCACTACTGGTCCAGTTACCAGTCCTACTCGCGCCGCGGCGAGCAACTCGCCAGCGCGGTGGCCAACGCGATCTCGCGCGACGACATCGGGTTGCGGATAGAGGTGACCGGCATGGCGCTACCTATCCTTCGTGAAACGCAGATGACGACCATTCACCTCGAACACGGCCCGCTGTCGTCCAAAGAAGCCCGACTCCTCACTGACGCCATCGCCACCGCAATCCGAGACTTTTTCCACAGTTGACCGGTCGGAAATGTCGCTGTGGAGCGGCATTTACCAGTGATTACAGGCAATTCCGGGAAATGATGGTGGGAAACCCACAGGTTCGTCCACAACTTGGGGATAACTTCAAGAAGAAGGTTAACTTGAGGGTTGAGACTTATTTCACCTGAGAGATGGAGATATAGATCCTCTCGAGATCATCCAGGTCGGCAAAGTCGATGATGATGCGGCCGTTTCTTCCCTTCAGATCGACGTGCACCCGGGTATTGAGGTAGTCCTCCAACAGCTGCTCGAGTTCAGCCACGCTGGCATCCGGCACGGGACGAAGTCGTGGCTTTCCCGAGATATCGGGGACATTGCTGGCCGGTACGTCCGTGGGCCGAGGTTCGAGGGCCGCCTTGACCGCCTCCTCGGTGGCCCGCACCGACAACTCGTATTTGATGACGCGCGCCACCATCGTCGCCTGTGATTCCGGATCACCGATGGCCAACAACGATCGTGCGTGGCCCGCGCTGATCTGGGACTGGGCGAGCGCGGCCTGCGCGACCTCGCCCAGTTGGAGGAGGCGCAGTGTGTTGGTGATGTTCGCTCGACTCTTGCCGACTCGCTGGGCCACTTGCTCGTGAGTGAGGTCGAACTCATCGATCAGTTGCTGATACGCAGCGGCTTCCTCGAGCGGATGAAGATCCACTCGGTGCAGATTCTCCACCACCGCCTGTTCGAGCGACAGGCGATCATTCACAGAGTCTTGCACCAGCACGGGAACCGTTGCGAGACCCGCGATGCCAGCGGCCCTCCACCGACGTTCACCCGCGATCAACTCGTAGCGGGTGGGATCACCTTCGAGTGGCCGAACGATAATGGGTTGCAGGACCCCGAGCTCGCGAACCGACGACGCCAACGATTGGAGACTCTCGTCATTGAAGGACTTTCGCGGTTGGAATTGATTCGGGCTGATCGACGAGACGGGGACCTGTCGCAATGGACCTAGGGTCACCTCCTCCTCGACTTCGTCGATAATCTCTTGGTTATCGGGAATAAGGGCCCCGAGCCCTTTTCCCAGTCCGGGCTTCCTAGCCATTCATGATCTCCTCTGCTAGTTGACGGTACGCCTTGGCGCCCTTTGATTGGGGATCGAACACAGTAATCGGTTGACCAAACGATGGTGCTTCGGCGAGACGCACAGTTCGAGGGATCTTGGTCCGACACAATTCTTCGGCAAAGTGACGACGGACTTCAATAGCCACATCTTGTGAAAGGGTATTTCGCGAATCGTACATAGTGAGGACAACTTTTGAGATCTTCAGGTCTGGATTGAGGTTCTTCTGAACCAGGTCGATGATGGCCCTCAACTGGGTAAGTCCCTCGAGCGCATAGAACTCCGTTTGAACTGGCACCATGATGTCGGTGGCAGCCGCAAAGGCGTTGATGGTGATGAGACCCAACGAGGGCGGGCAGTCAATAAAGACGTAATCGAAGTCTCCATCAACCGAGGCAATCGCTCTCTTCAATCGAAGTTCGCGGGAAATGACCGCCGTCAACTCCTGTTCCACCCCAGCCAAGTCCAAGGTTGCCGGCGCCACGAACAGGTTGTTGAACCCAGTGGGCTCGACAATATCCACCATGGGGACATCGTTGAGTAGCACATCGTAGACCGACTTCTCGAATCGGCGGCCATCGACTCCCAAGCCAGTGGTTGCGTTTCCCTGGGGATCCAAGTCGACAATGAGTACTCTCTTGCCCGCTTCCGCGAGCGCCGCGCCGAGGGACGTCGTGGTCGTGGTCTTGCCGACACCGCCTTTTTGATTGGCAACAGCGAAAATTCTCATTTTGGCGGCGTCTGCCATATGCCTCTTCCCTGCCTTAACGTCGCAACCTTGACAGATTGTGGATAACAACACATCGACTTCTGTGTCATAAGTTGCCAAGTAAATTGTGAATCAACCTGAAGGAAGACTACTCCCCCTCGCGCAGCAAAGTAAATACCTCCAGTCACCGCAAGGCGCGAATAGTGGTAATTCTTGCCGTGTTTCACGTGAAACACCCCGTCATCGATGACTGGGTCGAACGAGTCAAGGACTGTGGTGAACCGGCTCTTTGGTGGTGTCTCTGATTGGGAAGACCGTGAGTTGCTACAAGAACTGTGAGGTGACCAACCTCCCGTATTCAATTTTCACTACTCAACCCATTTACATCCCGTACGGCAGTGTTTCACGTGAAACACTGTGCCGTCAAAGTTCCACTTCTTGTTGGGGAATGAAGGCCTAGGTGACCCCCTGCGTCGCTTCGGAAGTAGCCACAAGGTGGTGGTGTAATTGAAGTTGCCATCTACTTCCCTGATCTTTCTTAATTCTTAGCGAGATGCACGTATGCCGTGATGGGTCAATTCTCCGGGCCAATGGTTAGATAGCTCATGTCAACATTCTTCGGCCAAATCGAAAGGGCCGAGTCTCGCTGGCACACCGCATGGGTTCGATCGCTTAGATCTACTAGGTCAAAGTGTTTCACGTGAAACAATCCCGTAACAGCGTGTGTTCCCTTTCGAACACCCCGGTTTGCCGTGACCACCCTCACGAGCGTGGTGCTTGCTCACCGTCGGGATGACCAAGGATCCTTGGCACTTCCCGGTTCCCTCCCAGGGCCCTGCCTCCTTCGAGGTTTGTACGGGTGACCAACGGCTCTTCCCGCGTGCTTCGCGGTGCAGGGTTCACCCGCCGAAGCGGTGTCAATCAACTTTCAACGGTGCCGAACTGCTCTGACATGACCAGAATCTGTGAACTGCAAAGAGAACACACGCTGTAAGGCGAGGGAGGCGTTCTGTGGGCTGTGGGTTGTGGGGTAGGCGGTTCGAGGAGTCCCCTCCTTTCGAACTCGAGGTAAGGACCGATGGTTGATCAACCGATAGGTGGTGATGGTCCTCACCACCTGTTGTCACACGGCGCCAGTAGTCGTCAACCGGATAATCAACCCCTAGTGGAAATGGGGA
>JABBOA010000155.1 GCA_019352075.1 Acidobacteriota bacterium | reverse complement strand
TGTAGGGCGACGCATTCAATGACCAGCAACGCCCGCTGAAACGCCACTGACCGTGATGATGAGTTAGTGCACCGTTGGTGGTTGCGTTGTCGCTGGTGGCGATGACAAGGTGGGGTGTCCAAGAAAAGACAAGGACCCCTTCGCATAACTCTGGGCAGAGCACGAAGGGGTCCTTTGAGATACCCGGAGGCACCGTAATGCTCATTGTATTGAATGACCCCGCCCATGTCGAACGTGAGCTTGTTGGGGGACACCTCGCCTGCCCACACTGCAATGGCGAACTGCGTCCCTGGGGACACGCGCGTCGTCGCGTGCTGCGCACCGCAACCAACAACGAGGAGCTCCGCCCCCGCAGAGCCCGCTGTGCGAAATGCCATATGACGTCGGTGTTGTTGGCCGACATCTGTCTGTGTCGCCGGGTCGACGAGGTGGCGGTAATCGGAAGGGCACTCCTGGAGAAGGCCGCGGGTGCCGGGCACCGCACGATCGCCATCCGGTTGGGCCGACCGAAGGAGACCGTGCGCGGCTGGCTGAGGAGATTCTCCTCGCGCTTAGAGCTGATCCAAGAGCACTTTCGCCGCTGGGCCTTCGCGCTCGATCCTCGTCTGGAGACGATTCCTCCCCAGGGCTCTGGCTTCGCGGACTTAGCCGAGGTGATTGGCCTGGCGACGCGGGCCGCCAGCCTGTTGTTCGGGCCCCGGCCGGTCTGGTCCTGGGCCAGTGCGATGACCGGTGGCGCGCTGCTTTCCAACACGAACTCACCCTTCCCAGCGCCGCGCTGAGCGACCAGCCTGTTTCTGGCGCCGCTCGGTGCCCGAAAACAGGAGCAGAACGTGGCCCATCACCCAGAAGAACAGCAACGAAATCGAGCCGAGGACATCGCACTCTTTCGCTACGCGCTCGTGCGCGAGGCGTCAGACGCCACGCTCTCAAAACAAGAACGTGGCCGCATCGTGCGGGGTCTCGCCGAGGTCTCTCACCACGGACCCGACGGCACCCCCGTCACCGTCTCACGTGTGACGATCGACCGGTGGATCCGCGCCTATCGGGCCGGTGGCTTTTCGGCGCTGACGCCGACGTCACGACGCATCGAGCCGCGCACGCCGGCCGGACTGTTGATGCTCGCCTGCGATCTGCGCCGCGAGGACCCGGCGAGGACCGCCGCGCACATCGCCCAGATGCTGAGCGCGAGCCACGAGTGGTCGCCGCACCCGCGCACCCTCCAGCGTCACTTCGCCGCTTTGGGCCTCACCCGCGCGCAACTCAGTGCGAGCAACGTCGCCTTCGGACGCTTCGAAGCAACACACCCCAACGAGCTCTGGGTCGGCGACGCGCTGCACGGACCGATCGTCGGGGGCAAGAAGGCGATCCTGTTCTGCTTTCTCGACGACCACTCACGCTTCGTCACCGGACACCGCTGGACCTACGCGGAGGACACGCTGTCGGCCGAGAGCGCACTACGTCGGGGGATCTTGTCACGCGGTCTGCCCGGTGTGGTCTACCTCGATAACGGATCAAGTTTCGTCTCCAAGCAGCTGCTGCGCGCCCTGGCGATCTTGGGTGTGCGGCTCGTGCACTCTCGACCGGGCCGACCCCAGGGCCGGGGAAAGATCGAACGATTCTTTCGCACCGTGCGCGATCAGTTCCTCGTTGAAGCTGCTCACTCAGAGATTCCCACCCTCGAAGTATTGGAGGCACGCTTCATGGCCTGGACCGAGCAGGTCTATCACCGTCGGGTGCATTCAGAGACCAACGAGACGCCAATGAATCGCTTCAGTGTGCTGGGTGCGCCCAAGATTCCCCCGATGGCGCTCGTGCGCGAGGCGTTCTTGTTCTCTGAGACCAGGACCGTCACCAAGACCGCGACGGTGTCACTCTTTGGCAACTATTACGAGGTCGACCAGGCGCTCATCGGGCGGCGCGTCGAGCTCGTCTTTGATCCCTTCGATCTTGAACGCATCAGCGTGCGCTACCACGACACCAACTTCGGCATCGCAGTCCCCCACAAGATCGGTCGCCACGTTCACCCGATGGCGAAGGTCGCCCCCGCACCGGGGCCGCCCACCGGCATTGACTACCTGGGACTCATCGAGGCCCGACACCGTGGTGCCGTTGGTTCACCGATCGGCTACGCGCAACTCAACAGCGAAGCGAACTCCACTACTCAAGAGAACGCAGAACTCCAATGAGCATCGAACAGATACGTTCACACTTCGGCTTCACCAAGATGCCCTTCGGCAAGGACCTGGCCCCCTCGATGCTGCACCGTCACCGCGGTCACCAAGAGGCGGTGGCGCGCATCTCGTTCCTGGTTCAAGAACAGGCGATCGGGGTGTTGACCGGCGAGGTGGGGTCGGGAAAGACGGTCGCCGCCCGCGCGGCCATCTCCGAGCTCGAGCCGAGTCGCTACAGCGTCATTTACCTTTCGAACCCCGCGATCGGCGCCCGGGGCATCTACGCCGAGATCGTCTCTCGCCTGGGGGGCGAACCACGCTTCTTCAAGTCCGCCCTCATTAGCCAGGCGAGCGATCTGCTCGCCAAGGAGGCGGCCGAGCGCGGACGAAGGGTCGTAGTTATCGTCGACGAGAGTCACTTGCTCGACGCGGGCCAGCTCGAGGAGCTGCGTCTACTCACCAACGCCGAGATGGACAGCGCCTCGCCGTTCGCCCTTCTGCTCCTCGGTCAACCGAGTCTGCGCGCTCGACTGCGTCTCGGGAGCTTCGCCGCGCTCGACCAGCGCGTGACCTTGCGCTACGCACTGCCCCCGATGAGCGCTGAAGAGACGTCGAGCTACGTGAGCCATCACCTCTCGCTCTGTGGTCGCTCCGACACGCTCTTTTCCGAGGACGCGCTCTCGAGCGTCCATCAAGCGAGTCGGGGGCTTCCCCGGGCGGTGAACAACCTCGCTCGCCAGGCCCTTGTTGCCGCCTATGCGAACCGCAGCGCGATCGTCGACGAGAAGGCGGCTCGCCAGGCCGTCACCGAGGTGGACGCTGAGTGAGATGACGACAAGAGGGTCGCGTCCTCACGGTTGATGTCGCTGGGCGACAACGTGATCACGCTAGGTCATCAGCGAGAGTGTCTGCGCCGTCATCATTTTGTCTGGCTGACAACA
>JABBOA010000030.1 GCA_019352075.1 Acidobacteriota bacterium | reverse complement strand
GATGGCGGAGAGGGAGGGATTTGAACCCTCGGGCCCACTTTCGCAGGCCGCATTCTTAGCAGGAATGTGGTTTAAACCGAACTCACCCACCTCTCCAGGTAGATTCATCTTACCCATTCGGCCCCGCGGCGCGTAAATCGTGGCGGATTCCTTCGCTCGCGCGGCGTTACACTACAAACTCAGCAATCCACCCTTCAGGAGTCATCATGCGCCACGTTCGACTAACGCTCGCGGGAATCCTCAGCGCCTCAACCTTCGTCGTGGTGTCCGCCACGGGTACCGTCGCCCACGCGGCGACCACGCCCACCCTCGCGACCTGCAAGACACTCGTCAATTCCCAGGAGTACGCCAAGGGCAAACTGACCGTCGCCACCGACAGCCCCGGGTACACACCCTGGTTCGTCAACAACAAGCCCAGCAATGGCCAGGGCTACGAATCCGCGGTGGTCTACGCCATCGCCGCCAAACTGGGCGTGGCCGCGCGCAACGTCAATTGGGTGGTCGAGCCCTTCGACTCGAGTTACGTGCCCGGACACAAGAAGTTCGACTTCGACATCAACGAGATCTCCTACACCGCCGATCGTGCCCAGGCGGTCACCTTCTCGGTGAGCTACTACGACGTCAACCAATCGATCGTGTCACTCAAGACCAACCCCATCGTGCGCCGACACACCCCCGCCGAGCTCAAGACCTACCTCTACGGCGACCAGATCGGCACCACGGGTCTGTCCTATATCGACAAGTACATCAAGCCCACCCGGGCGCCACGCGTCTACTCGACGCTGGCCGACGCGGTACTCGCGCTGCAGACCAAGCAGATCGACGCCGTCGTGATCGACACCCCCTCGGGGCAGTACATGGCTTCGTCCCAGGTGGTCAACGCCAAGCAGCAGGCCATCGGCGCCCAGGTCGGTCAGTTCCCCACCGTCGGTGAGCACTACGGCCTGCTCTTTCAAAAGGGCAACCCGCTGGTCACCTGCGTCAACGCGGCGATCACGTCGCTCCGGACCACTGGTCAGCTGAAGGCGTTGCAGGCCAAGTGGCTCGGAATCTACAACAGCATTCCGACCATTAAGCCGTAGGTCGCGTGTTGAGCGGGACTGGCGCGGACGCGCCGGACGCGCCGCCCCTGCTGTTCGCGCCGCGGCGGCGTCTGATCTTCAAGGGCCGTAACGGCCTGATCGCGAGTCTCGCCTCCAGCGCCGCGCTCGTCGCGGTGATTCTCGCCGTCCTCTTCGCCACCTCGGGTGGCCAGTCCTTCCGCTTCTACTTCTTCAATCCCCACTTCCTGTGGATCGCCCTTCGTGGCGACCCCCTCAAGGCGGTCGGCTCCGTCCTCGGGGGCATCGTCACCAACATCTGGATCTTTCTGTTGTGCGAAGTACTGGTGCTCGTCTTCGGACTCCTCATCGCGTGGATCCGCATCACGACCACCCCGCTGCTCGTGCCCTTTCGTCTCCTCGCCACCATCTACGCCGACATCTTTCGCGGTATCCCCTTCGTCTTGGTGATCTACATCGTCGGCTACGGGTTGCCCCAGTTGTCCCTCGGCGCACTATCCAACCAGTCGCCCGCGGTGTACGGCTGCATCGCGCTCACCTTGACCTACAGCGCGTACGTCTCGGAGGTGTACCGTGCGGGACTGCACTCGGTGCCCCACGGACAGATCCTCGCCGCTCGCTCGCTCGGGCTCACCCAGTACGCGACGATGCGACGGGTCGTGCTGCCCCAGGCCGTGCGCACGGTCATCCCACCCCTGCTGAACGACTTCATCTCGCTGCAGAAGGACACCGCGCTCGTCTCGCTCATCGGCGTGGTCGAGACCTCGCGCGCGGCCCAAATCGGGCAGGAGACGTACTTCAACGGCAGTTTCTTGACGATGTCGGCGCTCTTGTTCTTGGCGATGACCATTCCGATGACCCGCTTCACGGACCACCTGATCGACCGAGACCGCGAGAAGAGACTGGCGGGCGCCCAGTGAACAACGAAGTTCTCAAGATGTCCTCGGTGATCAAGCGGTTCGCCCACCACGAAGTGCTCCGCGATGTCTCACTCACCCTGCACCGCCACGAGGTGGTCTGCCTCATCGGCGCGTCGGGATCGGGCAAGTCGACCCTGTTGCGCTGCGCGAACCTCCTCGAGACCATCGACGGCGGTGACATCGAACTCTTCGGTCAGTCGCTACTCGATCCGCGCGTCGACCCCGATCTGGTGCGGCGCCATATGGGCACCGTCTTTCAGTCCTTCAATCTCTTCCCGCACCTCAGCGTGCTCGAGAACATCGCCCTCGGACCCGTACGGGCGCTCAAGCGCCCCCTCCACGAGGTGCGTGAGGAGGCCATGGCACTACTGACGCGCATCGGGCTCCAGGGCCGCGCCGCGGAATTCCCCGATCGACTCTCGGGCGGTCAGCAGCAGCGGGTGGCCATCGTCCGATCACTCGCCATGAGACCCTCACTGCTCCTGCTCGACGAGGTCACCAGCGCCCTCGACCCGACGCTCGTCGGTGAAGTCCTCGACCTACTCACCGATCTCGCGAAGTCCGGCACCACCATGCTGATCGCCACTCACGAGATGAACTTCGCGCGCGACGTGGCGCACCAAGTGGCCTTTCTCGACAACGGCGTCCTGGTCGAGAAAGGACCGCCCGACCAGGTCTTCGAGCGACCACAGCACGACGCCACCCGCGTCTTCCTCGAGCGAGTCCGCTGAGCGCCTAGGACGCCTGTGCGCGAACTTCGGACATGGTCACCACCATGTCGAAGAGTTCCTGGTCGCGGTCCCACGTCAGATGCTCTCGCACCTGCTCGAGTGGCAACCACACCAGTTCGTCCACTTCGTCGTTCGGCGCGAACTCGCCAGTGGCCACGCTCATGAGGTAATACGCCACGATCTTGGGCCGACCCTTGCGGTGCGTGTAATTGGTGGTTCCCGCAAAACGGATCACCTCGCAGTACATACCGGTCTCTTCCCACACCTCGCGAATCGCGGCTTGCTCGAAGGTCTCGCCCGCGTCGAGCTTGCCCTTGGGGAACGTCCAGTCACCGCGGGACTCTCGATAGATGCACGCGACTTCGTGGTGGCCATTGGTCAGCGGACGAATGACAATCCCTCCGGCGGCGCGAATGAGGTCGACGGGGGCGTCGTGGGGAACGATCAATTCACCGGTCATCAGGTACACAAAACCCACGGTAGGGCACGGAGGTCGTCGATCGGCGCATTATGGACGCACTGTTGCGAAGAATTCACCTTCGTAGAGTAGTAAGAATGTTCGCCACGACCCTCACGCTGGCGTGGCGCGCGGTGCTCACGCTGATCGCTGGCGTGGCGGGCGGCGTCGCCAACGGCGTGGCGGGGGGCGGGACCTTCGTGGTCTTCCCGACGTTGCTGGCCCTGGGCATCGCGCCACTGGCGGCCAACGTGTCGACCACGGTGGGCGTCGCGCCGAGTTACGTGGGTGGCATGTGGCGTTTTCGCCAGCAGGTTCAACCCCACCGTCGCCTGCTGAGCGCCTTGTTGCCGTCGTGTTGCGCTGGTGCCGGCGTGGGATGCGCACTGCTGTTCGTCTTCCCCGCGAGTACTTTTCGCGTCGTCGTCCCCTGGCTGGTCGGCGCGGGCACCGTGTTGTTCGCCCTGTCGCCGATGATCACCCGACGCCTCGCCCACATCGATCACGCCCATCCGGCGCGTCGTTGGTTCCTGCACGCGGGCGTCTTCTTCATCGCCATCTACGGCGGCTACTTTGGTGCGGGACTGGGCATCTTGCTGCTGGCCGTCATGGCCATCTCCCTGCCCTTCGAGATGAACGAGCTCCAGGGGCTTCGCTACGTGCTCTCCACCGTCATCAACCTGGCGGCCGCCGCTGTCTTCGTGGTCCGTGGTCACCTGGTGGGCTACGCCGTGGGTGCGCTCCTCGTGGGGACGCTCATGGGAGGTTGGGTCGGGGGTTGGTTGGTCCAGCGGCTCTCCGCGCGGGCGGTGCGCGTGCTCATCGTCACCATCGGTGTGGTCACCACCGTGCAATTATCCTGATCAAGTCACTGGCGTAATAGGTGATAATTTCACTAAGATTTATCGAATGAAGAGGTTATTCTCATTTCCCAATCCGGTCAACGAAGCGGCCGCGCGTTGCGTGGCCCTCGGGGTCGTCGTCATGAGCCTGCTCGCTTTGATCACCTCGTGGGCGTGGATTCTGGTGCCACTGACCTACGGATTCCTCGCCCGCGTGGCGACCGGACCGACGTTATCGCCCCTCGGACAGTTCGCCACGCGCCTCAGCGGCCCGCGCATCACGGCGTGGCAGAAATTCGTACCCGGCCAGCCCAAGCGATTCGCCCAGGCCATCGGCGCGGTGTTGACCAGCGCCGCCAGCATCACGTGGCTCGCCGCGGGCTGGTCGACGGCCCGATGGTTGCTGGTCCCCTTGGTGGTCGCCGCGTCACTGGAGGGAATCTTCGGTTACTGCCTTGGGTGCACCGTCTTCGGGTGGCTGATTCGCTCGGGTCTGGTACCCGCGTCGGTCTGCGCCGAATGCGGCGACCTCACCAAGCGCTTCGCCGCCGCCGGCTATTCGATCACGGCGGAGAACTAAGAATTCGGTGAATTTTCGCCGTCCGGGGGCTCTCGACTACCTCGACCCGGGCCGCGTTTCCTAGGCTAGGGGTATGTTGCCCCTTTCGCGTCGCCCACTCGCGTCGCTCCTCGCCGCGAGTCTCGCGACCGCCGCCCTCATTGTGCCCGTCTCCCACATCGCCGCCGCGGCCGAACCGCGAGTGGTGGTCGCCGGGGCCACGTCGTTGCCCACGTCGACCACGGTGATCGCGAGAGGTATCACGGCGAACTTCGACGTCGCCCTCGCGCAACGTGACGCGCCCGCGTTGAGTGCCTTCCTCGCGTCGCTCACCACGCCGTCATCACCGCACTACCACCACTTCTTGACGCCCGCGCAGTTCGGGGCGCGATTCGGGGCGAGCGCCTCGACCATCGCCTCGGTGCGCGCGTACCTCACGTCCTTCGGACTGCGGGTACGGGCCCTCAACACGGGGCGTACCTTGCTCGAGATGTCGGGACGCTCCGCCGATATCGCGCGCGCCTTCGCCACGCCCGTCGAGACGGTGCGACTCGCCAGCGGCGCACTGCGCGCGCAGTTCGCCCGCGCGGCCACGTTGCCCGCCCCCCTCGCGCGCGACGTGACGGCCGTCGCAGGCCTCTCGAGTGTCGTTACCGCCCATTCGCAACTCGTGACTCCCCACGCGGCCCCACGAGCGTCGTCGCCCGCCGTCGCCCTGCCGGGCACGTGTGCGTCGGCGCAGCCGAGTGCGACCGCTACACCCAACAGCGCGGGCGGCTACTCCGTCAACCAGCAGGCCCAGCTCTACGGCCTCTCGGGCGCGTGGGCAGCGGGTAAGACCGGACAAGGCCAGACCATCGCGCTCTACGAGCTCGGCCAGTACGACTCGTCGAACACCGCAGTGTTCTTCAAGTGCTACGGACTCTCACCGACGATGACCACCGTCAACGTCGACGGGGGCTCCCCGGGTGGTTTCAACAACGAGGCCACCATGGACGTCGAGGAAGCGGCGGCGCTCGCCCCGGGTGCCGCGCTCGAGATCTACCAGGCTCCCAATACGCCGACCGGCAATCTCGACCTCTACGCGCGTATCGCCAGCGACAACACCGCCTCGGTGGTCTCGACGTCGTGGGGCGATTGTGAGATCGACCCCGCCGGCACCGTGGCGGCCGAACAGGTCATCTTCGAGCAGATGGCCGCCCAAGGTCAGACCGTGGTCGCGGCGTCGGGCGACAACGGCTCGTCGGACTGCAACGGTGTCGTCTCGAACGCTCCCGCCGTCGACGACCCGGCGTCGCAACCCTACGTCACCGGCGTGGGCGGCCTCACGGTCGCCGCGACGAGCCCCCTGAGCGAGTCGGTGTGGAACGCCAACGGCGGTGCGGGCGGCGGCGGTGCGTCGAAGATCTGGTCGCGACCAGCCTGGCAGAGCGCACCCGGCATCCCGGCGAGCGCCACGATGCGCATGGTCCCCGACCTCTCGGTCATGGCGGACCCCGCGACGGGTTTCATGAACTACAACACCCATAACACCTCGGGCAGCTGCCAAGGTTGGTGCCCCATCGGGGGCACGTCCATCGGTGCGCCACTGGTCAGTGCACTGATCGCCACCGGTGCGCAAGTGTGCGGCGTGGCGCGACTGGGCTTCTTGAACCCGACGCTCTACAACATTGCGCGCACGTCCGGCGCCTTCAACGACGTGACCACGGGTAACAACGACCTCTTCGGCACGGGCGTCTACGCCGCGGGTGTCGGTTACGACATGGCGTCGGGCCTGGGTAGCCCCAGCACCACGTTCGTCAACGACCTGTGCCCCGCCCCGGCGACGGCGGCACGCAGCGCCCTCGTCTTCGCCACGAAACAAACGGTCGTCGCGACGCCCTCACACTTCACGGTGTCGCTGCGCGACGCCAACGGCAACCGGGTGGTCAACGCCCCCGTCGTCGTGTCGGCGCAGGGTTCGAGCGGTCGCGTCATCATCGACTCGGACCGTTCGAGCGTCCGTAACAAGGGCCTCGCGCTCTACACCGTGGCGAGTAACCAGAGTGGCGACGCGTCCTTCACGCTCGAGAGTTCGCTGCCCGGTCACATCACCCTGACGGTGAAGTACAACGGGGGGGTCCTCTTCAACAAGACGGTGGTCGTGCACCCGCTGCCGCTGAGTCAGCAGAAACCTCTCACGCCACGCATCACGGCCGTCGCGGCGCGTTCTCACCAGATCATCCTGAGCGTGGCGCCGCGAGCGGCCAACACCCCGTTCGTGCAGGCGCTGCAGGTCAGTATCGACGGCGGGGCGACGTGGCACTCCTACCCCGCACACTCCACCCGCATCGTGGTGATGAATCTCCAGGGAGCCACGGCGTACGTCCTGCGCGTCCGCGCGGCGAACTCCAACGGCTACAGCCCGGTCTCCCCACCGATACGCGCGACCGCGCTACGTTAATCTAATTCTAAATTTTGAGACTACTAGGCTGGAAACGCACGTTCTCGAGCGAGGATCAACCCAATAGTCAAAGGACGCGAGTGAGGTTACGACGAACAACCCTGGTGGCCAACGTCGTCATCATCGGCGCCACGATTCCCGCGGTGGCTTTACCCACCGCGGCACCGATCGGCACGGCGGCCCCGATGTACGAGTACGTGAACGCGGGACCGACGACGTGGAGCACCAAACCCGTCAGCGACCTGTTCGGCGGACACCGCCTGCTCGGTGACGTCCACGCCGTCTCGGGCGACGGCGAGTTCGCCCTCGCCGCACGAATCGACAACGGCGACGTCGGCCTCTACGTGCGTAACGCCAACGGCACCAATTCCTTCCGTGACATCACCTCGCTCACTGGCGCGCCCGCGGCGGCCACCGATCCCAACATCTTTCTCGACCCCTGGGGGAATGTGGGCCTCATCTACGTCAGTGCCCGCAACCGGCTCATCATGGTCTCCACCGCGGCGGCGCGCAGTTCGCGCCACGCCAATCTGGCCACTCGCGCCAACGCCTTCGGCTTCACTGTCACCAATCTCACCACCGCGACCCACGTGCCCATGAGTCCGAGCGTGCCCGCCATCACCGTCTCGGGGACCACGGCCCTCGTGGTGGACCGTTCGACCAAGGGCGCCGCCGTCACCATCCCGGTGCGCTGGCTGCAAGAGTCGATTGCCCCTCTCATCGGAACGGCCACCAACGTGAGCGCCGCCACCAACACGGCCACCCTCATGAACGACCCCGTCACCTTCTCCTCCACGACCAGCGCGTTCGCCGCCACCACGGTCACCGGCCACGTCGAGTACTTCGCCCAGAGCGCGACGGGTGTCTGGGGGGCCACCGACCTGACGAACCTCGACGCCAGTCCCGTCAGCACTGGCCCCCTCGTCGCGGCCGCGAATGGACTGAACCTCTACCTCGCGAGCCTCGACGGCATCGGTCACGTCCAACTGTTCAGCGCGCCGGCCGCCTACGCGACGCCCCTCGCCAGGCTCACGCCGCGAGTCGCGCCCCACGCGGTGTCGCACGCGGGCAAGGTGGCCAAGGTCTCCCCCTCGTGGACGTACAGCGACGTCACGAAACTGATCGTCGGGTCGCCCTCGTGGGAGGGCCAGATCTACCTCAGCGCCAGCGCCACCACGATCAACCTGGCGGGACGAGCGGCGAACTGGGGCGACCTCTACGACTACACCAGTGTCCTGGCCAAGTCCACCTGGACGTCGAGCGACGTCTCGCTCGACTCGGGCGCCACGAACTCGGTGGCCGCCGGGGTGACCGGCGTTCTCGACGGGTCCACGTTGCGGCTCTTCGCGGCGAGCGCCGGCGTCATCACCCAGGGCGGCGTGGGCGTCTACGCCATCCCGGCGCAGGACTGGAGTCGCGCCATCGCTGATGGATGGCCCATCATTTCCGAGACCGGCGGTCTGGGCACCTTGAACGCGCCGTGGGTCGGTTTCTCCACCGCCAAATCGTTGACCCAATCACCCGATTTCTTGATGGGCCAGACCCTGGCCCGGGCCAACCGGCGTGAGACCTGGCTGTCGTTTTGGACGGTGAGCGGCCCCCTCACGCCGTCCGCTCAGACGACGGCGTCGTACTACAGTCACGGATTCCTGGCGGGCCAGTGGGTCGCTCAGCAGATCGATCAATACCATTTGCACGGTGTGGACGTGAAGCCCAACTGGGTCATCCTCGACCCGGAGGGTTTCCCCGACAACCACTCGGCCCTCGACGCCCCGGCGGGCTCCTCCCCGGCGGTGATCGCCAAGCACGCGAGCTACTGGAGCGCCATGCTCGACGGCTGGGCGTCGGGCCTCACCAACGTCGACCCGACCCTGCACCCCGGTTTCTACGCCTCCCAGACGGAGTACCGCAACTACGGCCTCGCCAACTCCTCGCTACCGGCTTTCGAGGCCATCGCCTTCGGCAACGGCGGGCCGATCCGGATCGGGGGTTCCAACGGCTCCAACATCCTGGGTTACATCGCGTTCAACGGTACCTGCAGCCCTCCCTCCGCCCTGCGGACGCAGGAACAGACCCTCCTCAACCCGCCGTGGGCCGGACGCTTCAACACCCTGCAGTTCAATTCCGGGGTGTACTGTGCGCCCTAGACCCCTAGGCTGACGGCGTGAACGACGCGGCCCCCTCCCACGAGTCGAACCAGGACCTCGTCACCCGACTCAAGCACCTCGCGCAACCGTTGGTGGAGTCACTCGACTCGCGCCTGCGCGATCAGATCGACCGGAGGGTGGACGATCGGGTCGACGAGACGCTGAGGTCGCGCCTGTCGGTCATCGAGCGCGCGATCGCCGATCTGGACCGCGCCATCAAGGACCTCCAGGAACGCGTCGACCCGACGAATTAGCGCCGCGAGCGATCGCGGCGGATGACGAATCGCACCGTCAACACCGTGAGTACGACGATGGCCACCACGAAGATTCCAAAGACGACGTCAAAGGCGAGCGAAAAGGTGGTGGCGAGCACGACGTCAGGCTAGTCATGTCACAACGCATCGTCAAAGTTGAGACGTGACGATGTTGAGTGCACCGATTCCCGAACTAGTCACCGACGTGTTACGCGGCGACCGCACCCGACGGCCCCGACGTGACGACACCGCCGCGGCGGGGTTGCGCGCGCTGCTCGAGGATCACGTGTTCTCGGTATTCGGGGCGCGCCGCACCGAGAGCACCGTGATGATCACCAGCGCGACGATCAACGCGGCGGGGAGGGTCCTCGAACTCGCGGACTCACCCCTGAGTCGGGCGAGGGGAATACTCGTCTCGATCGCCTTTCGACTCTTGGTCGCACAGGTGCACGTCGCCGATCCCTTTATGGACGCCCTCAACGCGTGGCGCGCCGAACGGCCGCGCGATGAGCTCCTCGACGCGCTCGTCCACCTCGACGACGACCAGCGGGCGCGCCTGAGTGCCGACGTCACCTCGCACTTCGCCACCCTGAGCCGATCGATGGGCACGATTCCCAGTGGCTGGCGACCCCGGACGTCCCAGCGCGCGCGTCAGCTGCTCGGTGGCACCGCCGTCTGCCTGCGCGACGTGGTCGATCTCGTCGTGGGCTCCCCCCACCTCGCGGTGACCAACGTCGCTCTCGTCGACATCACGACCTCACCTCTGGGGCCCGGGGCGGAACGCACGATGAGGTACCACGCGTTGATGCAGACGATGCGTACCTCCGTCGTGCCACTGCGGACCTCGATCTTCTCCAGCGCGACGGGCGACCTCTGGACCGTCGACGTCGACCAGGAGGTGCTGATGCGTGCGGTCGAGGACGTCGCACGGGTACTGGACCGATGGAAGTCACCGTGAGCCCCCTCCTGCAGCGCCGCCTCACCGCGCGCGCACTCAACGAGCTCATCGAGGACGCGCCGTCCAGCGTGGCCGAGATGAGCGAGGAGCACCGCGTCAGCCTGACCAGCCGCTTTCGCGCCGTGCCCAGTTCCGAGCACCGACGATTGGATGCCTGGATGATCGAACAGGCCGGACGACCGCCGGGCCCCTTCGCGTGGTCACCGACCACCGCGCGTCGCATCCTGGGGAACAACGCACTGCGGCGCATGTCCCAGCCCTCGGACAACCTCGCCAACGCGGTCCGCGACGAGGTCGCCGACCAACTGTTGCGCGCGGTTCGCGGCTACGCCCGGGCCGGATCGCTGGGGCACTGGCTCGCGGGGGTGACGCACCCGGTACTGGGCCTCATCACCGCCGAAGCCGTTAACTGGGCGACGCAGAGCCTCGAATGCGTCGAGGCGGTCGTCACGCCCTGGCGCATCGCCAGCTCGGACGCCTACTACGACGTGGCCGGGGCGCGCACCACGCTGCGCGGGCGGCGCGACGTCATCGTCGAGACGCCCCGGGGGCGGGTCATCGTGCGGATCCGAGCCGGCCAGCCGGGCAAATGCGCTGGTCCCGGTCTGCGAAGTGACCTCGTGGTCGAGACCCTGGCGCACCCCCACGGCGTCGCACCCCAACGCTACCTGGGGCTATGGCCCGACGCGGGGCTCATCTTGGGCGTCGACGGCACGATGGAGAACGTGCGCGCCGGCGCGCGTGATTTCGTGCGCGCCGCCGTCGCCCAGCGGCGCCTGAACCTGACGCGGGCGGCCTGAAAGGGTGCCGGGGCGGCCGATGCTGCGCGGACTAGTAGCGTAGATAGGTCATGACTCTACGCACCTCCCTTCGAAATATCGCCATTATCGCCCACGTCGACCACGGCAAGACCACCCTGGTGGACGCCATGTTGCGCCAGACCGGCTCCTTCACCGCCCACGAGGCGCTGACCGACCGCGTCATGGACTCCGGCGACCTGGAACGCGAAAAGGGCATCACCATTCTCGCCAAGAACACCGCCGTCAAGTGGAACGACCTGACCATCAACATCATCGACACCCCCGGTCACGCCGACTTCGGTGGTGAGGTCGAGCGGGGCCTGGCCATGGTGGACGCCGTGGTGTTGCTGGTCGACGCCGCGGAGGGTCCCCTGCCCCAGACGCGCTTCGTCCTACGAAAGACCCTCGAAGCCCGCCTGCCGGTGGTTCTGGTGATCAATAAGGTCGATCGTCCCGACGCGCGCACCGAAGCCGTCGTCGAAGAGGTCGAGAACCTCTTCCTCGACCTCGACGCCGACGAACACCAGATCTCCTTCCCGATCCTCTACGCGTCGGCGCGCCAGGGCTGGGCCTCGACCGACATCGCCGACACCGGAGGGGACCTGACACCCCTGTTCCAGACGATCGCGGACTTCGTGCCCTGCCCCGAATACGAGGAGGGCCACGGACTCCAGGCGCTCGTGTGCAACCTCGACGCCTCGCCGTACCTCGGGCGACTGGCGCTGTGTCGCGTCGTCAACGGCGACCTGGTGCGCGGACAACGCGTCGCGTGGTGCCGGATCGATGGCACCATCGAATTCGCGAAGATCACCGAACTCTTCATCACCGAAGCGCTCGATCGAGTACCCGCCGAGAGCGCCGGTCCAGGCGACATCGTCGCCGTCGCGGGTTTCGAGGAGATCACCATCGGTGAGACCCTCGCCGACCCGGACAACCCCGTCGCCCTCACCCCCTTGACCGTCGACGAGCCCAGCCTCTCGATGACCATCGGCATCAACACCTCGCCCGTGGCCGGCACCGAGGGCAAGCTCCTCACGGCGCGCCAAGTGAAGGACCGCCTCGACAAGGAGTTGGTGGGCAACGTGTCACTACGCGTCCTACCGACCGAGCGACCCGACGCCTGGGAGGTGCAGGGTCGCGGGGAACTCCAACTGGCGGTCCTGATCGAGACGATGCGACGCGAAGGTTTCGAGCTCACGGTGGGCAAGCCGCAGGTCGTCACCCGCGAGATCGACGGCAAAGTGCACGAACCGGTCGAACACGTCACCATCGACACCCCCGAGGAATTCGTCGGCAATATCACCACGCTGCTGGCGACCCGCAAGGGGACCATGGTCGATCTCGTCAATCACGGCACCGGTTGGGTGCGCCTCGAATGGCGCATCCCCGCGCGCGGTCTCGTGGGCATTCGCACCGAATTCATGACCGAGACCCGTGGCGCGGGCATGATGCACACGAACTTCGACGGCTACGAGCCCTGGTTCGGCGACATCCGTCTGCGCCAGAGCGGTGTGCTCGTCGCGGACCGTCGCGGACCGACCACGGCCAACGCGCTCATTGACCTCGAGCCGCGCGGGACCCTCTTCGTCGGTCCCGGCGTCGAGGTCTACGAGGGAATGATCGTCGGCGAGAACGCACGCGCCGACGAGATGAACGTCAACCCCACCAAGGAGAAGAAGCTCACCAACATGCGTGCGTCGGGCTCGGACCACACCGAACGCATCACCCCCGCGAAGGTGTTCTCGCTCGAACAGGCCCTCGAGTTCATCGCCGACGACGAGGCCGTCGAGGTGACGCCGAAGTCGGTGCGCCTGCGCAAGGTGATTCTGGACCAGGCGGGTCGGGCGCGCTCGCGCAAAAAGGGCTCATAGGCGCGTCCACTAGAATTCGTGGTGGAGGGATGACAGAGTGGCCGAATGTACCGGTCTTGAAAACCGGCGTGGGCTTGCCCACCGTGGGTTCAAATCCCACTCCCTCCGCCAAGTTGACGTTCGCGTGATCCGTCGCGTCGCGGTGCAGTGACCCGACGGACACCCTCGTCACCCCGTGTTCCTATGGCGGGTCCGTGACCTCACCCGCCCCTCGCGAAGTTCCCGACGCCCTTCGTCACCGCACGCCGACCACGTGGCGTGGGTTGTTCTCGCTCCAGGGGATCACGGCCACCGCGCGTACGGTGAGGACGTCACCGTCCTCGATCACGCGCTCTTGTGCGCGGACCTCGCCGTCGTTGACCGGCGACCGACGAGCTCGGCGTCGCCGCGCTCTGTCACGACGTGGGCTGGTCGAGAGCGGATGAGAGCACCGATGACCGGTTGCGCACCGACCACCACGCGACCACCGGTGCGTGCATCCTCGATCCCCCGTTCGGCGCCGCGGTTGCCCCGCCCGTTGCGCTGCGCGTGACGGCCACGCGCTGGCGCTGCCCGATCGATCCCGACGACTTCGAGGAACTCTCCGAGGGCTCCACGATCACCTTCATCACGCAGGGTGGTCCGCTCGGCGCCGACGAGCGCATCCTTCGCGTCGCACCCCGACTTCGTCACCGCGAGGGCGCTTCACTCAGGGGACGACCGCGCCAAGGTTCGCGGACGCAGCGTGGCGGGACCTGATCACTACCGGGTCACGGTCCGAGAGATCGCCCGACGTCACGCGTCAGGCGCGTAACGACGGTTCGCGCACACGCGCACCGACGCGGAGCGATCCCGCGACTGCGATCACGAGCAGGGCCGCCCCGGCGAGTCCGAAGCCTTCACGCGGACCGGCCGCCGCCCCCACCCAACCCACCAGCGGACTGGTGAAGGGCATCATGCCCGGTAGGGCCATCGACCAGATGGCTAGCACGCGCCCGCGCAATCTCGGCTCGGTCTCGTGCTGCACCAGGGTGTTGGCACGGGCGATGAACCAGATCGACGCGCCACCCGTCACCACCAGGCCCGCGTAGAACTCACCGACGTCGCGCGCGGACGCGGTGAGCAGCACCGCCAGGCCGCTGACCACGGCCAGGAGGACCATCGAGCGACGAGTCGGCACCGCTCGTCCCGCGGCCGCGAGACCACCGAGTATCCCCCCGACGCCGAAGGCCGACATCATCAACCCGAACCCTCCGCCCCCCAGGTGGAAGACCCGTGACGCCACGAGGGGCAGTGAGACGCTCATGTTGAACAGCATTCCCGACGCGGCCGCCAGGAGCAGCGCCAGTCGGATCGTCGAGTGACGCCACGCGTAGCGCCAGCCGACCAGGAAGCGCCGGTCGTGCGCCACGCCCGGGTCACCGTGGTGCACGAGCGCCACGCGGCGATGGGTGAGTAGCACGATCAGGGACGGCACGAAGGAGGCAGCGTTGGCCCAGATGCACGCCCCGACGCCAGCGGTCGCGAGGAGGAGTCCGCCCGCCGCCGGCCCGACCACGCGCGACGCGTTGATCACGACCTCGTTGAGACTCACCGCGCTCGACAGGCGGCTCGGGCCGACGAGGTCGTTCACGTAGACCTGGCGGGCCGCGGTGTCCGGCGCGCCAACGATCCCCGACGCGAAGGCGATCGCGAAGACCATCCAGACGCGTATCGCCCCCGTCGAGGCCACGACGGCGAGGAGGACCGACAAGGCGATGTAGAGACTCTGGGTCACGATCAAGAGACGGCGACGGTCGACCCGGTCGACCAGTGCCCCCGCCCAGGGTCCGGCCAGCAAGAGCGGGGCCATCGCCGCGGTGCTCAAGAGCCCTAGGGCCACACCACTGTGGGTCAACTGCAGCACCAGCCACGACAGCGCCACGATCTGGGCCATGGTCCCCGACACCGACAGGACCTGGCTGATGAACCACTGACGATACGCGGGCACCGCGAGGGAGCTGAAGGTCGTCGGACGCGAATCCCCCCCGGGGTCCGCGAGCCTCTCAGCGCTGCGACGCGCCATCGGCCCTCCTCGAGGTCGTCGCGCGTCGACCAGTGTCGGACCGCGGATCTAGCGGCTGCCGGGCGATCGCGCGTACTCCACGGTGTTGGAGGCAATCGCGTCGCGGTACCAACGGAAACTCTCCTTGGGGAGCCGCACGCCCGTGGGAAAGTCGACCCACACGATGCCGAACCGTTGCGAATAGCCAAAAGCCCACTCGAAGTTGTCCAGCAGGCTCCACACGAAATAGCCTTGCACGTTCACGCCGGCGTCGATCGCGTCGTGCATCGCCGAGATGTGCTCTTGGAGGTACGCGACCCGATTGAGGTCCAGGACCTGACCGTGGGGGTCGACGTAGTCGTTGAAGGCGGCACCGTTCTCCGTGATGAAGATCGGAAGTCCGGTGTACTCGTCGCGGATCCGCACCAGTAGCGCGGTGAGTCCCGCCGCCTGGATCTCCCAATCCATCGCGGTGCGGTCACGCCCGGGGGTCTCGAGCCCACGAAGGCGCAAGTCGGGGAACTGGTCCCCGGTCGCCACGATGTATCCCGCCATGCGCGCCTGGGTGGCCCGCGACTCGTCCACCACCGTGACGGGCGAGTAGTAGTTGACCCCCAGGAAGTCCAGCGGCTGTGAGATCAGATCGAGGTCACCGTCACGCACGACGTCAAATCCCGGCGCCACGTTCGCGTAGTGCTCCATCATGTCGTCGGGGTAGTGACCTTGGAAGATGGGGTCGAGGAAGAGTCGATTGAGATTACCGTCGGCGCGCCGCGCCGCGGCGACGTCGAGTTCGTCATCGCTGCCGGGTCGCGGATCGCTCAGGTTCAGCGTGATCCCCACCTTGGCGTCACTGATCGCGCCACGCAGGATCGGTACCGCCATCCCGTGCGCGAGCAGCAGGTGGTGGTTCGCCGCGACGGCCATTCCGATGTCGCGCTTGCCCGGCGCGTGATGGCCCGAGCCGTACCCCAACCACGACGAGCACCACGGCTCGTTCAGGGTGATCCAACGCTCCACGCCGTCGCCCAGGGCCCGCGCGACGGCCTCGACGTAGACGGCGTACGCCTCGGCCGTCTCACGCCGTACCCATCCGCCTCGGTCCTCGAGGGGTTGGGGTAGGTCCCAGTGGTAGAGCGTCAGCGTCGGTTCGATGTCGCGCTGTCGCAGTCCGTCGACGAGACGGCGGTAGAAATCTAGGCCCCGCTGGTTGATCGCGCCGGTGCCGCCGGGGATGACCCGGGGCCACGCCACCGAGAACCGGTAGGCGCGCACGCCGAGGTCGGCCAAGAGGTCGAGGTCCTCGTCCATGCGGTGGTAGTGGTCGCAGGCCATGTCCCCGTTGTCACCGTTCAAGACGGCCGCGGGGGTGTGCGAGAACGTATCCCAGATCGACGGCCCCCGACCGTCGACGGTGGTAGCTCCTTCGATCTGATACGACGCAGTGGCCGCACCCCAGAGGAAGTCGGGGGGGAAGTGACGAGTACGGTCACCGTGATTCGAGCTGGTGCTCACGAGAGGGGTCTCCTAAAGGTGGTTGGTCATATAATGCGGGGCCACTTCTTCGTGCGGCCTCGTCGAGTTAGGGAGTGACGAGGCCGCACGTAGAAGTAGCGGAAGTACTGCTTTCCGTACTACGGGTGGTGGCCTCGCCCATCACGAGACCACCACCAGTACTTCTGGACTACTTCGCCACCTTCAGGTGCATCAAGATGACGGGCAACTCGGGGTCGCTGGGCGAGGGGTCCATGTAAGGGTTCGCCGCGGTGACCCAGCCCGTGAAGTGGGCCGTCGAGTAGATGTTCCAGTCGGCACCGTAGAGCAGCGGGGCGACCGGCACCTGCTGGGTCACGATGCTGCCCAGAACCCTCGTGGCGCTGGTCACGGCCGCCTTGTTGGTCGGACTCGTGGTCTCGAGCTGGGTCAACGCCGACTGCGCCGCTGAACTCTGGTAACGACCGAAGTCACCCGACGCCGAAGTGGGGCTCGGTGCAACGAAGGTGTTGTAGTCCAACCAGTTCTGGTACTGCTGGAACGGGTTGGCGCCTCCGGCACCCCAGTGGATCGCGCTCTGGAACGTACCGGCCGCGAGGTCGGAGTACCACTGCGATGCCTGCACGCCGTCGACGGTCGCGTTGATGCCGACCGCCTGGAGTGAATTGGCGATCAATTGCGCGTCGGCGTAGTAGTCGGAGTAGGCGGTCGGGTCCTCGATGTTAAAGGTGATCTCCTGACCGTTCTTGGCCCACATGCCGCTGGCGTTCTTGGTGTAACCATCGCTCGACAGCAACGACGCCACCTTCGACGGATCGCTCGTGGACGCGAGGTCGTTCTTGGCCGACGCCGCAAGGTACGCCGCTTGGTTCGGCAAGATCAATCCGCTCGAGGACGTCGCCGGCAACTCGTAACCACTCTCACCCTTGGTGGCCAGTTGGGCCCGGTTGATGCCCGCGCTGATCGCTTGACGCACGATGGGGTCGCTCAAAGCGCCGTACTTGACGTTGAACGTCAGCGTCACGGTGTTGCCCGGGGCGAAATAGTAGTGGTTGGTCCTGGGGTTCTTGTTGACGAACACCGACTTGATGTTGGCGATGTCATTGCCCGCCCAGTCGAGTTGACCATTGGCCAGTGCCGTCGCCGCGGACGCGTTGCTCGAGTACGACGGGATGTTCACCTGCGTCGCCGCCGGCTTGCCGCCCCAGTACGTGGGGTTTGCCATGAAGCTCACCAGTTGCGACGAGTAGTGCTTCAGTACGTAGGGCCCGGTACCGACTGGATCAGTGATGACAGCCTTGGCCGGGTTGACGACCCTGGCCCAGAGGTGCTCGGGAACGATCAGCGTGCTACCGGCGATCGAGGAAATGGACTGATAGGCCGGCTTGGCGAAGTCGAGTGTCACGGTGTTGCCCTTGACCCTCGCTGCGTTGGTCATCTGTGGCACACCCGAATAGTTCGCGGCAGGATTCTGCCCGATGAGGTTGAAGGTGTAGGCCACGTCGGCGGCGGTGAAGGGCTTGCCGTCGCTCCACTTGACGCCGTTGCGCAACGTGAAGGTGAGGGACCGCCCGCCGTTCGTGAACTTGTAGCTCGTCGCGAGCCAAGGATATTGGGTGTTGGCCTTGAGATAGTCGAACTCGAAGAGTGGCTCGTAGGTGAGCGACTTAATGCTCATCTGGCCAGACAGCGAGTTCGAGTTGAAGGGGTTGAAGTTGTTGGTAAACGTCACTCCGACGTTGCCTTCTTCGGTCAGCACGTGGCTCTTGCTCGTCGATGCCGACGCTCCGCTCACGCTGATGACGCCAAGTGTCAAGCACGACATCGCCGAAGCGATGATGGCAATCTTTCTAATCATTAGTATCCTTTGATTTGTCCAGTCGGCTGACGCCGACTCATTTTTTGACCGTGTAAGTCCTATTGGGTATTGCGGGAGCCGGCTGGACCCTTCATCAGTGTCTACTATCTGAAGAAGAACGTCGCATTCCGGTGACTGAAGGCTCGTTACGTCGTCGAAATGGTCCCTCCTTGCTCTTGCTCTCGTTCGGTGATGTTGACCTTGACGGCATCGTCGTGCAACCAGCAACCTGACTCGTGAGTGCTCGTGACCTGGAACAACGGTGGTGCCGTCGAACGACACACGTCCATGGCGTGGGGGCACCGAGGGGCGAAACGGCACCCCTCGGCGGGAAATTGGCCTTGACCGGCGCGGTCCTCGATCTCGGGGGCCTGGCGTAGCGGATCACTGGGGTCGGGCACCGAAGAGATCAGCAATTGGGTGTAGGGGTGCGAGGGTGCGTCGATCAACGCGGTCCCCTCGGATCGTTCGACGACCTGACCGGCGTACATCACGATGGTCTCGTCGGCGATGTAGCGAGCCGACGCGATGTCGTGGGTGATGTAGAGCACGGCGAGTTGCTCGCTGTCGCACAAGCCACGTAGGAGATTCAAGACACCCAGGCGTACCGACACGTCGAGCATCGAAATGGGCTCGTCGGCTAACAACACGGTGGGGTTGACGCACAGGGCGCGCGCGATCGAGACGCGCTGCAACTGACCACCCGAGAGTTCGTGGGGGTAACGGTCCAAGTAACGCTCCGGTGGTTCGAGCGACACTCGCGACAACGCGGCGCGCGCCCGTTCTTCAACCTCCGCCTTGGGCGTCCCATGGATGACGAGAGGTCGTTCGAGGGAGTGACGGATGGGGTGAACGGGGTTGATGGACGCGAAGGGGTCCTGGAGCACCAACTGGACTCGAGAGGTGTAGTCGAGCGTCCGCGGTGCCCCTGCGGGTATGGCCACGCCGTCGAGCAGCAAATCACCCGACGTGGGCGTCACGATGCGCGCGAGCATGCGCGCGAGCACGGACTTGCCGGAGCCACTCTCGCCCACTACGGCCGTCACCCGGCCCGCGCGTAGGCTCAGGCTCACGTCATCGACGGCGCGCACGACCCTCTTGGGGCGAATCAGTCCATGGCCCGTCCGCACCACGAAGTGGCGCGAGAGGTGGCTTGCGTCGAGTTGGGCCTCGCTCGTCATAGGGCCTCCTCACCGGTCTCACGTGAGGCCACTTCACGGATGCGAACCTCGTCCACACGCCGACGCAGTGCGACGGGGACCTCCGCGGGCGTGTCGTGCAGCCAACAGGCGACCTTGCGGCCGGTGTGGTCGAGTACGCGAAGGGCAGGAACCTGTGACGTGCACTTCTCAAGAGCGAAGGGGCAGCGCTCGTGAAAACTACAACCCATCAAGGGTTGTGACAAGTCCGGTGGGGACCCCG
>JABBOA010000029.1 GCA_019352075.1 Acidobacteriota bacterium | reverse complement strand
TCGACGACGTGGCCGCCCACCTGCGTCACTACGTCGCGCGGGCCTAGGCGGGCGCGTCCGACGGGTCGCGGACCTCGACGAGGGTGCGCAGGAACTGGCGCAACACGGCGTCGCGGTCGGGGCGCGACTGATCCCCCGGATCTCCACTGAGACCTGGCCGTGAACGCCCGCCCCCCGCGAACGCCACGGCGGGCGAGGAGCGCCCCTCGAAGATCCCGCGTGCTCGACCGTCGTGGGACCTTCCCACGAGGGTCGTGAATCCCTTGACCGCGACGTTCGTCGTGTACGGGCTCGGGGTGTAGCCGACGAATCGGTGCAAGAACGTGGCCCGCCAGTGCGCCCGGTGCCTCCGGGCGAACTCGCGATGGGCGCTGGCGGCGGTGACGCCGATCTTGGCGTGAAAGAGGTGGTGGATCGACATGGGGCGACGCCGGCTCGTCGCGCGAGGGCGCACCCTGAGCCCTTCGGCCCCCTGCTCGTTGACGCGGTCGAGGGCCGCCCGCAGGACCAGCGGCGCGATGTGCAGCGAAGCCGTTCGCGGTGGCCGCGGTGGCGTCGGCGTCGCGTAGAACGGCGTCCTATGGTGGGGACGACGACGGTGGACCGCCGCGCCGCGCCGGAGAAGGAGATTCAATGGCCCGTAGGAGGCGACGCAGTCCTTGGCTCGTCCTGGCCATCATGTGTCTCGCCGTACTGATCATCGTGATCGACAACACCATCGTCAACGTCGCGTTGCCGACGTTGTCGGCGCGACTCAACGCGTCTGACGCCGGGTTGCAGTGGATCGTCGACAGCTACTCGCTGCCGTTCGCCGGACTGTTGCTGGCCGGCGGGGAACTCTCGGACCGGTGGGGGCGCCGGCGGGTGACGCAGTCCGCCCTCCTGGGCTTCGCGGTCTTCTCACTGATGGCCGCCGAGAGCCACTCCCTGAGCCAACTGCTGGTCGCCCGCGCGCTCATGGGCACCGCCGCCGCGTTCATCTTCCCCGCCACGCTGTCGCTGATCACGACGACCTTCGACGACCTCGCCCAGCGGGCCACCGCCTTTGGCGTCTGAGGCGCGACGGCCGGCGTCGCCATCGCTATTGGACCGATCGCGGGGGGCTACCTGATCGACCACTTCTGGTTCGGTTCCGTCTTCGTGGTGAACGTCCCCGTCGCCTGCGTGACGATTGCCCTGAGCGCGTACGCGGTGCCCGAGTCGTGCAGTCCCGTCCGGCGTCGCGTCGATCTCGGTGGCCTCCTCCTCGGTAGCGTCTCGATCCTGGCGTTGGTGTTGGCGATCATCGAGGGTCCCTCGTGGCACTGGCGCAGCACCCGCGTGCTGGGACTGTTCGTGATCGCGGTCCTGGCCTTCGCGTGGTTCGCGAGCTTCGAACTGCGCCGCGTCGACCCCCTGCTCGACGTGCGGCTCTTTCGCCGCAGGTCGTTCTCCGCCGCCGCCGCGGCGTCGATCGCCACGAGCTTCTTCTGCCTCTTCGGATTCGTCTTCTTGGTGACCCAGTACTTTCAACTGGTGCGGGGCTATTCCCCGCTCTCGGCTGGCGTGCACACGCTGCCCTTCGCTCTCGTCACCGCGGTGGTCACGCCGCTGGGGGCGCTGTGGGCCCTGCGCATCGGCATCCGCGGGGTCGTTGCCACGGGTCTCGTGGTCATGGGCGCGTCACTGGCGTGGATGGCCCAGATCGGTGCGCAGGCCGCGTACTGGGGTCCGGTCGTCGCGTCGATGGTACTGCGGGCGGTGGGTTTCTCGCTCATCTCCTCGCCGTCGACGTCGGCGCTGATGAGTTCGCTGAACGCCCAACAGATCGGGGCGGGTTCGGCGGTGAACGAGACGACCCGCGAACTCGGTGGCACCCTGGGCGTCGCGGTCGTCGGATCGGTCTTCTCGTCGCTCTTCGGTCATCGCGTGGCCGCGGTATTGGCACCGTGGCACCTGAGTCCCCACGACGTCGCCGCCGCGCAGGGTTCGATGCAGGCCGCCTTACGCGTGCTGAGCGCCGTGTCTCCGACTGATTTGCTCACCCTGCGCCAGAGCGAGGTCGCCGGGGCCTTCATGGTCGGCTTCCACCGCGGGTGCGTCGTGGCGGCCGTCACCGCCGTCGTGGTGGGCGTCACGGTGTTCTTCTACTGGCCGGGCCAGCGCACCACCCCCGGCCACGGCCAACGCTGATGAGCAGCGTGCTCGCGGTGTCCGATCCGGTCTAGGGTTCTCCTGTGGTGTGGGAACTCAGCGACGTCAACGTGGGTTCGGGACTACCACTCGAGGGCGTGCGGATCCTGGACCTCTCACGCGTGCTCGCCGGGCCGCTCGCGGCGATGATCGCGGGTGACTTGGGGGCGGACGTCATCAAGGTGGAGGGGCCCGCCGGGGACCCGGTGCGATCACTCGCGCCGCCGAGCTTCGGTGATGACGCCACGTACTACTTGGCGGTCAACCGTCACCGGCGAAACATCGTGGCCGACCTGCGCGATCCCGAGGACTTCGCGCGGGTGGCGGCGCTCGTGGCGGTGGCCGACGCGGTGATCGAGAACTACCTGCCCTCGCAGTTCGACGCGCTGGGGATCGAGCGCCTGCGTCAGGTCAACGCCGACTGCGTGTGGGTGAGCGTCACGCCCGCGTCCTCCGGCGGCGGCCTCGAAACTTCGCCGTCCTTCGACGTGCTGGCCCAGGCCCGCTCGGGTCTGATGGGGGTGACGGGGGAGGCCGGTGGCGCGCCGACCAAGGTCGGTGCGCCCATCGCCGACGTGGTGACCGGTCTGTACGCGGCGATTGCGCTTCTGAGCGGGCTCTACGCCCGCCGATCGGGCCGACCGGGGCGCCACTTCGAGGCGCCGCTCCTCGAGTGCACGATGAGCGCACTGATCAACCAGGCCCAGGGATTCCTCGCCACGGGCGAAAATCCGCGGCGACTCGGCAATGACCATCCCTCCATCGCCCCCTACGGACCGGTGCGCACCCTCGACGGCCTCGTCATGTTGGCGGTGGGGACCGACGCGCAGTTCGCCCGACTGCTCAGCGCACTGGGTGATCACGCGTTGTCCTCGCACACCCACTGGGCCCGCAACGCACAACGCGTCAAGGATCGCGACGCGCTGCGCGAGGGGCTCGAACGGGTCTTCACCACCCGCCCCACGGCGACCTGGCTCGACGTTCTCGCGAGGGCGGGGGTGCCCCACGCCCCCATTCTCGACGTCGCGGGGGCGTTCGCCCAGCACGCCGTGCGCGACGGTGACTTCATCGGGGAGATGCCCACGGCGAATGGACCGGTGGCGACGATGCGCTCACCCCTGCGCATCGACGGGGTACGTCCGCCGCTGCGCAGCGGGCCGCGACGCCTGGGCGAGGACAACGCCGAGTTGATGGGCGAGTAGTCGGGCTACTCCTGCACGATTTCGAAGGCCCGCAGATTGCGGATGCGTTCCTGGCGCCGCGCCCGCCGCTTCTTCTCGGACAACGCGGCGAGCTCCACGTAAGAGGCGAGGATCGCTTGGTGCAGGGTCTCGACGGTGATGAAGGGGTTGGGGTCCTCGGGGACCACCTCGTCGATCAAGCCCAGGTCGAGCTGGTCCGCCGCGGTGGAGCGCATGGTCGACACGGTCACCTTGACCTGTTCGTGCGTCGGCGTGGCGGTCTTGTAGAGGATCGACGCGGCGGAACGGGGTTCGGCGACGAAGGCCATGGCCTTTTCGAGCATGATCACGTGGTCGGCCATCGGCGTGGTCGCCAGTCCACCCCCCGAACCCAGGGCGCCGGCGACGACGGTGATCACGGGCTCGGAGTAGTCGATGCCCTTGAGGATCGAACGGGCGATGGCGCGACTCTGACCGCGCCGCTCGCTCTCGAGCGTGGGCTTGGCCCCCAGGGTGTCGGTCACGAACAGCGCGGGTAGTCCGAGGCGCTCGCCGATGTCGAGCATGCGCTCCATGAAGGCGAAGTCCTCGGGGGCGGGATTGGAGGGGCGCTTGACGACGGTGTCGCCGATGCGCTGGTACGAGGGTTGCGTGCCGACGATGACGAAAGGTTGCGCCCCGATCTTGGCGAAGGCGCCCACGATGGCGGGGTAGCGACGGAAGTCGGCTTCCTGGACGAGGTTGTACACCGCGGTGGCGTCGGAGAAGGCGTAGCGCGCGATGAATTCGAGGTCGATGCGATTGGCGTCGGTCATGAGGTCTTGGTAGCGCTCGACCAGGGCGTCGGCCGGGTCCGTCGACGGCGTGCGCGTCGCCGACGGGCGCACCAGTTCCGCGTCGCGGGCGATGTCGAAGGAGGGACCGCGAATCCCCACGGGGCCGAAGTCGAAGGTGCGCCGCGCGTCGGGGGCGCTGATGTTGCGGATCGCCGGCACCGTCGCCGCGGTGAGCTGATGCTGGCGGTCCGGCTTGGTCGTGGAGGACAGCACGCTCGCCACGTAGGTGACCAGTTCACCGACGTCGGGCAGGACCACGTCGATGTTGCGGTCCAGGAGGTTGGCCTCGGCGCTCTGGGAACCCGAGGGGACGGCGCTGCCCTCGAAGGCCTCGATGACGTTGGGTCCGGCGAATCCGTAGTCGGTGCCCGATGTCGCCAGGATCAGGTCGGCGTTGGGCACGGCGCTCGCCGAGACGCCCCCCCAGACGTTGCCCAGGAGGACGGCGATCTGGGGGAGATCGACCTTCTCCTTATAGTGACGGATGGCCTCGACCATGCGCGTCATCTGGGTGAGGCCGGCGAAATTCTCGTGTTGGCGCACGCCGCTCGAGACGTAGACGCTGACGAAGGGGAGCTTCTTGGCGATGGCGAGGTCGGCGGCCGCCTGGAAGGTCTCGCCCGACACCACGCCCAAGGAACCCGCGAAGAAATCCCAGTTCATGGCGTAGAGCACGACGGAGTGCCCGTCGAAGGTTGCCAGGCCGTAGGTCGAGGATTCGGATTTGCCGCGTCCGGACTCTCGTCGCAACTTGTCCAGGTAGGACTCGTCGTGCTCGCCCGCCGGCCCCCGTCGGATCAGTCCGATCAGGTCCTTGCCGATGCGCCAGCGCCCGTGACTGGCCTTGAAGTGCACGAGGTCCTGGAGGGCGAGCAACTCGCCGGGACTGTTGACCTTGCGACGGTTCTTGAGGTGCGCCTCCACGTCGGGCTGGAACGTCGGCAACCCCACCGGGTGCCCTTCGCCGAAGAACGCGTGGTCGAAGTCATCATCGTGGGGCGACCCACTCGGTCCAGTGGATTCAATCATGGGGTCCAATTATGACACAGGTGATTTTCACTCGAACATCGTGTGACGAGTAACCGGGCGGTAAGGCCGGGTTACTCGGGTAACCCGTGAGTAACGCGACGCCGCGACGCCGAGCCCCTCACGCGTCGCGACGGACGAGAGTCACGGTGCCGATGGCGACGATCGCCGCGGTGTAGAGGGCCAGCACGACGCTGGCGGTGACCCACGCGAACGATCGCGTCGACGACGTCGGGGACAACATCGACGCCCCCAGGTCCGACGGCAGGAACTTGGTGATGTGGTCTTGCCAACTCGAGGGGAGGAAGTTCACGATGATGGGGATGATCAACAAGACGGTGACGTAGACGCTGATCGTCGTGGACGTCGTACGCAAGAGGAGTCCGAGGCCGAAGCCGATCAGCGTGAGCAACGTCAGGTAGACCCCCGCCATGATGACCGCGCGAAGGACCGTGCCGTCGGCGAGGCTCATCGAGGGGAGGTGGCCCGATTTGTAGATGGCCTGACCGGTCACGAACGCGATGAAGACCACCACTTCGCTCGCGATGAGGAAGGTGATCAGGAGCACGATCGCCTTGGCGAGCACCAGGTGGACTCGTCGGGGGACGGCCGCGAGGGTCGTGCGGATGGCGCCCGACGCGTACTCCGACGTGATGAACCGTGCCCCCATGACGCCGACCGCGAACTGGGCGAAGAAGACGCCGGCGAGGCTCGTCGCCACCGGATCGAAGGCGAGTTTCTCCGCCAGCGGACGTTGGCTCCAGTTGGATTTGATGACGAGCGTGATCAGCACGGCCAGCCCGATGGTGAGAACGACGAAGGTGGCCAGTCCGATGAAGGTCGCGCGCACGGTACGGAACTTGAGGAACTCCGAGCGCGTGGTGTCGGCGAGGGTGGGCGCGACCTTCACGGTGTGACCCCCGCTTCGCGGTGGCCGTATTCGAGGGAGTCGGCGGTCAGGCTCATGAAGACGTCCTCGAGCGAGGCGCGCTGGGGCGTCAATTCGTGCACGGCGATTCCCGCCGCCATCGCGGCCTCGCCGATCTGGTCGCTGGAGAGTCCGCTCACGCTCACGCCGTTGTCGTTGACCGGTTCGCAGACGCCCTGCAGGCGACCCAGCACCTCGGTGAGACGCGTGGCGTCGGCGCAACGCACGTAGACGGTGCCCGTGGCGGTGGCGGTGAGTTCGTCCACCGTGCCCGAGGTGATGAACTTGCCACGACCGATGACGATGATCTGGTCCGCGCTCACGGCCATTTCGCTCATGAGGTGCGAGGAGACGAAGACGGTCCGACCCTCCTTGGCCAGGGACCGGAAGAAGTCGCGGATCCAACGGATACCCTCGGGGTCGAGGCCGTTGACGGGCTCGTCGAAGAGCAAGATGCCCGGATCGCCCAGTAGCGCACCCGCGATGCCCAGTCGTTGGCTCATCCCCAGCGAGAATCCCCCCACCCTCTTGTTGGCCACCGAGGCGACCCCCACGAACTCCAGGACCTCGTCGACTCGCGAGAGCGGGATACGATTGGCCATCGCCAGGGCTCGCAGATGGTTGCGCGCGGAGCGGCTGGGGTCCAACGCCTTGGCGTCGAGCAGGGCCCCGACCTCGCGTAGGGGGGCCTTCAATTGGTCGTAGGTCTTGCCGTCGATGGTGGTGCGACCCTGGGTGGGGTGGTCCAGACCGATGATCACGCGCATGGTGGTCGATTTGCCCGACCCGTTGGGACCCAGGAATCCGGTCACCACGCCCGGCGTCACCTCGAAATCGAGATCGTTGACCGCCAACGTCTCGCCGTATCGCTTGCTCAGGTGATCGATCTTCAACATAGTTTCTCCTCGCACACTACTGAGCGCTCGTCCGCGGCGGTGCCCGCTCGCCGTCCTAGTCGATCTCGGCTCGGCAAGCCGCACAGATTCCGGACAGGGCGACGTGGTGGCGATCGAGTTCGAATCCCAGCGACGACATCAGTTCGTTGGCGAGGCGATTGAAGGCGTCGGAGGGGACCTCGAAGGTCACGTGACAGCTCGCGCACGTCACGTGACCGTGGTTCTGGCCGGTGAGGTGGTAGACCGCCGCGGCGTGGCCCATATGGGAATGCACGACCAGGGCCAGGTCCTCGAGCTCCTCGAGGATCCGGTACACCGTCGAGGGGCTGACGTCGCCGCGCAGGAGTTGGGCGCGCTGCGTGATCTCGTCGGCGGTGAGGTGGTCGCGCGCGTCGACCAAGACCTGCACCACGGCCCGCTTGGGCTCGGTGATGCGTTTGGCGTGGCGTCGCAGTGAATCGAGTACCTCGTCACCGCGCGACGCGTTCGTCGTCATGGCTCCAGACTACGACTCGCGACGCGTCGGTGAGGGGCGGCGACCACCGTCGGAGGTCACACCCGCGGCGCCCGGGTGGCGCGGCGAAGGATGGCGACCCCGAGCACGCCGCCCACGAGTGACGCGCCCAGCAACCCCAGGGTGAACGCGCCGTACGTGGCACTCGTGAGGGGGTAGAGGGCTCCCGCGAACAAGAGCGGAACCGTGAAGCCGATGGCGCACAACAAGGTGGCGCCGATCATCACCGGGGCCGTGAGACTCGCGGGGCGCCGCGCGCCCACGACCTCGGCGAGGGTGACGCCGAGGCCGATTCCCAGCACCTTGCCCACGAGGCGCACCAGCATCGTGCCACCGATCACCTTGCCGGTCGAGCCCGAGAGGTTCAGGGCCGACCACGCGACGCCGCAGGCGACCAGCGCGAAGAGGGGCAGGGCGAGACCGACGGACCAGCGCATCACGGCGGCCTCGAGGCGCCGCGCGCTCGGCGAGTGGACCGGCGTGATCAGGCCCGCCATCACCCCCGCGAGCGCCGGCTCGATGCCCGCCCAGGCGAAGGCCAGCCACAGGGGAACGACGACGACACCCCAGGTGAGCCCGGGCGACGCCCTTCGACTGAGCCACAGCCCCACCAGCCCCACCACGGCCACCGCGAGGAATCCGGCGCCGCGCACGCGAGCGACCCCCGTGGTCGCGAGCACGACGACGCTGAGGACGTCGTCGGCGATGGCCAGCGTCAACAAGAAGAGTCGAAGGGTCGCGGGTACGCGGTTGCCCGCGAGGGCTAGCACGCCCAGGGTGAAGGCGATATCGGTGGCCATCGGCACGCCCCAGCCGCGTCGCAGCGCGGGGGAGTCCACGAGCGCCCCGAGCCCGAGCGACAGCAGCGCGGTTCCCGCCATGCCGCCCACGGCCCCGAGCAGTGGCGAGAGGGAGGCGCGAAGATGGTGTCGAAGGTTGGCGCGCAGTTCGCGCGAGAGTTCGAGGCCGACGGCGGCGAAGAACAGGGTCATCGCCCCGTTGAGGACCACCAGGTGCAGGTCCATCGGGTGTCCGCTGAACCAGCGGTGCGTGACGGCGCTCTGGTAGCTGCCCGACGACAACGCCGACCAGATCAGCGCGACGACGGCACCACCGCCGACGGTGACCGCTGCGGCGTACTGATGATCGAGGGCCCGTCGCAACCGCGCGCCGCCGTGGGACATCACCTCAGCCTAACCAAGCGGAACCGACACCGAGGAGTCACGGAGAGCACGAGTCAATCGTGCACGCCGCATCCTCGAGCGTCAGCCAGAGTGACGGGGCGACGGGGCGACGGGGCGACGGGGCGATCGTGGTCGAGGTCGAGGTCGAGGTCGAGGTCGTGGCGCCGTGGCGCGCTACGACGGTATCGCCAGGTGAAATTGCGCACAAGCGCACATGCGGCGGCGAAGGTGGTGCCGCCGCGCGACGCTGTTCCCGTTCCCGAGGGTTTCTCGGCGGAGGGCGCAGATTATTACGGAGAATTCATCAAAGGTCCTTGCCCCACGCCGTCGCGGTCGGGAAAGTTTGGAGATACGATAAAGGCGAGAAAAGGAAGGAGTCGCGATGCCGCTCTCTGAGCACGAACAGAAGATTCTCGCGGAACTCGAAGAATCCCTTTCGAAGCAGGATCCCCGTTTCGCCAAGAATGTTCGTGAGACCAACGTGTACTCGCACGGTGCCCGACGGGTGCGTTGGGGTATCGCCGGATTCGTGCTCGGCCTCGCGGTATTGATCGCCTTCTTCTCTCAGAACATCTACGCGGGTCTCCTCGGCGTGGCGCTGATGTTCGTCTCAGCGATCGTCATCGAGCGCAACGCTCGCGTGATGGGCCGTGCCGGGTGGCGTGACATCACGCATCCGCGCCCCGGCGATGACGCCACTGGTGCTCTCGGCCCACGGGCTCGCTCTCTTCGCGACTGGTTGTCGCGCCAACGCCGCTCGCCAGAATGACGGTGCCCGGAGCGGCGCACGCCGCTCCGTGCCTGGCCCTCGATATCGGTGGCACCAAGGCCGAGGCGGCCGTCGTCACGCGAGAAGGGATACTCCTACGTCGTGCGCGCATCGACGTCAAGGAGTCGGGTGATCGCTTGTTCGCGCGCATCGCGGAGTTGCTCGAGCGGGTCCGCGCCGGCGACGACGTCACGTCGTTGGGGGTGGCGTGCGCGGGACCGATGAGCGCGGGCGGGGCGTCGGTGTCACCACTCAATATCCCGGGGTGGCGAGACTTCCCTCTGCGCGAGGAACTGCGCCGCGCCACGGGCCTGGCGGTGGACGTCGACGGTGACGTGCGCGCGCTCGCCTTGGCGGAGGGTACTTTCGGTGCCGCTCGCGGGGTGTCGAACTACGCGTCCTTGGTGGTCTCCACCGGCGTGGGCGGGGCACTCGTGATGGATGGACGTCTCGTGAAGGGCGACTCGGGCAATGCGGGACACATCGGCCACCTCAACGTGGTGCCGCAGGGTCGGCGCTGTTCGTGTGGCGCACGAGGCTGCCTCGAGGCCGAGGCCTCGGGTTGGGCGATCGCCGAGACGACCGGACAGTCGCCCGAATTCGCCGACGAGGCGACGCGCCGGCGAACCGCGGTGTTGGTGGGGCGCGCCATCGGAACTCTCGCGTCAGTGCTCGACTTCAATCACTGTTACATCGCGGGATCGGTGGCACTGGGATTCGGCGACGAGTTCTTCGCCACCGCCTGGGCATCCGCACGCGAGTTGGCCACCATGGTCTATTCACGGTCCCTCGAGGTGCGACGTTCGGGACTCGGCGCCGACGGCCCCCTCCTCGGGGCGGCCTGCGTGGCGTGGCAGGCATTCCCGTGAAGAGGTATTGGGTGCCGGGCCTCGCGCGCTACCTCGCTCGACATCCTCGGGCCCTCACCCGCGTCGCGCGTGCGGCGTGGCGGCTTCGACGACAGCACTGGTGGCGACGCCGCCCCTGGCTCCCCGTGCCGGACGCGGCGTACTGGGAGTTTCGCGTGCACACCGTCGCCGGCGCCGACACTCGACTGGAACCAGCGCAGGTCGCCGGGGCGGCCGAGTGGTCCGTTCGCCAGCGGGTGGGAAGGTAGTTTTGACTCGTGGGGCGCGTCCTTCTCCTCAACGCCACCTTCGAACCACTGCAACTCGTGAGCGAGCGCCGCGCCGTGATCCTGCTGCTGGCCGGACGGGCGGAGTCCATCGCCGTGTCCGACGTCGCCCCGGTGTGTCGTTCCAGTTCGCTCACGGTGACGATTCCTTCGATCGTGCGCCTGCACGACATGGTGCGACTCCCCTCGAAGGTTCGTACGCCGCCGCTGACGCGGCGCTCACTCCTGTTGCGCGACGGGTATCGTTGCGCCTACTGCCTCGAACACGCCGATACGATTGACCACGTCGTGCCGCGCAGTCGCGGTGGTGGACACGAGTGGACCAACGTGGTCGCGGCCTGTCGGCGTCACAACATGCAAAAGGGTGATCGCTTGCTCGAAGAGATCGGTTGGCGCATGCACTTCGAGCCTCGTGTCCCCGACGGCCCCTGGTGGCGTTGGCGCCACGTGCCCGACCCCGACCCGCTGTGGGCGCCCTTCTTGCCGCGCGCCTCGTGAACGACGACGTCGAGGAACTCTATGACTACGGCACCCTTCGCGCCCTGACGGCGCCCACGATGTTGATCGTGAGGACGGCGGAGCCCACCTTCGTCCTCGGGGGTAGCCAGTCGCTCGATGTCCTGAACGCACCACGGCGTTCTCAGGTGGCGGTGCGGCGTCGTCGCGGCGGCGGCGGCGTGGTGGTGCTGCAGCCAGATGATGTGTGGATCGACTGGTGGATACCGACGGATGACGAACGCTGGTCGCCCGACGTGCACGTGATGTCGCATCGCGTGGGGGAGTGGTGGCGTGACGTTCTGACGCCACGACTCGACGGCGAGGTCCGCGTGCACCAGGGGGCCATGGCCGGTGACGTCGCGTGGCGCGTGGCGTGTTTCGCGGGCCGCGGTCCCGGTGAGGTCGTCGTCGATGGCCGCAAGGCCGTGGGGGTCACCCAGTGGCGGGTGCGCGAGGGCGTGTTCGTCTCCACGGTGCTCCCCGCCCATCCGTCGCACCTACTGCTCGACCTGCTGGCCGACGTGCCCGACGGACTCGACGCCGCATTGGAGCACCACACCCTGGCGACCTTGGACCTCGACGGCGATGACGTCACGCAGGCCCTGATCGTGCGGTCCTCGCCCATCGCCGTCCGTCAACTTTTCCTCATCGCCTGAGTCCCGCGATTGCCCGAACCGCGCCGCGTCGCGCCGTCGCACGCGCCGTCACGCGTTCGCGACGTGTTTTCGACCCAAAATTGTCACAATTTGGCGACTAGTGGTTTGTAGTGGAGTATGGTGGTGCGAAGTGGAGCAGAGTGGAGAATCCACGAAGGGGTCGTATGTTGTTGTTCGTTGGCCAGTTTCAGCACGCGCTGGATGTCAAGGGTCGACTCATCCTGCCCGCCAAGTTCCGCCGAGAATTCGAAAACGGGGGACATCTCAGTCCGAACATGGACGGTTGCGTCGCTCTGTGGACGCCCGGTGAGTTCGCTCGCAAGAGCGACGAATACCTCGAAGCCGGTCGCCACGGCACCACCGAGGAACGACGCCAGTCGCGTTTCTGGGCGACGAACTCGTCGGAGGTGGAGGTGGACCGTCAAGGTCGTTTCCCCCTACCCCCGGTGATCCGCGAATTCGCCCAACTCGAAGGCGACGTGATCGTGGCGGGAAACCTCGACCACGTCGAACTGTGGAATCCCCAGCGCTACGCCGCCCAGGTGAGCGTGGCCGAAGCGTCGTTCATCCGGGGTGATGACGAGTGACGGAAGGTGGATCGCAGAACCGGTCGCGGACCATGCGCAGCCTGGCAATCGTCGAACGTGAATGGGCACCATTCTCCGCCCGCCCACCGCGTTCGGCGATTGAAAGGCTGCAGATGGCCCAGGACACTTATCACCAACCCGTTCTCGAACGCGAAATCGTCGAGTTCTTCGCCCGCCAGAGTGCGGGGGTGCTCGTCGACGCCACTTTGGGTGGGGGAGGGCATAGTGCGGCCCTCCTCGAGGCCGCGCCCACGCGGCGCATCATCGGCATCGACCGCGACCCCGAGGCTCGGGCCGCGGCGTCGCAACGGCTCGCCCCCTTCGGTGACCGCGTGCGGATCGTCGCGTCGACCTTCGCCGCGATCCGCGAGGTCGTCGCGGGGCAGGCCGAGTTCCTGGCGGGCGAGTTGGTGACGGCCGTTTTGATGGACCTCGGCGTCTCGTCGCACCAGCTCGATGAATCGAGCCGGGGATTCTCCTTTCGCGCCGACGCGCCACTGGACATGCGGATGGACCCCACGCGCGGCACCACCGCCGCGCAGTACCTGGCCGAGGTCGAGCTCCAGGACTTCGTACGACTGCTGCGCGTGAACGGCGAGGATCGGTTCGCCGGCGCCATCGCCCGGTCGATTCTCGACGCTCAGCCCCAGACGACCGATGAACTCACGGCCGCGGTGGAGCGGGCGGTCCCCGCGGCCGCGCGCCGCCGCGGACACGTCGCTACTCGGGTCTTTCAGGCGTTGCGCATCGTGGTCAACGACGAGGTGAACGAACTCGACGCGGGCATCGAGGCCGCCCTCGACGTCCTCGCGCCCGGCGGTCTGCTCGCGGTGATCTCGTATCACTCGGGCGAGGACCGCGCCGTCAAGCACGCGTTGCGCGAAGCCGCCACGGGCGGATGTCACTGCCCCTACGAACTCGGCTGCGTGTGCGGCGCCGTGCCGCGCGTCGTGCTCTCGCGCGCGAGCGCCCAACTCGCCTCGGCCCGCGAGGTCGAGGTGAACCCCCGGGCCAGGTCGGCGCGTTTGCGCACCGCACAGAAGGTGGCGCCATGAGCGTCGTCAGCCTCCCACGTCGCGAGGACTTCGTCGCGCCGGTGCCCGTATCGCCCCCGGGCGTGCGGACCCGTCCGTCGACGCGCGTCGCCCCCACGCCGACGACCCAAGGCGCGACGCGGCCTCGCCATGCGCACCGCCGGGGTCGTCTGGCGTCGATCTCCGCGATGAAGAAATCCGTCATCATCGTGTGCGCCGCCGTCGTCCTGTCGCTCCTGGGTTCGATGCTCGAGACGAATCGCCAGGTCCAACTGCACCTGTTGCAGAACCAGGTCCTGCAGGAAGAGTCCGCGTACGCCACGCAAGTCAGCACTTTGTCGAACCTCTCGGCGCCTAGCGTGGTGGTCGCCCAGGCCAATGCCCTGCACCTCGTGAGCCCCACTTCGGTGACCCAGGTTCCCGCCACGTCGCTTGATGCGATCCTGCCCCTGCCGAAGTTCATTGGTTATGCGCCGGTCTCATCAAGGACGCAGCGGTGAGCATCCACGCGTCACCCACTCACGCTCGTCGCCAAGCCCCTCGTCGTCCCGCGGGACCCTCGTTCTCTCCGCGACGCCTGCAACTGGTGCGCGGCTTCTTCGTCATCGCCTTCTTCGCCCTCAGCGCACGCCTCGTGGCCCTGCAGGTCGTCGACCACGCCCACTACGCCCAACTGTCGGTGAGTCAAGTCCGCCACGACCTCATCACGAACGCTCTGCGAGCGGGCATCTACGATCGTCACGGTCAGATCCTGGCCATCTCCGAACCCACGTCCATGGTGGTCGCCGACGATATGCAGATCGCCCAACCCCGCCGGGAGGCGTTGGCCCTGAGTGGGCTCGTCAAGGTGCCCGTGGGTCGGTTGACGGCTCTGTTGTCCAAGAAGGGTTCCGGCCGTGGCTACGTGATCTTGAACGGGCAGCTCAACCTCACCGACGGCAAGCTGATCGCCAATGGGAACTTCCCCGGCATCGTGGTCCAGGACACGTCGAGTCGCTCCTACCCCAACGGGACCCTCGCGGAGTCCTTGCTCGGGCGCACCAACGCGACGGGGGCGGGATCCACGGGACTGGAGTATCAGTACCAGTCCCGCTTGGCGGGTCGTACGGGGGTCACGCGTGAATTCGTCTCATCCTCGGGCGTCGCCCTCCCCAGCACCTACATCGACGTCATTAAGGCCGCACAACCCGGGGTCGGACTCGAACTCACGATCGACGCGCCGCTGCAATTCGTGGCCGAGCGTGCCCTGGCGACGCAGTTGCGCGCGACCGGGGGACTCACGGGGGTGGCCCTGGTGATGGACGTCAAGACCGGTCAGATACTGGCCGACGCGTCGCTGGTCAACACCGCGACCAAGGCGGGCGTGCTTGGTCCGATTCCCGCGTGGGGCACGTCGGTGGGAGTGCCGGGGATCGAGCAGACCATCAACAACCTGGCGTTCACTCAGGCCTACGAGCCGGGATCGGTCTTCAAGGTGGTCACCTTCTCCGCCGCTCTCGCGGCGGGGGTCATCACACCGAACAGCGTCTTCACGATCCCCAACACGATGATCGTCGGGGGCCGCTTGTTCCACGACGCGGAGAACCACGGACTCGAGCACCTGACCGCGACGCAGGTCATCGCCCAGTCGTCGAACATCGGCACCTACGAAGTGGGCACCCGAGTGGGCGAGAACGGCATCCTGGCGCAGGTCCAGCGCCTCGGCTTCGGTCAGACGACGGCGGTCAACTTCCCCGGCGAGACCGCGGGACTGCTGGTCGACGCGGCACATTGGTACGCCAGCGACCAGGCGGCCCTGCCCATCGGACAAGTGGACGCCGTCCCGCCGATCCAGGTTCTCGACGCCTACAACACCGTCGCCAACGGGGGTACCTTCGTCGAGCCGAGTCTGGTGCGGGGCTACGTCCAGCCCAACGGCGTGACCACGCCGGTCGCACCGAGCGCGACGCGACAGGCCCTGACGCCCGCCGTCGCTGCGACGATGAACACCATGCTCCAGCAGGTGGTTCTCGCCGGCACCGGCACCAACGCCATCATCCCCGGGTACACCGTGGCGGGCAAGACGGGGACGGCGTCGATTCCCTACCCGGGCAAGGACCTGCTGTTGAACGGTAGTTTCTACGCGAGCTTCGTCGGGTACGCGCCGGCCAACAACCCGGTGCTGTCGATGCTCGTGGTCATCGAGCGACCCGTGACCACCATCTACGGTGGATCGGCGGCGGCGCCGGTCTTCAAACAGGTGATGTCCTACGCGCTACGTCACTACGGCATTCCCTCGAGCGGTACGGTCGTTCGACCCCTCGTCGGTAAGGCCAGCATCGCGTCGGACGTGACCTGATGCAACTTGGCGACATTCTCACGAACGAGACCTTCGACGTCCAGACGGCCAGCGTCGAAATCGATCGCGTCGAGATCGATTCGCGTCGTTGCGTCTTTCCCACGTTGTTCTTCGCGTTGCAGGGCTCGGGCGCCGACGGTGCCGACTTCGTCGCCGACGCGGTCGCGCGCGGCGCGGTGGCCGTGGTGGCCTCGCGACCGATCACGTCACCGGTTCCCGTCGTCGTCATTCCCGAGTCACGCATCCACAGCGTCCTGTCGCACGCCAGTGCCACCGTCAGTGGGCACCCCGAAGCGGGGATCGACCTGGTCGGCGTCACCGGCACCAATGGCAAGACCACGGTGACCTCGCTCGTCGCGCAGCTCGCCCAGTCGGTGGGATGGAATGGCGCCACCATCGGTACATTGACCAACGAGCGCACCACGCCCGCCGCCCCCGAGCTCTACCGCACGCTCGCTCGACTGCGAGCGGACTTCGACGCCACGCGGCCTCAGTCGGTCATCGCGCTGGAGGTCTCGAGTCACGCCCTTGATCAGCAACGGGTGCTGGGCAGCCGTTTCGCCGTGGTGGCCTTCACCAACCTGACGCACGATCACCTGGACTACCACCGCACGATGGAGGCCTACTACTCGGCCAAGGCCCGCCTCTTCAGTCTCGAGTACGCCGCGCGGGCCGTGATCTGGGTCGACGACCCCTACGGCGCCCAGCTCGCCGCGTCGACGGCGCTCGCGGTGACGGAGGTCTCGCGACGCGACGCCCGCGATATCTCGAGCGCGCTGTCGGGTACGGTCTTCTTCTGGCGAGGTCACCTCGTCAATACGTCGATGATCGGCGACTTCAATATCGATAACGCCCTCGTCGCCATGGCCATTCTGGTCGAACTGGGTGCGCGCGAGGAGGACGTCGCCGCCGCGATGGCCGCCGTCACGGCGGTACCCGGTCGTTTCGAGGTCGTGCACCAGGCAGAGGTGACGGTCATCGTCGACTACGCCCACACCCCGCAGGGTTTGGAGCGTCTGTTGGGGTCGGTGCGCGAACTCTGCGCCGGACGCGTGGTGACGGTCTTCGGCTGTGGGGGCGACCGGGACACGACCAAACGCCCGGCGATGGGCGAAGTGGCGTCGCGGATGTCCGATTTGACCATCGTGACCTCGGATAACCCCCGCCACGAGTCTCCCGATGCCATTATTGATGGCGTCATCGCTGGGGTCGTCGGTCCCGCCGACGTCCTTCGCGAGACGGATCGACGTGCGGCCATCGCCCGGGCGTTGGCGAGTGCGCGACCCGGGGACGTGGTGGTGGTGGCCGGCAAGGGTCACGAGACCACCCAGACGTTCGCCGATCGCGTCGAGGATTTTGACGACCGCGAGGTCGTACGGGAATTGTTGAAGGGTGCTTGATGCTGAGTTTGATGGAGTCGGGTGGCGTCGGATTCCTGTTCGCCCTCTTCGTGACGCCCATGTGGATCCGCTTCGTGAGTCGGCGCTCCTTGGGTCAGCAGATCCGCGAGGAAGGACCCGAAAGCCACCTGGTCAAGGCCGGCACCCCGACGATGGGCGGCGTGATCATCGTCGCCGCGGCGGTGTTGGGTTACCTGATGGGCCACGTCGGCACGGCGATCGTCTTCACGCGTGGTGGCATCTTGGCCATGGGTGTGACGATCGCGTCGGGTGGTCTTGGTCTGTTGGATGATTATCTGGGTATTCGCAACGCCCGCAACCTGGGACTCAAGAAGCGCGGCAAGCTGGCCGGACAATTGATCATCGCGGGCCTCTTCGCCACCTTGGCCATCGGGTGGGTCCACACCTCGACCGCCCTCTCGTTCACTCGGGTGACGTGGCCGGGGTGGAACCTGACGGAGTTGGGTTGGGTAGCGATGGCCATCTTCGTCGTCATCGGAAGCTCCAACGCGGTGAACCTCACCGACGGCCTCGACGGTCTGGCGGCGGGGGCCGGCGCCTTCTGCTTCGGGGTGCTGTCGATCATCGGCTACTGGCAATTCCGCCACTTCGCGATCTACCACCTGCACGCCGCGCTCGACCTGGGTCTCGTGGCGGTGGCCCTGGTGGGCGCGTGTCTGGGATTCCTGTGGTGGAACGCCGCGCCCGCGCGCATCTATATGGGTGACACGGGGTCCCTGGCCATCGGCACCGGACTGGGGGCGTTGTGCCTCTTGATGAACCTTGATCTGCTGTTGCCGATCATCGGGGGGCTGTTCGTGGCCGAGACCGCGTCGGTGATCCTGCAGGTGGTTAGCTTTCGGGTCTTTCATCGTCGGATCTTTCGCATGGCGCCCTTCCACCACCACTTCGAATTGCGCGGGTGGCCCGAGATCACCGTCATCATTCGTTTCTGGATCCTGGCGGGCCTGCTCGCCGCGCTCGGCCTTGGCATCTTCTACGGTGACTTCGTGCGCACGGCGAAGGTCGTCTAGTCGTGGGTCGATTCTTCGCTCGATTCCTGGAGCCCTTCCCCCGCGGGGACCGCGCCGGCACCACGTTGCTGATCCTGACCGCGCTGATGGTCGGGTACGGGACCGTCATGGTGGGTTCGGCCAGCGACGCCCAGTCCGCCCTCAACGGCGGCACGTCCTTCGCGCTGGCGATACGCGACCTGATGTATCTGGTGATCGGCACGATCGTGTTCTGGTTGGTCGCGCGACTGCGTCTGCGCTGGCTCATCAACCTCGCGCCCATGTTGTTGGGCATCGGGCTGAGCATGCTGGTCGCGGTCGAACTGGTGGGCATCACCGTGAACGGTGGGAAGCGTTGGCTGCCCACTCCGTTCATCCAGATCCAACCCTCGGAGTTCTTCAAACTGATTGTCGTGCTCTACACCGCGTGGGTGGTGCAGCACCACCACCGCCGTATCGGGAATTGGCAGCACCTGGCCGTGTGGATGTCGCCATTGGTGTTCGGCGTGGGTCTGATCCTGCTCGAGCACGACGTGGGCACCGACACGGTCGTCACCTCGATCGCCCTGGCGGTCCTGTTCGTCGCGGGCCTGCCGCGACGGATCATCAACGCGATCGCGCTGCTGGGGGTACCCGTGGTGGGGGTCTACGCGATGCTCGAGCCCTACTCGGTTCGCCGCCTGATCTCGTTCCTGCACCCCAACGCGAATCTGGCGACCAGCGGCTACCAGCTCCTGCAGTCGCGCATCGGTCTGGGCGCGGGCGGACTCACGGGACTCGGGCTCGACCACAGTCGCGAGAAGTGGGGACTGCTGCCCAATCCCCACACCGACTTCATCTTCACGATCATCGGCGAGGAGCTCGGACTGGTCGGCACCCTGAGCGTGATCGCCCTCTTCGTGGGCTTCTTGATGGTGGCCACGAGGATCGCTCGCCAGTGCACCAACGAGGTGTACCGCTTGGTGGTGGTGGGTATCACGACCTGGATCGTGCTCGAAGCGGTCATCAACATCGCTTCGGTCGTAGGCTTCTGGGCAGTGACCGGAATTCCTCTCCCCTTCTTCTCCTACGGGGGCACCGCGTTGATCACCGAACTCGCGGCGATCGGCCTGCTCTACAACATCGCCCACGATCGCAGTCGTTCGGCGCACCTGGTGATCGGGGCGAGCGAACCGAACCTCTTCAACCTGGCTGCTCCGGCGCGCGCCTCACGGGTGGACTACGCGCACCGCAGAACGCTGCGCGCCCCTCGCTCGTGACGCGTCCGGTGGTTCTCACCGGCGGCGGGACGGGCGGACACATCTTCCCGATGCAGGCCATCGCCGAGGCGCTGCGCGACGCGGGCCTGGGCGACGACGACATGCGCTACGTGGGTTCGCGACGCGGGCAGGAAGCGACCCTACTCGGCGGCGGACCGATCGATTTGACGTTGTTGCCGGGACGCGGGATTCGCCGTTCCATGACGCCGCGCGCCCTGCGCGACAACGCCGCCGCGTTGGTGGCCCTGGCGGGGGCCTTCGTGCGCGCGCTGATCGAGGTGCGTCGCTGGCGTCCGCGCGCGGTCGTCTCGGTGGGGGGCTACGCCGCCGCGGCGGTGTCGACCGCGGCGGTCGTCTGGCGCCGACCCCTCGTCTTGGTGGACCTGGACGCCACCCCGAGTGTGACCCACCGGCTGCTGGCACGATTCGCCACGGTGCGCTGCGTCGCGATGGGGGCGCCGGGGCCGCGAGCGGTGCTCACGGGTGCCCCGGTGCGTCGCGACGTCGCGCACCTCGACCGCTCGCACGAACAGCGCCAGCGGGCCAAGAGCCGCCTGTCGCCGCCGCTGGACGCCGCTCGCCGGGTGGTCGTGGTGATGAGCGGATCGCTCGGCGCGACGCGCGTCAACGACG
>JABBOA010000154.1 GCA_019352075.1 Acidobacteriota bacterium | reverse complement strand
CCCATGGGCACGTGGACCAGACGACGCGCGGCCCGTTCGGGGTCCTTGGCGAAGAGTTCTTGGAGCAGCGGCGTGTTCACCGGTCCCGGGCAGAGTGCGTTGACGCGGATGTTCTCGCGCGCGAATTGCACGCCGAGCTCACGGCTCATCGAGAGCACCCCGCCCTTGGAGGCGGTGTAGGAGATCTGCGAGGTCGCCGATCCCATGATGGCCACGAAGGACGCGACGTTGATGATGGACCCACCACCACGCTGTTGCATGAGGGGGATCCCGTACTTGCAGCACAGGTACACGGACTTGAGATTCACGTCCTGCACGCGCTGCCAGGCCTCGACGCCCGTGGTGAGGATCGAGTCGTCGTCATTGGGTGAGATACCCGCGTTGTTGAACAGGACGTCCAGTCCCCCGTAGGCGTCGACCGTCGCGTCGAACATCGCCTTGACGCTCTCCTCGTCGGCCACGTCGACGTGCACGTAGAGTCCGCCGAGTTCCTCGGCCAGCGCGGTACCGGCCTCGTCGGCCAGGTCGGCGACGACGACCTTGGCGCCCTCGGCCGCGAAACGCACCGCCGTGGCGCGTCCGATGCCGCTGGCGGCGCCAGTGATGATTGAAACCTTGTTGTCGAGACGACCCATCATTCCTCCGTTGAGATAAATACGTTCTTTTCTTCGCTGAACCCCAGAAGGGCGTCGGGACCCAACTCACGCCCGATCCCCGACATCTTGAATCCACCGAAGGGGGTGTTGTAGCGCACCGAGGAGTTCGAGTTCACCGACAGCGCGCCGGTCTCCACGCCTCGTGCGACGCGCAGGGCGCGTCCCGAGTCACGCGTCCAGATGGAGCCCGACAGTCCGAACTGACTGTCGTTGGCGAGGGCGATGGCCTGGTCCTCGTCGCGGAAACGCGCGACCGAGACGACCGGACCGAAGATCTCCTCGGTGAAGGCGCGACCCGAGGTGTCGGTGGCCGCGAGGACCGTCGGCGCCATCCAGAAGCCCTTGCCCACGGGTGCCGTTCCGCGGAACGCTACCTCGGCGTCGTTGACGTAGCCCAAGACGCTCTCACGCTGCGCCGCGGTGATGAGCGGGCCCATCTCGCTGGCGTCGTTGGCGGGGTCCATCACCTTGACGCCCTTGACGGCGACTTCGAAGTGCTCCATGAAGGCGTCGTAGGCGCTGTCCTGCACCAGGATGCGCGAGCGCGCGCAGCAGTCCTGACCCGCGTTGTCGAACACCGCGTAGGGGGCCATCGCCGCCGCCTTGGCCACGTCGGCGTCGGCGAAGACGATGTTGGCGCTCTTGCCACCGAGTTCGAGCGTCACGCGCTTGACCTGGTCGGCGCAACCCGCCATGATCTTTCGTCCGGCGTCGTTGGAACCCGTGAAGCAGACCTTGCGCACGCTCGGGTGGGTCACGAACCGATAGCCCACGCTCGAACCTGCGCCGGGCAGCACCTGGAAGACGTTCTCGGGGATTCCCGCATCGAGCGCCAACTCGGCCAGTCGCATCGCGGTGAGCGGCGTGAGCGTGGCGGGCTTGAGGACCACCGTGTTGCCCGCGGCCAACGCCGGCGCCAGTCCCCAGCCGGCGATGGGCATGGGGAAATTCCACGGCACGATGATGCCGACGACGCCCAGGGGCTCGTAGAAGGTGATGTCGACGCCCCCGGCGACGGGGATCTGCTTGCCCGCGTGGCGCTCGGGCGCGCCCGAGTAGTAGTTCAACACGTCGCGCACGTTGCCCGCCTCCCAGCGCGCGTTGCCGATGGTGTGGCCCGCGTTGGCGACCTCGAGCTGGGCGAGTTCCTCGTTATGCTCGTCCACCACCGCGGCGAATCGGCGCAGCAGACGGGCCCGGTCCGCCGCGGTGACGCGACGCCAGGACTCACCCGCCCGTTGGCTGGCCTCGATGGCGCGATCGGTCTCCTCCACGTCGACGAGTTCGATGGTGCGGACCACTTCTTCGGTGGCGGGGTTGATGACGTCGTAGCTCATAGTCGTTCGAATCCTCGGTAGCGTTCCCAATCGGTGATGGCCGCGTTGAACGTGTCCACCTCTACCCGCGCGGCCCGCACGTAGTGGTCCACGACCTCGTCGCCGAAGGCGTCGCGCGCCACGGCCGACGCGTCGAAGAGTTCCATCGCCTCACGCAGCGTCGTGGGCACCCGCGGCGCTTGGGCGGCGTAGGCGTTGCCCGTGAAGGCCGGCGCCAACGTCAGGCCCTCCTGCACGCCGCGCAGACCTGCGGCGACCAGCGCGGCGACCGCCATGTACTGGTTGACGTCGCCGCCCGGTATCCGACACTCGAAGCGGATCGAGGGGCCGTGTCCCACGACGCGAAAGGCGCACGTGCGGTTGTCGATCCCCCAGAGCAGCGCGGTCGGCGCGAAGGAGCCCTCGACGAAGCGCTTGTAGGAGTTGATGTTGGGGGCGAGCAGCAGTGAGAGTTCGCGACCGTAGGCCAGTTGACCCGCCAAGAACTGTTGGAAGGTCTCCGACATTCCGTGTTCGCCGTCACCGGCGAAGACGGGACGGTCCTGCTGGTCGCGCAGCGAGAGGTGGATGTGACAGGAATTGCCCTCCCGCTCGTCGTACTTGGCCATGAAGGTGAGGCTCTGGCCCATCTGGGCCGCGATCTCCTTGGCGCCGAGTTTGTACAGACCGTGCTCATCGCACTTGTCGACCAGGGTGGCGTACTTGAAGGCCACCTCATGCTGACCGAAGTTGCACTCCCCCTTGACCGACTCCACCACCATGCCGGCGGCGCGCATCGAACGGCGGATCCGTCCGAGCAACGGCTCGATGCGCGACGTGCCCTGGAGCGAATAATCGACGTTGTACTGATTGGCGTGGACCATGTGGCGATAGCCCGAGGACCACGCGTCCTCGTAGGTGGTGTTGAACACGAGGAATTCCAGCTCGGTGCCGGTCAGCCCGTACCACCCCCGCTCGGCGAGGCGTTGCACCTGACGCTGCAGCACTTGACGCGGCGAGGGGGCGACGGGGTCACCGCCCGTCGTCTCGACGTCGCAGAAGATGATGGCCGTCTTGTCGAACCACGGCACCGGGCGGATCGTCGAGAAGTCGGCCTTGAAGGCCAGATCCCCGTAGCCGCGCTCCCACGAGGTGAGGGCGAAGCCGTCCACCGTGCGCATGTCGAC
>JABBOA010000153.1 GCA_019352075.1 Acidobacteriota bacterium | reverse complement strand
TACTTTCGTAAACACCCCGTGGCGGAGGAGGTGGGATTTGAACCCACGGAAGGTTTCCCTTCACACGATTTCCAATCGTGCCGATTCGGCCGCTCTCGCACTCCTCCAAGAATCTTCACCTCGGTGAAGAAAATGATTACCGGCTTGCAAGGCTACCCGAGACGACCGCGGTCCACTTCCGGTAGCCTTGAGGGGCCGAGGTCCACAGCGGTGGCCGGGTCCCGTGCGACGGTCGTTCGTGAACCGAGTCAGGGGTGGAAGCCAGCAGCTCTCAGCGGATTGTGCCGGGTGCCACGGTCAGCCTGACCACCGCTTTGGACCTCGGCCCTCACACCTCGCCGTTAGCATTGGCCCATGGCCGCTCGCCCCTCCACTCCCACGTCCATCGATGGGGTGACCTCGCTCTACCGACGGTTCCGACCGGGTCGGTTCGCGGAATTGCGGGGTCAAGATCACGTCGTTCGCGCTCTTCAAGGCGCCGTGGCGCGTGACCGGGTGAGCCACGCGTACCTGTTCTCAGGCCCTCGGGGCACGGGAAAGACCACCACGGCGCGGATTCTGGCCAAGGCGCTCAACTGTGAACATCCCCTCGAGGGGGACGCGTGCAACGTGTGCGCCAGTTGCGTGGCTATCACGCGCGGTTCCTCCCTCGACGTCACGGAGCTCGACGCGGCGTCGAACAACGGGGTCGACGACATCCGAGAAATCACGGCGGGCGCCTGGCACGGCACCCCGGGGCGCTGGAAGATCTACATCTTTGACGAAGTCCATCAGCTTTCCAAGCCCGCGTCGGCGGCGCTGCTCAAGACCCTTGAGGAACCTCCGCCCCATGTCGTCTTCGTCCTGGCGACGACCGATCCCCATAAGGTACTGCCCACGATACGGTCGCGCACCCAGCATCTGGAATTTCGGCTGATCGGCGGCGACACCCTGAGCACGTTGTTGCACGACGTCCAGGGAGCGGCCGGTCTCGCCGTGGACGACACGACGATCGAGACCGCAGTGCGCCTGGGTCGCGGTTCCGCTCGCGATGCGCTCAGTGCGCTGGACCAACTGCTCGCCACGGGCGCCACCGACGAGACGCTGCCTGATTTTGACGGATTGTTCCAAGCGTTGGTCGACGGTGACGCGGTGGGCGGCCTCACGACATTGGCGCGTCTGACCGGCGACGGCTGGGATCCGGAACAATTGGCCGAGAGTTTCGCGGCCGAGGTCCGTCAAGCGTTCTTGCTGCAGGTCGCGCCCGACGTCGCCGACGCGGTCGACACGGACCGCGCGCGCTTGTCGGAGTGGGGACGCCAGATGGGTCTCGCGCGAACCGTGCGAGTCCTGGAATCCTTCGGGCGGGCGCTGCGAGAGATGAAGAGCGCCCCGGAGAAGTTGGTGGTCCTCGAGGTGGTCATGGTGCGGCTCACGAGACCCGAACTGGACGCCACGCTCGACGCATTGGCTGAACGCGTGACCAATCTCGAACGCCAGGAGCGTTCCTCGGCCCCCGTGGCCGCTACCCCGCCCGCACCGACGGCGTTGCGCCCGATCGGCGCCACGGCCCCCACTGCCACGGCCCCCACTGCCACGGCCCCCACGTCAGGACCTTCACGCGCGCCGGCGGCGACCTCCGCGCCCCCGGTCCCCGTCGAGCCCCCCTCGACCGACAGCGCGTCGCCCACGGTGGAGGAGGTTCGTCGCCGTTTCGTGGAGCGGGTCATCCCGCGTACGTCGCGCGGGGCGCAACTCGTCCTTAAATCAGCGACCGTGGTCGACTTCGACGGCAGTCGGATAACGCTGGCGGTCGCGAGCGAGGAGATTCGACAGAATACCGATCAGATAGCCCAGGGGCTCAAGGGGGCCCTCGACCATGAGTTCCGCGTACCGCTGACGGTGGGCTGGGTCGTGGACCCGGGGCTCCGCCCGGCGTCGCCTAGTGCGCCGCGCGCTCATCACTCCGCGACGCCCGCGCCCGAACCCGCAGCCGACTTCGATGAGTCGAGTGCGGATGATCCTCACGGGCCGATTGTGACGTCCGTGGCCGAGCACCTCATCACCGAGATGTTCCCGGGTGCGGAAGAGATTTCGTGAGCTACCCCCCCTCCCTGCAGGCCGTCATCGACGAGCTTGGTCGGTTCCCCGGAGTGGGGCCTAAGTCCGCTCAACGAATTGCGTTCTGGCTCATGCGCCAGCCGGGCGAAGACGTGCGACGCCTCGGTCGGTCGCTGGAGGACATGAAGGAGAATTTGTCGTTCTGCGAACAGTGTTGCAATTTCGCTGAATCGGGCGGATTATGCCCCCTCTGCTCGGATTCGCGTCGCGACCAGACGGTTATCTGCGTCGTCGAGAGTCCCCCCGACGTCGTCGCCGTGGAGCGGTCGCGGGCCTTTCACGGAACGTATCACGTGCTGCACGGATTACTCAATCCGTTGGAGGGAGTGACGCCCGACCGTCTGCGGATCCAAGAACTGACGCGCCGACTCCACGGTCCGGTCAAGGAAGTCATCTTGTGCTTCAACGCGAATCTGGAGGGGGACGCCACCGCCATGTACCTCAGCCGTCTGCTGCAGGTGCCCGGACTCGTGGTGTCGCAGCCGGCCAACGGCCTGCCCGTCGGCGGGGACCTCGAGTTCGCCGACGACCTCACGCTCAGCCGGGCAATTACCGGTCGGCGGGTCCTGGCTGACTAGCCACGCCGTCGGCGAGCATCCGGCCTCTCGGCGTGGGCGGTCGTTCGTCAATGACCGCGTCTGTCCGGGGTGGCCTAATCGAGGCGGACGCATTGGCGCGTGCACCAACTGCGTTCACCTGGCGGGGACGACGTCAGTGCGCACCGGCGCCCTCACGATCGTCGACGAATGATGTCGACGATCTCTCGAATGGTCCAGGAAAGGCGAGAGGCGGGACTGGTGGCGCACGAGGGCACCTCGCGCGACATCTTCGAGGCGGTGGGCGCAGTGCGACATGGTGCGAGCGGCGTCACTGGTTGGTCAGGGTTACGATGCGGCCTGATCACTGCGCACCCTTCCGGGCGCCGGACGGCGTCCTCCTGCTTCATCGTACGCGCCGCCACGGCCAGCCGCGCCACCACGACCACTGGTGGCTCACGCGAAGCGGACCGCGAAGGCGATTCCGACCACCAAGCAGTAGACCCCGAAGGGGTTGAGGGTCTTCGTGGTGAAC
>JABBOA010000028.1 GCA_019352075.1 Acidobacteriota bacterium | reverse complement strand
TAGACTGAGGACGACGACGGGAGCGTGATGGCCAAGCAGAACCCCACGAAGAAGAAGAAGAAGAAGAAGAAGAAGGCGGACAAGGCCCCCCGACTGCGCATTGGTGTCGTGGACACGATGTTCGCCCGCTACGACATGGGCCAGGCCGCCTGCGACGAACTGGCCATCTGCCCGGGCTACAACAAGGCCTTCACGGTGTTGACGCGCACGGTCCCGGGATTCAAGGACCTCGCCGTGGCGGCCATGAACCTCATCGAGGAGGACGGCTGCTCGATCGTGGTGGCGCTGGGGATGCCCGGTGCGGCCCCGATCGACAAACAGTGCGCTCACGAGGCCGCCCAGGGCATCATGCAGGCGCAACTCCTGACGGGGACCCCTATCCTGGAGGTCTTCGTGCACGAGGACGAGGCGACCGACCCCAAGGTCCTGGCCAGCGTCTTCGAGAACCGCTCGCGCAAGCACGCGCGCAACGCCTACTGGATGCTCTTCGAGCCCGAACAACTGCGCCGCCGCGCCGGACAGGGAGTTCGCCAGGGCTTCGACGACGCCGGCCCGCTGCAGCTGAAGTAGGTCGACGACCATGGCTGAAGCCGTTCTCGTCGCCGCCGGACGCACGGCCATCGGCCGGGCCTTCAAGGGATCCCTCGTCAATGAACGTCCCGACGACCTGACCGCCCACGTGGTGCGCCAGGTCCTCGAGCAGGTACCCGAGCTCGACCCTCACATGGTCGAAGACCTGTTGGTCGGTTGCGGCCAACCGGCGGGCGAGGGCGGGTTCAACCTCGCGCGCGTGGCGGCGGTCCTCGCGGGCCTCGACGACGTGCCGGGCGTGACCGTCAATCGCTACTGCTCGTCCTCTTTGCAGACCATCCGCATGGCCGCGCACGCGATCCGCGCGGGTGAGGGTGACGTCTTCGTCGCGGCGGGGGTCGAGACGATCTCGCGATTCGCCGCAGGCATGTCCGACGTCGACGCCGCCGCCAATGCGCTCTTCGCCGCAGCCCGCGAACGCAGCGCGCGGCGCTCGGGCGGCGGCGCCGAGGAGTGGGCCCCCCCGACCGGACTACCCGACATCTACATCGCGATGGGCCAGACGGCGGAGAACGTCGCTCAACTCGAGAGCGTGAGCCGCGCCGAGATGGACGAGTTCGCCCTGCGCAGTCAGGAACTCGCCGTAGCCCACCAGCGAAACGGCTTCTTCGCGCGCGAGATCATCCCGCTCACCCGAGGCGACGGCCACGTCGTAAACACCGACGACGGTCCTCGCGCCGACACCTCGCTCGAACGACTGGCGTCGCTCGCGCCGGTCTTTCGACCCGACGGCACCGTGACCGCGGGCAACGCCTGTCCGCTCAACGACGGTGCGGCGGCCGTGGTCGTGATGAGCGACGTGCGCGCCCGCGAACTCGGCATCCGACCGCGAGCGCGCATCGTGTCCTCGGGCGTGAGCGCCCTCAACCCCGAGATCATGGGACTCGGGCCCATCGAGGCCAGTCGTCAGGCGTTGGCGCGGGCGCGGCTCACCATGGACGACATCGACCTCGTCGAGATCAACGAGGCCTTCGCCGCTCAGGTCCTGCCCAGCGCCCGGCACCTGGGCGTTCCGCTGGAGAAGCTCAACGTCCGCGGGGGCGCGATCGCTCTGGGCCATCCCTTCGGCATGACGGGCGCGCGGATCATGACCACGCTGCTGAACTCACTGGAGGACTCGGGCGGACGCTACGGGCTCGAGACGATGTGCGTCGGCGGCGGTCAGGGCATGGCCATGATCATCGAACGACTCGATTGAACCCCGCCGCGACGATCGAAACGCGTCAGGGGTAGGGGTGCGTTCGCGGGCGGGCCGACCGGAAGTGGGCGGCGAATCACGTGTGCCGAATCGGAATGCGACGCGCCGGGCGCGCTTCTAGATTTTCCTTGTGGACACTCTTGACGACACTCGTTGGCGTGCGGTGCTCTCGCGTGACGCCGCAGTGGCGGGCGCGTTCGTCTACGCCGTCTCCTCGACGGGCGTCTTCTGCCTCACGAACTGCGCGTCACGACGCCCCCTGCGGCGCAACGTCGAGTTCTTCAACACCGCGTCTGACGCCTCGCGCGCCGGGTACCGTCCGTGTCGGCGCTGTCGCCCCGACGAGCCGCGCACGCTCGACCCCTCCGCGGCCGCAGTGGTCAGCCTGTGTCGTCGACTCGAGGACGACCCCGCCCTCGACGTCGCGGACTTCGCCGGAGAGGCCGGGTACAACGAACGCCACCTGCGTCGCCGATTCAGCGCCCTGCTCGGTGTGTCGGTGACGAACTACACCCGCGCGCAGCGCGCCGCACGGGTGCGCGAGACGCTGCGCAGCACCTCGTCGGTGACCGAGGCCATCTACCAGGCCGGCTACGGATCGAGTCGCGCCTTCTACGAGCACGCGGCGCCCCAGCTGGGCATGTCGCCACGGGCGTTTCGCGCCGGCGGCGCCGGGGAGCGCATCACCTTCACCTCGCGTCGCACCGCGATCGGCGTGGTGCTCGCCGCGCGGACCGTCCGCGGAGTGTGCGCGGTACGCATCGGGAGCGACGAGGGCGTGCTCGAAGCCGAACTCACAGAGGAGTTCCCGCACGCGCAGCTCGAACGCGACGACGAGGGACTGAGTGATCTCGCCGGGATCCTCGAGCGCGCCGCCCGCGGCCAGGACGTCGCGGCGCTGCCGCTCGATCTGGTGGGCACGGCCTTTCAGATGCGCGTCTGGCAGGAACTCGCCCGGATCCCGCGCGGCACGACCCTGACCTATAGCGAGGTGGCCGAACGGATCGGGGCCCCGCGAGCGGTGCGCGCCGTGGGTTCGGCCTGCGGCGCGAATCCTGCGGCGCTCCTCGTACCCTGTCACCGCGTGATCCGCCGCGACGGAGCGCTCGGCGGTTACCGCTGGGGCCTCGACGTCAAAGCGACCCTGCTGGACCTCGAGGCGCCAGCGGCGCCGTGGACCGACCCTCGGTGACGTCGCCCGCGCCGTCGTACCGGCCCCTCGTCTCGTGGCGCGTCTGGTTCGTCGCGCTCGGCGCGATCTGGGGGTGCTCGTTCTGGTGGATCAAACTGGGACTGCGCGCGATGTCCCCCGTGGACGTCGCCTTCACCCGGCTCCTCATCGGGGCGATGACCCTACTGGTGATCGCCGCCCTCACCCGCGCAGCGCTACCGCGACAGCGCAGCACCTGGGGCCATCTGTTCGTGGTGGCGGTGTTGTTGAACAGCGCCCCCTTCACCCTGTTCTCCTACGGTGAGACCCACGTGTCGGCCGTGCTCGCCGGACTCATCAACGCCTTCACGCCCCTGGCCACGCTGATCGTCGTGCTCTTCGTGCTGCGCCAGGAAGCGCCCAACCCCGCCGTCGTGCGCGGCCTGGTGCTCGGCCTCACTGGCGTGGTGGTGCTCATCGGCGTCTGGCGGGGCTTCGGGGCGCACCAGTGGTGGGGTATCGGCGCGTGCCTCGGCGCCGTCGTCTGCTACGGCTTCGGCTTCTCGTACGCGCGGCGCCACCTCAGCGCCCCCGAGGTCTCGCCCGTCGCCCTGGCCAGCGGTCAGGTCGTCTGCGCGACGCTGCAACTCCTGCCCTTCGCCCTGGTCGTTGGTCACGTGCAGAGCCACCGACCGTGGTCCTCGCTGCTGGCCCTGGCGGCCCTCGGGGTTCTGGGCACCGGCGTCGCCTACATCATGAACTTTCACCTCGTGCGCCACGCGCCCGCCAGCGTCGTCAGTAGCGTGACCTACCTCACCCCCGTCTTCGCGGTGGTCGTCGGCGTCGCGTTCCTCGGCGAATCGCTCACGTGGAACGAGCCGCTGGGGGCCCTGTTGATCCTCGTGGGCGCGGCCATGGCCCAGGGCCGATTCGCGCGGCGCGCGGCGCGTGAGCGCCCGGGTGGTGAGGTCGCTACGAGCGACCGGTGTCGCGACCCGTCGGATCACCCATGATGCGCTCGTGCTCCGCGTCATCCACCTCGCGCGACTCACCGGGCAGCATCACCGCGATGTCGTCGCGCACCGCGTAGGCGCGACGCGTCCGCGGGTTGTAGAGGACGTCGAGCGAGGCGACGTAGCGCAGCGGCCCGTGGTCGGCCGGGTCCTCCAGGAGGTCGAGCAGGAACGAGTCGAGCGCCATGATCAGTGGGCCGTGATCAACGCCAACACCGCGGCGACGTGCTGCTGGCACGACTCCTCGGTGGCCGCCTCGACGTTGAGTCGCAACAGTGGTTCGGTGTTGGAGGGACGAAGGTTGAACCACCAGTCGCCGTAGTCGGCGGTGAGTCCGTCGAGCTCGTCGATGCGCAGCGCGTCAGCGCGCACGCGATCGGTGATCGCCGCGATCGTGGCGTGCGGATCGGCGACCGCGGTGTTGATCTCGCCCGACACCGCGTAGCGCACGAAGGGCGCCACCAGTCGCGACAGGGGACCGTCGAAGTTGCTCAGCAGTTCGAGCACCACCAGCGCGGTGATGATCCCGGAATCGGCGCGGTAGTTGTCGCGGTAGTAGTAGTGACCCGAGTGCTCACCCCCGAAGACGGCGTCGGTCTCGGCCATGGTCTGCTTGATGAAGCTGTGACCCACGCGGGTGCGCACCCCCACCCCGCCGTGCTCGGCGATCACTTCGGCGACCGACTTCGAGCAGATGACGTTGTAGAGGATGGTCGCCCCGGGGTTCTTGTCGAGCAGGCTGGCCGCCACCATCGCCGTCGTCGTCGATCCGCTGATGCCCCGAGCCGTCTCGTCGATCAGGAACACCCGGTCGGCGTCACCATCGAAGGCCAGGCCGATGTCGGCCCCCACCTCCAGGACCCGACGTTGCAGGTCGACGATGTTGGCCGGGTTGAGCGGGTCGGCCGGGTGGTTCGGGAAGGTCCCGTCGAGCTCGGGATAGAGGTACTCGACGTCGAAGGGTAGACCCGCGAAGATCAGCGGTGCGACGTAACCGCCCATCCCGTTGGCGGTGTCGGCCACGATCTTGAGCGGCCGCAGCCGGGAGGTGTCGATGAAGGAGTGCACGTGCGCGACCCACTCGTCGAGCACGCTACGTTCGCTCAGCGGTGCCAGGTCCCCCGTGGCCGGTGCGGCCAGGAAGTCGTTGGTCATGCGCTCGATGTCGGCGAGACCCGTCTCGAGGCCGATCGGCTTGGCGGCGGCCAGGCACATCTTGATGCCGTTGTACTGCGCCGGATTGTGCGACGCGGTGAACATCGCGCCCGGCGCGTCCAAGTGGCCCGAGGCGAAGTAGAGCAAGTCCGTGGAGGCCAGGCCGATGTCGACCACCTCGACCCCGACCCGGCGCACCCCCTCGGCGAAGGCCGACACCAGGGCCGGCCCCGAGGGACGCATGTCGCGCGCCACGACGACGCGGGGCGCGCCGACGAAGCTCGCGAAGGCCGAACCGGTGGCGCGCGCGACGTCCTCGTCGAGTTGATCAGGGTAAGTACCGCGAACGTCGTAGGCCTTGAAGATCAGCGAGGTGTCCATGTCGGCCCATCCTATCCCCGGGTCCACCGACGCCTCCTCAGCGCCAGTCCCGCCACGACCAGACCGACCAGGACCGTCGCCACGGTCAAGAGGTCGCCCACCCTCACCACCGTGCTCGCCCCGTAGACCAGCGTCACCGTCGTGGCGGTGGGCACGACCACCATCAAGTTGGGACTGACCCGGTAGGGACCCTCGGCCCCCGTCGCGTGCCACCGGGGATAGTAGGAGATCTTGACCAGCACGGGAACCCCGACGCGCGAGACGTGGAAACTGATCGATTGCGACGTGGTGCGCACGTGGCTCACCGCGACGCGCGGCAGCGTCGGCGAGGGACGGGCCTGGCTGGCGGCACTGACGTGGGACCAGCTGGCGGGCCCGCTGCTCGCCAGGGGTACGCCCCACGAGCGCGGATCGAGCCACCAGTTCGCGTTGGCCTGGAGCCACGCGGTGCGCCCGGCGATCCCCGCGACGACGACCGGGGTGTGACGCAACGGCTGCACGATCGGGCTGTTCGCGATGCGGTAGATGTACCACCGCACGCCGGGCGCGGGCCAGGCCTTGGTCGTGGCGACGAGGTGCAGGGCGGGCACGTCCTTGGCCTGGGCGATGATGGCCGGGGAGAACGCGATGTAGTACTTGACCCCGAGCATCTGCAGGTGCGTGACGCCCTCGGGCACGTTGATCGAACCGTAGTTCAGGCCCACCTGGGGATCGCTCGGGTACTGGCTCAGCTCGGCCTGGTCGAGGAAGTGGTACGGCGTCGTCGCCGAGGACTCGAAGTAGAGGCCCTCCATCGAATCCACGCAGTTGTGCGTCCAGTAGGGCAGGAGCATGAGGGCCATGGGCGTGCCGAAGCGGCTCTCGGAGGCGTTGTACTCCCACATCGCGCGACCGCAGCCGTCGCGCGCGGCCACGGCGCCCATCGTGGTCATGAGGTCATGGTACTCGGGCCACGCCGCCTTGCCCTGGTAGCCCGCGTAGTTGTACGCGGACCAGTTGGTCACCTGGTTGCCCGAGGTGTTGAGGTGCAACGCTCGCGCGACCCCCGGGACCAGTCCGGGCACCGTCGAGAGCAGCCCCAGCAGGATCACCACGGAGGTCACGTTGAGCAGCCGGTTGCGGTGGATGCGCTCGTGCCATTCGTGACGCCAACCCGCCGGCGCCAACGTCTCCTCGCCGTCGGGCTCGTCGCTGTACGCCACCACCAGGTCGATGCGGCGCTGGCGCTGCACCCAGCGCCACCCGACGTAGCCCACCAGCCAGCCGGCGAGCAGGTGGATCCCGACGAACCAGAAGGGCGTGAGGCGCTCGTTGAACAGCACGCTCTGCGGGTCGTACACGAAGGCGACCAGCGAACCCGCGGTGAGGACGGCGAGCAGGGTCCCCAGACGGTCGCGGGTGAAGAACGCCACCAGGGCTCCGGCCGCGGCCAGGACGATGACCCAGCGATCCCCGGCGGGCGCCCCGGTACTCGTCCACCAGCCCAGCGTGGTGAAGATCTGGTGGATCGTCGCGGTCGCGTCATTGGTGTAACCCATCGAGTTGGTCATGTTCTGGGTCGCGGCGAAACTGAGCGCCCACCACGCCGACAATCCCGCCGAGATCAGGCCGGCGCCCACGGCGAAGCGCACGGGCCGGGCCAGGTCCCCGGGCACGCGCTCCTCGCGGGGATCGCCGTGACCGCGCCGCTGGGCCAGCTCGAGCACGACGAGGACGGCCGCGCCGGCGAGGGCGTACATCCACGGCAGCAGGTGCGCCGCCAGGGTCAACGAGAGCGCGGCGCCGCTCACCCAATACCCCCGGCCGGTGCGCACGCCGCGCGCGAAGAGCCCGAGGGTCACCAGACTGATCGCCAGGGACAGCGAGAAGGCGTACTCACCGGCCATCGTCGAGAAGAGGTTCCCGCCGTCGATGGTGAAGCTCGCGTCGAACAGGAAGGGCAACGTGGACAACGCCAGGGCGGCGGGCACCGGTCGCGGAGCGCGAAAGAGCCGACCCATCACGTACGCGGCCAGTGGCATCAGGACCGAGCCCATGATCGTCGCCAGTTTGAAGGCGACGGCGAAGCCGATGAGGTAGCTCGCCAGGACCGCGATGTAGTCGGGCAGGATGAAGTAGTACGTGTAGGCGGGCATCCCGGCGAACCAGCCCGGATACCACGGGGTGAGGTGCCACAGGTCACCCTGGCTGCGCAAGAAGGCGGGCAGGACGAGGTGCGCGCCCGTGTCACCGCCGGTGAGGAGGCTCGACGAGAGGACCAGGTTGGGGTGCAGCGACCACACGACCACGACCATGACCACCGCGACGGCCGCGACGTCGATCCATCCCAGCGCGGTGACCCGGCGCAACCAGCGCATCAGTGGTGCAGCCTTTGTAGGACCAGCGAGGTCATCGTGAGGGCGTTGAAGCCCACGTGGGTGAGCACCGACGGCAGCAGACGCCGGGTGCGCAGGACGACCACGGCCAAGACGACGCCCAGGAAGAACAGCCCCGGCAACTGGAGCCACTCGCCGTGGGCCGCCGCGAAGATCAACGCGCTCAGCCCCACCGCGGCCACCGTCCCGCGGCGTCCCGCGCGCGCCGTCAGTCCCACGTCGAGGGCGCGGAAGATGACGCCGCGAAAGAGCCATTCCTCCACCAGCGGGGCCCCCAGCACCGTCATCGCCGCCAGCAACGCGAAGGCGGCGCCGTGGGCGGCGCCGAAGAGGTGATTGACGGGTCCGCTCATATTCTTAAAATGGAACGGCGCGTAGGCCACGCCGAGCACCACCTGCGCGGCGACGCCCAGGCCCAGGTAGGCGGCGTCGAAGCGGCGCACGCGCCACGCGTCGGGCCACGCGGGCAGGCCCCCTCGTCGCGTCGCCAGGTAGATCGCCGCCGCGAACCCCACCCAAAGTCCGCCCAATCCCACCACATTCGACCACCACGGGGGCCGGTCCAACTGCGCCAACGCCGTCATCCCCCCGCGAAAATGCGTCACCGACACCAGGACGGCGTCGAGCAGCGAGGCCAGGATCTGACCGAGCAGGAAACCCGCGACCGCCAGGACCAGGATGCCCACCACGCGGGGCTGATTCTTAGAATTCGCGTCCGTCACTACCCTTCACGCTAACAACTCCGAGGTTTTGCACAGGTGGACAGAAACGGGTGTCGGCGTGGACCTCTAGATTGGGAACGTGACAATGCCTGCTCCCGAAGAAAACAACTGGCGCAAATATCTGCCCGGCGGACCCAACCCGATGCCGCCGGAGAGACGTCGTCGCGCGTGGATCTTCGGCGTCATCCTCTTCCTCGTCGGGTTCTTGGTGATCTCCTCGCTGTTCCCGTCCAAGACGGTGAAGAACGTGTCGTACTCGAACCTCCTGACCTACGCCAAGGGCCAGAAGGTCATCTCGGCGAGCATCAACAACAATTCCGGCGTCATCACCGGCCAGTTGAGCGACGGGACCAACTACACCACCAACGGACCGGTGCCGGTACTGGCCGACGAGGTCACCACGCTGCGCGGTGACAACGTGTCGGTGAACTTCGCCAACCCCTCGAGTCTGGCCGCGTCACTGCTGCCCTACCTCATCTGGATCCTGATCTTCGGCGGGTTCATGGTCTTCCTCTCGCGTCAGGCGAAGGGGCAGATGAACGGGATGATGTCGGTGGGTCGCTCCAAGGCCAAGCAGTTCAATCAGGACCGTCCCAAGACCACCTTCGCCGACGTCGCCGGCTACCTCGGCGTCAAGCAGGAGATCAGCGAGGTCGTGGAGTTCTTGAAGACCCCGGCGCGCTACACCGCCGTCGGCGCCCTCATCCCCAAGGGCATCTTGCTGGTCGGACCCCCGGGCACCGGCAAGACCATGCTGGCGCGCGCCGTCGCGGGCGAGGCCGGCGTGCCCTTCTTCTCGGTGTCGGGATCGGACTTCATGGAGATGTTCGTCGGCGTCGGCGCCAGCCGGGTCCGTGACCTCTTCTCCACCGCGCGCAAGGAATCGCCGGCCATCGTCTTCATCGACGAGATCGACTCCATCGGGCGCAAGCGCGGCGCGGGCCTCGGGGGCGGGCACGACGAGCGCGAGCAGACCCTGAACCAGATGTTGAACGAGATGGACGGCTTCGACCCCACGGAGGGCGTCGTCGTGATCGCCGCCACCAACCGCCCCGACGTCCTCGACCCGGCACTGCTGCGTCCGGGACGCTTCGACCGCCAGATCGTCGTGCCGCTGCCCGACCTGGACGAACGGCTGCCGATCCTCCAAGTGCACGCGAAGAACAAGCCCCTGGACCCATCGGTGTCGCTCGAGATGGTCGCGCGCGGCACGCCGGGCATGAGTGGGGCCGATCTGGCGAACCTGGTCAACGAATCGGCCCTGCACGCGGTGCGCCGCCACTCGACGACCATCTCGATGGAGGACTTCGAGTCAGCGCGTGACCGCGTCATGATGGGTCAGCAGCGCGACTCCATGGTGCTGCGCGACGAGGAACGCGAGCGGATCGCCTACCACGAATCGGGTCACGCCCTGCTCGCCTACGTCCTGGACAAGACCGACCCGTTGCACAAGATCACGATCATCCCGCGCGGCATGGCGCTGGGGGTGACCATGACCCTGCCCGAGGAGGATCGCTACATCATGGCGCGCCAGCACCTCGAGGATTCGCTGTGCATGCGCATGGGCGGACGCGTCGCCGAACTACTGGTCTATGGCGACCTCTCCACCGGCGCCGCGGACGACCTGCAACGCAACACCGAACTCGCCCGGCGCATGGTGCGCGAATGGGGAATGTCCAAGGAGATCGGACCGATGGCCTGGGGCTCGAACAACCAGGTGTTCCTGGGCGAGGACCTCATGCACACGCGCGACTACTCCGACCACACCTCCCAGATCATCGACGACGAGGTCGAGCGCATCTTGCGCGAGCAGGAATCGCGCGCCATCGAGGTCCTGACCCTTCACCGCCGGGGACTCGAAGCCCTCACGCGCGCGCTGCTCGAACACGAGACCATCGACGGCGACACGGCGGCGCGACTCATCGACGAGGCGCACGGTGAGCCCGTGCACCCCGTGGGCACCAAGACGGTGAGCGCCCTGGGCCTGGGTCAGAGCAACGCCGACCCGGCCGACGCGACCTCGAACGGCAACCACGCCCCGGCCCCGTCACCCGTGGGCGCCACGGCGCCCACGACCTGGCAGCCGCCGACGCTACCCGCCGTTTAATCCCGACACCAGGGTCACCCCGGCGGGTGACGTCGACAAGGTGGCGCTGACCACGAGGGCGACGGTCGCACTGGTCAGCACCAACGTCGCACCGCGCAGTTTCTCGCGCCCCCCGAGGAGGACGCCCAGTGACTTCGTGGCGCCCGCGCCCAACGTGGTGGTCCCCGACGACGTCAGCGTCCCGTGGTGACGCAGCGTCCAGCTCACCGTGGTCGTCGCCCCGGTGACGTTCTGGACCACCGCCCGATCGAAACCACCGCCGGTGACGTCGGCGAGGACCGCGCGCGCGACGGGCGAGCCCAGGGGACTCGACGTCAGTCCCTGCGAGGTACCCGTGACCAACGTCGCGTCCACCGGCTGGGTCGAGGACATGGTGAGCGACGCCTCGCCGGCGGCGGGGATGGCGGTGTTGGGCGTGATGACGATCATCGCGCTGTGATAGGCCCGGACCTCGGTCGACTGCGGCGCCACCGCGAACTTGCCGAGCTTGACCTTGAGCGTGACCGTCGCGAGCGCGGGACCCGGATTGGCGATGCGCACCTGGGCGATGGCTCGATTGGCGGTCGTCACGAGCGGTAGCGTCGCCGACGACGACAGGAGCGTGGTGCCGTAGTTGAAGGAGGCCACTCCCTGGGAGACCTGATCGCCCACGACGACCAGGGAGCCTCGCAACACCGACACCTGCACGCCGAAGTTCTGGGTCGCGACGATCTGCTCACCCAGGTTGACGGTCATCACCGCGTGAGGACCCACGCTGACCCCCTGGAGCGACGCGGGCGACGAGAAGCCGCCGGGAGTCAGGGCGGTGACGTTGAACACCGCTGCGGTGGCGGTCGGGTTGTACACGCTCAAGACGGACGTCGAGCCCACCGTGGAATCGAAGCCCGAGGCGTACCAGTTGGTGACGCCCTGGTTGACGCACGGCGACTGGGTCCCGTAGCGCGTCGCCACCTGCACCGCGCTCACGCCACCCCCGTCGATCTCGGCCGCCAGCGCGTAGGTCCGCCCGACCAACAGGTTGGTCGGTGACACCGTCTGGCGCGCGTAGGGCCCGAGGGTGAAGGCCGTGGCCACCGCCGACGTCGCCCCGGTGGCGAAGGCGTGCAACACCACGTGACGCGTCACTCCCGTGGTGTTGATGAACACCACCACCCCGCGCAACCCCGCGCGCGCGTTGGTCAGTCCGGTGCAGTAGAGGGCGCTCGACTGCGCCGTCGGTGAGGGTGCGTGGTTGGTGGCGAGCGGATTCGTCGTGGCGCCGCGCTCGTTGAGCACGCCGACCGCCGCCAGGACGATCAGCACCGCGGCCAGCAGGGGCAGCCCGGACCTACGCATCGTCGTCCTCCGGGGCGCGAGAACGACGCGGGCCACGGGTGTGGCGGGCCGGGCGCGGTCGGCCGGTGAAGAGCCACTCGAGGCGCTGCGCCCAGCCGAAGCCCAGCCACACCATGGTCCACATCGACAGCGTGAACAACGCCAGGAGGCCGTTGAACGGGAACTGGTGCAGGCTCAGGGTGCCCACCACCGGGGTCGCGGACGCCGGGACGTCGTAGGCCCCGGCCCACCCGTCGAGCGAGTGACGTGCGAGCGCGTGACCGTTGACGCTCAGGGAGAACGCGCTCGCGGGCGCGAGCCCCACCTCGACCTGGGCGCCACCCGCCAGCGCGCCCGAGTTGGTGATCGGCGAGAGCACCGACGACCACGGTGCCGACTTCGAGGAGCGCGACCGGACGATCCCCGCGAACTGGGCGTTGGCGAACACCTGCACCGACGACGTCGAGAGTTCCAAGGCCAGGTCGGTCTGGGCGCTGAGCGACGAGGTCAACAGCGCGGGCACCGCGCGCACCGGCGAGGACTGCACGCCCACCAATTGCGGGGCCGAGGCGTCCATCACGACGATGGCCGAGATGCCCGCCGGTGACAGCAACTGTCCGAGGTTGACCGTGCGCCCCTCGAGGGCGAGCTGCACCGCGGCGATGATCTGGTCCGCGGTGCCCGAGCTCGGCGAGGTGAAGAGGGTGTTGCCCCCGGGCAACCCGTTCGAGGAGGTCGCCGCCGCGAGGCCCGGGGCCACCGTCCATCCCGCGACGGGCAGGATCGACGGGTCCCCCAGCCACAGCACCCGGTACTGCGTCGCGGTCGGGGGCGCGAGGGTGGAGAGCGACTCGGCGACCGACGTCGTCGGCAGGTCGAAACGCCCGCTCCCCAGCGTGCCCAGCCAGGCCAGGGGGGCGATGGCCATCGCCAGCGCACTGAGCCCGGCACCCACCTGTCGCCAACCGAACTTCGTGGACCGCACGTCGTTCTCCAGCGCCGCGACGCCCAGACCCACCAGGGTCGCGACCGCCACCCCGTAGAGCACGAGCAGGACGTCGAGGTCCGGCGCGAAGGATCCGAGCCAGTGGTGGTCGCTCAGGGTGATCACCAGCAGCGTCAACACGGCGGTGACGGCCAATTTGGCCGCGATCGCACGACGCTGGCGACGCGTCATGACCAACGCCACCAACGCCAGGACGGGCCAGAGCCACGCCCACCAGTTGTTCCCGAACCCGCCGTCGACGCCGCGCACCAGGTCGGCGAAGGAGGGCACGGACCACGGACCGCGCACGCCGCCGAACACCCCGAACGCGCGGCGCCCGGCGATCGCGGTGTCCACCGTCATCGGCAGCAAGAAGACGGCCACGTTGACCGTGATCGAACCCAGGAGGCGCCAGGGCGTGGCGCGGCTCGTCGGGTCGGGTTCGAGCCAGCGCGACAGTGAGACGCCCGCGACGACCAGCGCGACGACCACCAGGGTCGCCGGTGCCAGGGCGGTGACCAGAGCGATGACCATGATCGCGCTCATCCGCTGACCGGCCTCGCTCTTGCGCCACCCCCCGTGCCCGAAGGGCACCGGCTCGGCGAAGGGCGTCGCGCGAAAGCCCGGCACGTCGAGGAGGTCGAAGAGGCGACGCACGATGAAGGGCAGTCCCGCGACCACGACCAGCACGTCGACGCGTCCCTGTCCGATCATGTTGAGGCCGGTCGGGAGCGCCAGGTACGTCACGGCGGCCACGATGCGTGCGCGATTGGAGGCGCGCCCCTTCAACAGGCGCGCCACGCCGATCGCCCCGATCGGCACCGCGGCGATCAACGCCAACCGGGGCAGGATGCCCATCCGACCGAGGACGAAGGTGCCCGCGAAGCCCAGGATGCCGTACCCCGGCATGCCCGGAGCGCCGGTGCCCACCCCGTTGGGCGACCAGGACGCGAAGAAGTGCCGCCAGGTCGACCACCACGAGTCGAGGGGGGCGAGGCGACCGATCAGGGGCAGATGCATCGCGACGAGATTGCGCGCGCCGATAGCCCACAGGAGCGCCACGACACTGATCACCAGGGCCTGGGAACGGAACGTCGTCAAGAAACGCGAGGGTCGCACCCGATCGCTGCTCGAGGCGATCCCCTCGTCGAAGGCCTCGTCCTCGGCGAACGCGGCGGCGAATCCCACGCCGTCGGGGGTCTCGCCGCTGGGCCCCTCCGTCTCGTCGAGTGCCGGGGGCAGGATCCCGCGGGCGCTCGAGAGGCCCTCGCCCACCAGCACCAGGAAGAACCGTTGGAGGCGACTCGCGCCGGCCTCTTGTAGCCGCAGGAGCTCGGCGTCGGTGAGGAGCCGCGTGCCGCGCCGTTCGCGCCGGCGCTCTCGCACGCGGCGTCGATTGCGCAACAACCACGTCCACGACCCCACGATCGCGCCCACCCGGTCGGTGTCGCGCCCCACCAGGGCCAGGCCCAGTTCCATGAGATCCATCACCAGCAGCGTGAGCAGGGTCACCACGGTGCGCCAGAAACGCCAACCGGTGGCCACCACGAGCAACTGGTGGCGGCGCAGGAGGAGCTGGCGCGAGGCGTGGCGCGTCCCGCGCGCCGCGATGGCGCGCTCGCCCGAGGCGATGGTCTCGCGGTGCGCGACGCGCGCCTGGGGGGTGACCACGATGCGCGCGCCCGCGACCTGCGCGCGCCAGCACAGGTCCACGTCCTCGCCGATGAGGGGGATCAGAGGGTCGAACCCACGCAACGTGCGAAACAGGTCCGAACGCACCAGCGTGACGCCGCCGGGCGCCACGAAGACGTCGCGCTCGAAGTCCTGTTGGCCGTGGTCGATCTCGCCCGCCTCCACCCGGTCGCGCACCACGCCGAAGCGGTCACTGGTCTGACCGACGTGTAGCAGGACCAGGGGGTCGTCGTAATAGACGAACTTCGGCGACACGACGCCGGCGTTCGTGCGAAAGGCCGCTTCGACCATCAGTCCGACGCAGTCGGGGTCCAGGCGCACGTCGTCGTGGCAGAACAAGAAGAAGGCCGATCCCTCCACCATCAAGGACGCCTCGTTGCAGGCGGCGGCGAAGCCCCGGTTCTGGTCCAGGATCTTCACGAAGGCCCGTGGCGCCACCGCCGCCGTCCGTGCGGCGACGTGCTCGTCCGACCCGTTCGCAACGACGAGCAGGCTGAGTTCCTCATAATCCTGGGCCACGATCGAGGCCAGTGCGGCTTCGAGGCCGGGGCCCGGACCAGTGGTAACGACGACGGCGACTACGGCCGGTGCACGCGATTCCATCAGTAGGTCAAGGCTAGTTCCCTTCGTGCGCGACGGCGTGCCAGCGCGGGCGCACCCGTCGCCCGTGGGGACCTCGACGAGGGCGCGCTAGTGGGCCCGTTGCGCGGCGATCACGTCGTCGAGCGACGTCGCCAGGGTGATCAGCGGCTCCCAGCCGGTCGCCTCGTGGAGCTTGTCGAAGCTCCCGCGACTCACCGGCACCTCGACGGGACGTAGCAACGAGGGATCGACCAGCATCTCCAGTCCGGGATTGATGCGCCGACGGATCTCCTCGGCGACGTCGGACAGTGCGACGTCGTGTCCCGACGCGACGTTGTAGACCTCCCCGGGCCGACCCCACTCGCTCAGCTGCCGGTAGGCGCGCACCACGTCGCGCACGTCGGAGAAATCGCGCCGCGTGCTGAGGTCGCCCACCATGATGAAGTGCATCCCCGTCGCGGTGGCGTCGAGCATCCGACGCACCAGCGCCGGCACGACGAACGACGTCGACTGCCCGGGACCGATGTGGTTGAAGGGTCGCGCGATGACCACCCACTGGTGACGATGGCGCACCGCCTCACGCGCCACCAGTTCGGCTTCGAGCTTGCTGGTGGAATAAGGGTTCGCCGGCACCGCGGGCGAGTCCTCGCGCAGCGGCAACTGGTCCTCGCGCACGACGCCGTAGACCTCGGCGGAGCTCACGACCACGACGCGGGCCTCGGGCACCACCTCGTGGGCGGCGTCGAGCAGGTTGGCGGTCCCCAGTACGTTGACCCGGGTGTACTCCGCGGGTCGACTCCACGAGTCGGCGACGCTGGTCATGGCCGCCAGGTGGTAGATCACGTCGGGTCGCGTCCGGGCCAGGGCCCCCGCGAGCGCGCCCCGGTTCGTCACGTCGACCTCTCGATCGGCCACCGTGACCTCGTCACCGGACCCGCCCAGGTGCTGGGCGAGGTGTCGTCCCACGAAACCTTGGCCTCCGGTGATCAGTGCGCGCACGTCATTCTCCTCGTGCTGAATGGTAGGCGACCAGGTGCTGATCGACGCAACGCGCCCAGGTGAACGTCTCGGCGCGGGCGCGCCCCACCCGAGCGGCGAGCGCGCGCTCGTCGCTGGTGCGTTCGAGGAGCGCGAGCATCGCGGCGGCCAGGTCGCTCGCCGATCCGGCGGTCGTCAGCGTGGCCGCACTGCCGGCGACCTCCTCCATCACCGTGCCCCGCGTCGTCACCACGGGCACGCCGCAGGCCAGGGCCTCGAGCACGGGTAACCCGAACCCCTCGCCCCGCGAGGGGTAGACCGCGGCGCGCGAACCACGCAGCAGCGGGGCCAACGCGTCATCGGGCACGAAGCCCAGTCGTCGGATGCGCGACGCGGCAGCGTGCGTCGTCAGGCCCGCTTCGACGTCGCTGATGCCCCAGCCGTGCTGTCCCGCGAGCCACAGTTCGACGTGGGGATTCTCTCGAGCCACCTCGGCGAACGCGTCGAGCAGCACGTCGATGCCCTTGCGCGGCTCGAAGGTCCCCACGAAGACGAAGTACTCGACGTGGGTGCTCAGTCCGTGTCGCGTCATCAACGCCGCGTCACCGCTGGCGTCGAGGTTGAAGCGGTCGAGGTCCACCCCCAGGGGCGCCACGACGACCGGGGCGTGGCCCTCGAGCAACTCGTCGATCAAGCGCGCGGTGTACTCGCTCACTGACACGATGGCCCGGGCGTGGCGCGCGGCGTAGTCGATCGCGCGACGAAAGAAGAGGACCTTGGCACGCTCGTGCCACTCGGGATTCGTGAAGAAGGTCATGTCGTGGATCGTCACCACGCACGGCGTGCTCCCCTGTCGCGGCATCGTGTAGTGCGGACCGTGCCAGACGTCCACGTCACGCGCGACGCGCGTGTGACCCAGTCGGGTGGCCTCGAAGAGGAGGCGCGCGGCACGAGCCCGCGGCACCAGGGCGCTCACCCGCGCGTCGGGTGAGTAGCGGCGCCAGCGTTCCTCGTCGCCGTGGCGCGTGACCAGCGTCGTGTCGACGTCGCGACCCGGCAGACGACGCGCCAACTCGACCACGTAGCGCCCGGCCCCCGCGGGTTGATTGGGCACCGCCGAGGTGTCCAGGGCCACCTTCATTGCCACGCCGTGAGATGATCGAGCGCGCAGTTGTGCCAAGTCATGTGGGCCACCGACCCCCGCCGACGCTCCCGGCTGGCCGTGTCGTCACCCTGCTCGAGCGCGCGCAGGAGTCCCTGGGCGATCGATTCGTCGCTCAGGGGGTCGACCAGTACCACTTCGGCGTTGCCGTCGACGCTGGGGCAGTTGCTGCTGGCGACCACGCGCGATCCGGCGTGCAGGGCCTCCACCGGGGGCAGCCCCCAGCCCTCGGCCCGGGGCACGTAGGCGTTGACCGCGGTGTCGCGGTAGAGCCCGAGCAACAACGAGCGCTCCACGAGACCCAGTACCACCGCGTCTCCGGTGTCGACCTGACCCCAGCCGATGGGCCCGGCCAGGACCAGCGGACCCAGGTCGGCGCAGCTACGGCGCGCGAGGTGGTGCGCGCGCACCAGTCGCTCCACGTTCTTGCGGGGCTCGCGGGTGCCCGCGTAGAAGGTGAAGGGGCCCGAGACCCCGTGCGCAGCGAGCAACTCACGCACGCGCGCCGGTTCGGCGGCGGCCACCGTGGCGTCGTCGACGCCCAAACGCGCGAAGCGGATCCGATCGGGATCGATGCCGATCTGGAAGAGCCGCACCCCCAGTCGTGGCGAGGTGGTGATGATCCGCAGGTGCTCCGCGCGCAACAGGTACTGCAGCCGTGACTCGTGGAAGCGGATGCCGTTGGGCGTCGACGATTCGGGTTCGTCGCGCCACAGCAGGTCGTGCATCGTCACCGTGTGCACCGCACGCCGGGTGCCCCCGCCGAAGGGACCCGCCACGGACGTGGCGTGCACGACGTCGGCGTCGCGCGGTACGCCAAAGGGGTAGCGCGGCCACAACTGGGTCAAGAGGCGAAGCGACAACACCGTGGTGCGCACGTCGATACCCAGTTGGCGCACCGCCTCGGGTCGCGAACGCGGCCCCACCCCGACGACGTCGAGGTCGCCGTCCACGCTCACCAGCCCCTCGACGAGCCCGCGCACGTACGACCCGATGCCCCCGGGCTGGGGACGGTAGAGCTGGTCCACGCTGATGATGATGCGACGGCTCACGGGCGCCCCCGCAGCGCCGTCTCGGCGTAGAGGTCGGCGTACGCCGACGCCACGTTCCACGGGGAGAAGTCCGCGGCCCGCACGAGTCCCGCCGCCGCGAGGATGGCCCGATGCGCGTCGTTGCTCCACAGGTCCTCCAACGCGTCCATGGCCTCGTCGTCGTCGTGGATCAGCGCCGCCGCGCCACCCAACAGCTCCCGGTTGATCTCGATGGCCCGCGCGAGGGTCGGGACGCCGGCGCTGAGCGCCGCGATCGCGAAGGCCGGGAATCGGGCCCCGTCGGAGATGCAGACCACCACGCGCGCGTGCGACAGGGTCTGGGCGGCGTCGCGTCGCGCGACGAGGTTCGCGCGCACGCCGCGCGCACGGAGGCGCGCGAGCACCGCGTCGCTGGCGATGACGCGCCACGCCGTGCGACGGCGGTCGGCGAAGGCCTGCAGGTCCTCGGCCAGCGCCTCGAAGCGTTCGGTGTTGCCGTTGACGCTCACCACGAGGTCGGTGCCGTCGCGGGTGGTGCTCACCTGACTGACCGGCGGACGCACCACGACGATCTCGGGACGCGCGAGCCTCATGGCGGCCATCACCTCGCCCCTCGCCGCACGGCTCGACGCCACGAGCACCGCACCGTGGCGCACCGCGCGCTGCAGCTGGATCACGCGCTGGTGCTCACGCTCGGCGCGCAGGGGACGCAGGTCGTCGACCGAGATCAGCAGTGGCGCGCTGCGCGTCGGGGGGGTGGCGCGACCGGCCAGGTGCACGACGTCCACGGAACCCAACATCGCGTCGATCGCGCGACCGCGACTGCGCCGCCACCACGGCGCCCACAGGGCGCGCAGCGACAGGCGCTGCTCCTCAGGCGACCGGGGTGGCGACATCGTGCGAAAACGTCGCAGCTCGAGGTCGCCGCGCTCGCTCAGGGCCGTGGCCAGGTCCACCATCGAGTTGCTCAACGACTCGAGCGACCCGTCCAGGTCCAGTCCGACGCGCAGGAGGTCGGTACTCACGAGGTCCAACAGAGTCGGCGCACCTCGGTCGTCCACCGCGGCCAGAGGTCGTGCGCCCAGGGACCGAAGGGTAGCGAACTGGTGGCGACCACGCACAGGCCCTCGGCGACGTTGACCAGCGCCAGGGCCCCACTACGCCCGAAGTGCCCGAAGGACGCGGGGGGCCAGTCCCCCATCCAGTGGTGCTTGTCGCCGCGGATCTCCACGCCCAGGCCCCACGGGCACGGATCGAAGCGGCCGAAGCCGGGCACGATACCGGCCAACTCCCCCAGGTAGGGCGTCGCCACCACGTCGCGACGCGTCGGCGAGAGCAACGTGGGACTCACCCATTCGCGCGCGAAGGAGGACAGGTCGCGCGTGGAACCGACCAATCCTTCGGCGGCGCGGCCCTCCAGTCGCGTCGAGGACATCGACAGCGGCGCCAGGACGCGGTCGCGCAACCAGTCGTGCACCCCGTCCGCGCCCGCGAGTCGAGTAGCGGCCAGATCGATGCCGTAATTGGAGTAGATCCTCTTGATGCCCGGCGCCGTGCGCGGATCGTCCCGCTCCAGACCCCACCCGCTGGAGTGCGACAGGAGGTGCGCCAGCGTGATCCCGTCGGCGTCCCCGGGCTCCTCGAGGGTCGCGCGACCCGCCTCGACCTCGATCGCCGCCGCGAGGGCCGTGGC
>JABBOA010000027.1:7338-20269 GCA_019352075.1 Acidobacteriota bacterium | reverse complement strand
ACCGACGTGACGGGCGTCTTCTCCGCCGACCCGCGAGTGGTGCCACAGGCGCGACGCCTCGCCAAGGTCTCCTTCGACGAGATGATGGAGATGGCGGCCACCGGGGGACGAGTTCTGATGCTGCGATCGGTGGAATTCGCGCGCCGACACGGCGTCCCGCTGCACGTACGCTCGAGTTTCACCTGGGAGCCCGGGACCTGGATTGTGGAGGAGGACCCCACTATGGAAGAGGCCATTGTCTCGGCGATCACCGACGACACGTCGGAGGCGAAGTTGACGGTCGACGGCGTGCCCGACCGCCCGGGCGTCGCGGCGACGCTCTTTCGCAAATTGTCCGACCGGGGCATCAACGTCGACATGATCGTGCAGAATACGGGCACCAACGGACTCACCGCCATTTCGTTCACCGTCGCCCGCACGGACCTCGAGGTCGCTCGCGCGACGTGCGACGAGGTCAAGGACGAGATCGGTGCGGCGCGAGTCTCGTCGGACGAGAAGATCGGACGGGTCTCGGTCATCGGCGCGGGTATGAAGTCGAGTCCCGGCGTGACGGCGCTGATGTTCGAGACCCTGTCGGCCAACGGCATCAACATCGCGATGATCTCGACCAGTTCGATCCGTATTTCGTGCGTCGTCGAGGCCGACAAGGTGGCGGCGGCGGTGCGTGCGCTGCACACGGCTTTCGGGCTCGACGCGGCGTAGCCCTAGACTTTCGACATGCGAATTGCGATCATCGGCGCGACCGGTCAAGTCGGTACGGTCATGCGGTCCATCCTGGCGGAGCGCCAGTTCCCCGCGGACGACGTGCGATTCTTCGGTTCGGCGCGCTCCGCCGGCTCGACACTCGAGTGGGCGGGACAATCGATTCTCGTCGAGGACGCCAACCTCGCGGACTTCGCGGGGATCGACGTGGCCTTGATGTCCTCGGGGGCGTCGTCATCGAGGACGATCGCCCCGCTCGTCGCCGCGGCGGGCGCCATCGTGGTGGACAACTCCTCGGCGTGGCGGATGGACCCCGACGTGCCACTCGTCGTCTCGGAAGTCAACGCTCACGCCCTGTCGAGCATCCCCAAGGGCATCGTGGCGAACCCGAACTGCACGACGATGGCGGCGATGCCGGTTCTCAAGCCGCTGCACCTCGCGGCCGGTCTGCGTGCGATGGTGGTCTCGACCTATCAGGCCGTGAGCGGGGCGGGTCGTGACGGGGTCGACGAACTCGCGGAGCAACTGGCGCAGAGTGCGCGCGGCGACGTGCGCCAACTGACCTTCGATGGCAACTTCTTCCCCCTCAGAGAGGGAACGAAGTTCCCCCTCTCGATCGCCCACAACGTGGTGCCCCTCGCGGGCTCGCTCGTCGATGACGGATCCCGCGAGACCGGTGAAGAGCAGAAGTTGCGCGACGAGAGCCGCAAGATACTCGAGATCGCCGACTTGCTCGTCGATGCGACGTGCGTACGGGTGCCGGTGTTCACGGGTCACTCGCTCTCCATCACCGCGAGTTTCGATCGGCCCCTGGGTCCCTCGGAGGCGACCGACCTCTTGAGGGGTGCGCCGGGCGTCGTCCTCGAGGACATCCCTACGCCCCGGCGGGCGGCGGGACACGACCCGAGTTACGTCGGTCGCATCCGCGCCGCCGAGACCGTGCCCAATGGCCTCTCCCTGTTCTTGAGCAACGACAACCTGCGTAAAGGTGCGGCGCTGAACGCGGTGCAGATCGCCGAGTTGTTGCTCGATCGCTAGTCCGCGCCGTCGCGACCGATCTGTCGGCGGGCGAGATTGACGCAGTGGTCGCCGAAGCGCTCGTAGAAACGCGCGAGCAGCGCCAACTCCACGGCCACCGGCACGGGCATCGAACCCGACGTCAGTTCGGCGGTGAGTGACACGTGCAGGTCGTCGAGCTCGTCGTCGATGTCCTCGATGGCTCCCGCGGCCTCGAACTTGCCGTCGATGATCACGTCGGTCGCTTCGCGCCAGATCGTCGAGGCGACTTCGCCCATGCGTTCGACGAGACCACGGCTGCGCGGCGACATCTCCGCGCCCATGCCGCGCGCGGCGCGGCGCGCGATGTGCTCGGCCAAGTCGCCATTGCGCTCGACCTCGGGCAGGACTCGAAGGAGGGTCAGGAGGCTCCCGCGGGCGTCGCGGGTCAGGGCGGGACCATCCACCAGCAGGGTCTCGACCTGGCCGACGAGCTCGTTGACGAGATTGTCGATCAGGGCGTCCTGGTCCACGACCTTCTTGGCCAGTTCCCGGTCGCCGGCCAGGAGGGCGTGCGTCGCTTCGGCGATCGATTCCCCCACCAATGCGAACGTGTGCACCACCCTCTGCATCATCTCCGGAGTGATCGGTGAATCCTGCAGGACCGCGGAGGGGGGGGCCTTGGAGGAGCCAATGAGACGGTACATAGTGAGAGGATACTCGCGTGTCGCATCGAGTCCCTAGGTTGGGAGCGTCAAAGGAGAGCCGTGGTCGTCGTGTGGATCGTCGTAGGAATCGTCGTCGGAGCGTTGGTCGCGTGGACCCTGGCGACCAGGGTGACCCAACAAGTGCGCGCACAGGCGGCTGAGGCACGGTCACGCTCGCAGGTCGCCGAGGCGCTGCACGCCGCCGCCGCCGATACCCTCGAACGAGAGCGCACCGAGCACGCCGCCGCCGTCGCCAATCTCGAAGCGCTCTTCGAGGCCACGTCGAGTCGGGTGTTGGCCGGATCGATGACCAGTTTCAATGAGACCCAAGAGCGGATCCTGCGCGAGCGCGATTCGAAATTGAGAGATAGTCTGGGTCCCCTCAAAGAGCTCCTGAGTCAATACAAGTCGAGCCTTGAGAATTTCGACAAGGACCATCGCGACGCGCTCTTCGACGTCAAGAATCGCACGGGAGAACTCCTGGCCGCTCAGCTCAAGACCCAGGAGGAGACGAACCGGCTCAACCAGTTGCTCGGACGCAGTGCGGACCGCGGTCGTTGGGGTGAGGTGCAACTCGCCAACGTGATGCAGGCGTCAGGGCTGCGCGCCAACATCGATTTCGACCTGCAGGTCACCCAAGCCGGGGAGGCGGGCCAGCGCCAACGCCCGGACTGTGTCGTCAAATTGCCGAACCGAGCGACCATCGTCATTGACGCGAAGTTCCCGTTCGCGAACTTCGAGAAGGCCCTGTCGTCAGATGACCCGAGCGAACGTCGACGCTACGAGGAGCGATCGGCCAGTGACTTGCGCGAGCACGTGAAGGCGTTGGCGACCAAGTCCTACTGGCAGGCCCAGGACTACTCGCCGGAGTTCACCGTCTGCTTCGTGCCCAGCGATGCGGCACTCGCCGCCGCCTACGAAGCCGACCCCGCGTTGCACGATTTCGCGACCGAGAAACGGGTGCTGCTGGTGGGGCCGACCAACTTGCTGGCGATGCTCTGGACGGCCGCGGAGGTCCTGCAACGTCACGCCTTCGTGGCGAACGCCCAAGAGATCATGAAGGCCGCGACCGAGCTCTACAGCCGCATCCGCGTCGTCGCCGGCCCCCTCGCCAAACTCGGCCGATCCCTCAACGACTCGGTGGCCAGCTACAACGAGGCCATTGCGTCGGTGGAGTCGCGTCTGATCCCCATCGCGCGACGGGTACGTCAACTCGACGGAGCCACGGGCGCCAAGCCCGTCGAAGGTCTCGTGGAGATTTCGTCGAGCGCCAAGGGGCTGGACGCCCCCAAGTGGGGAGCCGACTTGGACGACCCGGATCTCGCTGTTCAGTCGGAAATCATCGAGCTCGAGGCCCTGGAGGAGGCGGACGACGAAATGTCGAGCTCCCGGCCTGAGTAAGTTCTTACGACGTGGTACGAACTCGAACCCATCGCCGACGCCAGTCGCTGCGCGTCGTCGTCGCGCTCGTCCTGACGTTCGTCGTCTTGATATTTGCGAGGGAGGTCTCGCGTGCGGCCCACCGGGAGAGCTCGACGCGCCAGAGCGAGAATCTGAACTTCTCGGCGATGGCCACGACGTTGCTCGGACAGGAGAATTCGTTCGACGGCCGTCTCGCGACGCTACTGGGTACCGGCGCGCAACTCACCAGAACTAATTTCGCGGTCCAACTGTCGCAACTCACCCAAGAGTTGTCGTCCTGGCGCGACGTCGCCAACATCATGAGGTCGCCGGTCCTCTCACCGGGCCTCAACGTCACCCTGTCCGACGACACCCTCACGCGCGTCAGTGACTACGAGACGGTGCTGGCCTACGTGGCCCACGCCCTGGACCTCAACGGGCCCGCCGCCTCGTCGCCGCTCTCCCTCGGTGCCGCGCAGTTGTCACTGGCCCAGACCGCCGCCACCTGGGGCACGTCACGCCATCTGCTCGCCAACGCACCCGGCCACGTCACGCTGACGGCGCTGACCCACGTCACGGCACAGCTCAATGTGCCCCAGGATGTGGCCACCCTCGTGAGTTCGGCGAACCTGGCCGCGACGCGCGCCATCGTGATTTCCGCCATCAAGGTGCAGCCGGCCCCGTTCCCCGCACCCGCCCTGACGTTGCTGATCGCTCCGACGACGTCGTTCCAGGTCCAGGTGGCGGTGTCGAACTTGCGAGAGATCGTCCAACCCGTGTCGCTGACGATGGCGCTCACCCCCGCGCAGGGCGTGGTGCAACGCGTCACGATGACCCAGACCTTGTCGCCCAACTCGTCATTCGCCTTCGTGAGTCAGAATTTCCGGGTGTCCCCGGGGGAGAGGGCCACCCTGACGGTATCGCTCGACGGGGTCCCGGCGTCGTCGGCCCTGACGCACAGTCGAACCTACGCGGTGAGCATTTCGCCCTCCGGATCGGGTTGACGAACAAAGTTCAAGCGGGGTTACTGGCCAGTTGGCGTACGATGGAAGAATCCCCAAAACGAAAAGAGGAATCGTGTCCGAGTCCATAACCGTGACCAATAATCTGACCGGTGAAACTCGTGAGATTCCCATCGTCAACGGGGGTGTGGCCGCGTCGGAGTTCTCCAAAGTCCTGCCGGGCGTGTGGTTCTACGACCCCGGCTTCATGTCGACCGCCGCCGCCGAATCGGCGATCACCTACCTCGACGGTGACGCGGGCATCCTGCGCTACCGGGGCTACCCGATCGAGCAACTGGCGGAGAAGTCGTCCTTCGTCGAGGTCGCGTACCTGCTGGTCAACGGTGAACTACCCGACGCCGCGCAACTCGACCTGTGGACCACCGACATCAAGTACCACACGTACATCCACGAGAACATGCGCAAGCGATTCCTCGAAGGTTTTCACTACGACGCCCACCCGATGGGCATGCTCATCTCGGCCATCGCCGCACTCTCCACGTTCTACAAGGAGTCCAAGACGTTGGGGGACAAGGAGATCCTCTACAAGCAGGTCGTGCGCCTGATCGCCAAGATGCCGACCTTGGCCGCGGCGGCGCACCGGTTCTCGGTGGGGATGCCGTTCGTCTACCCGGACAACAACCTCAGCTACACCGAGAACTTCCTGTCGATGATGTGGAAGGTGGCCGAGCCGTCGTACGTCGCCGATCCGGTGCTGGCCAAGGCCCTCGACGTGCTCTTCATCCTTCACGCCGACCACGAGCAGAACTGTGGCACCACGGCCATGCGCACGGTGGGCTCCTCGCACGGCGACCCCTACGTCTCGACGGCCGCCGCCGCAGCGGCGCTCTACGGTCCGCGCCACGGTGGGGCCAATGAGGCGGTCCTGAAGATGCTCAACAAGATCGGGCATATCGACAACATCCCGGCCTACATCGAGACCGTGAAGGCCGGCAAGACGAAACTCGAAGGTTTCGGTCACCGGGTGTACAAGAACTTCGACCCCCGGGCCACCATCATCAAGAAGACCGCGGACGAGGTCTTCAGTGTGACCGGGCGAAATCCGTTGCTCGACATCGCCCTCAAGCTCGAGGAGATCGCGCTGGCGGACGACTACTTCATCTCGCGTCGCCTCTACCCGAACGTGGACTTCTATTCGGGACTGATCTACCAGGCGATGGGATTCCCCGTCGAGATGTTCACCGTGTTGTTCGCGATTCCCCGCACGGCCGGATGGCTCGCGCACTTCAAGGAGTTGCTGGAGCAGGACATGAAGATCTCTCGGCCGCGCCAGCTCTACATCGGTTCCGACGTGCGCGACTTTGTCGACATGTCGGAGCGTTAGGCGACTCCCGATCTTTCTCTCCCAGGGATTCTGTCGCCGTGGTGGCACTCGGACGTTGAGAATGGCTGCCGTAGAGTGAGGGCATGACGGAGCCGCAACGTAGCGCAGTACGCGCCGTCATCGTGACGTTTAATCCCGATTTGGCTCGGTTGGCCCAAGTGGTGGAGTCCCTTCGCCCGCAGGTGCAGGGTGTCGTCATCGTCGACAATGGTTCGGCCAATGTGGACGCGATTTCGTCGCTCTGCGACGAGCGCACCGACGTCGACTTCCTTGGTCTAGACGACAATCGCGGGATAGGAGCAGCCCTCAACATCGGCGTGCAAAGAAGCCTTGTCGCCGATCCCGAATGGATTCTAACGATGGATCAAGACACCGTCGTGTTCAAGGAAGGCGTGGAGTCGATACTGGCGTCTTTCGAGTCCTTGACTCCCCCAAATCGCGATCGTGTCGGGATCCTCGCGATGAGAGCCCAGCCCCAGCCCTCCAGCATCTGGATTACTCGCTACGCGGACCAGTTGCTGGTCATCGACAGGCTCGAAGCGTTTGAGGAACGTCGAGGTGTCATCACCAGTGGAAACCTCCTTCGCGCGGACGTCGCACGGCGAGCGAGTTTCGATGAGCGGCTGTTCATCGACCAGGTTGACTTCGAGTTCTGTTTCGCGGTGCGTCGATTGGGTTACCACGTATTGGTTCACGACCAAATCGCGATGGATCACGTTTTGGGGGGTCGCTACCACGACACCGAAAAGGAACACCCCTACGAGAACGCCCAAAGGGTCTATTACATCGCGCGAAACTCTACGTTCCTCGTGTTGCGTCGACGACTTCGTGTCCGGTTCTATTTTGTTCAAATTGTCGTCTTTTGCGGCGCATTCGTCTCGATGAACGGGGCCCGGTCTCTACCATTGTGTGTTCGCATCCTGCTCAGAGCCGTCGTCGACGCCGTGACGGGGCGACTAGGACGACGCGAATACCCTTTCTTGTCGAAAGGTCGAAAGTGAACACTCCATGTGGGCATCGCCAGACTCGCCCGCTGAAGGAGGGTCCATTGCTTGCGCAGTGGGGGTCATCGGCCATTTGCCAGTCAGCGTCACCTCTATGCCTCCTCTTCGATGCCACTCTGGGGCGGGTTTCTTTCGTCGGCGTCTCAATCGTTGCTTCCGAGAGGCCAAGATGTCGTCAGGCCCCACGAGCAGTTCGCCCGTTTCTCGCAGGGGGCCTGATGCCTGTTTTGATGGTGGACCGCGTCGCTTGCCGGATTTCGTTTCACTCTTGTGGACGGCGCGGTGGTTCCGGCCACAGTCACCGAGTGTGTGAAGCGAGCGTGGTGCCAATCACCGTGGCCACAGCCGGGGCATCGGGAGCGAACCGACCTTGTGAAGTCGCGGCCGACACCAGTGGGTGTCAGCCATGAAAGACTTTTCGGAGTTATGACCGTGAGCGATCTTCCGTCAGAGAGAAACCAGGGAGGAATTCTCACTACTCTGCGTACCCAACTGGCGTCGGGCATCTTTGGTCGAGGCGGCCTTTCCTTCCTCGTCGCGTTCGCGGGCATCAGCGTCTCAGCCTTCTTGTACCACTTGGTGGTGAGTCGACTTCTTGGTCCGTCGCACTACGGAGCCATGGGCGCGTTGCTCGGAATCATCAGCTTGCTCACCGTGCCGATCGGAGCGGTACAGATTGCGGTCACCCAGGCCGTCGTCGATGAAGAGACCAAGAATGAGCGATTCTCCATGATTCGTGTCACTAGACGAGCGACGCTCAGTGGACTCGTCGCGATGGTCGTTGTGGCGGCAGTGACCCCCGTCGTGGACAGTTTTCTCCACATCGGCTCGCCAGTACCCATGCTCCTTGTGGCGGTGTGGGTACCTCTGGCAACCGTGACGGCGGTTGTCCAGGGCGCGCTCATCGGGGAGTACCGATTTCACCCAGTCGCCTTCGCTTCGTTCATGGGGCTAGGCCTCACCCGACTCGTATTGGGCACCGTCCTGGTTAAGGTGGGTTTGGGTGTCTCTGGCGCCGTCGCCGCAACGATATTCGCACAGGCCTTCACCATGTTGTCACTCCTGTATTCGGCGCGACATGAGCTGTTCGTCCACTCCCGACACGCCGTGACGGTGCGCACCAAACTTCGCGACACGATTTTGTCCATTGCCGCACTCGCTGGCTACACCACCCTCATCGGGATCGACACCTTCTTGGCCAATCATTTCTTCGTCGCCACCGCGGCGGGGAACTACGCGGCGGTCGCCGTGGGCGCGCACATTAGTTTTTTCGTTCCCGCGGCGCTAGTGACTGTGGTCTTCCCACACTTGGCGGACGGACATGGTGCGAGTGAATCGAGTCGAAGAATATTTCGACAATCGTTGTACGTCTCGCTGGTCCTCGGTTTGCTCGCTGCCGCCGTGATGGCCCTCTTTCCACACCTCACAGTCAGCGTTCTGTTCGGTTCGAAGTACGCCAATGCGGCGGCGATCCTCGGCGTCCTATCGTTCGCGTCAGTGGCAATCGGGGTAGTCATTTTGTTCGTCTACCTACACTTGGCTCGCCGATCGGCATGGGCGCTAACGCCATGGATCGGTGTCGCTCTCTCTGTTGTCCTGATTGTGGTCGACCATCGATCGATGCGCAGCGTCGCGACAATCATGTTGGTCGTGAGTGTCGTCACGATGGCGATGATTGCGCTACCTGCCGCACGCCATTCATCAGATTGACGCCGACCCCTTGAGGCGGTTACTAACTGTTGTGACGTCGGGCGGTTCTGCAGCCACCTAACGTTTTTTGAAGCGCCAGGGTGCGCAATATGAGGTCGCGAGGGATGCCCGTCAACTCGACCATCGCTCGTCCTCTGCGCAGGTCACGTACGGTGCAGGGGGAGTCGGGTAGTGCCGAGGCAAAATCGATACAGCGGCGAATCTCGGCCTTGTGTCTTCCCTTGAGCGCCGACGTCCATGAACCCGGAGAGATTCGAAATGCGCCCAGTGGTTCATCAATCGGCACCAGACTTCCCCATTGAAGAGTCGCCAGATACGAGACGTAGTCGATGGTGTAATTCCACGCGTCGTCGAACCCGCCGCCCTTGCGAAGCGCGGCGGTGTCGTAGAGGGCGAAAGATGGCTCGGCGAACAGGTTCCTCCCGGAACGAACGAATGTCTTGATCACTTCGGAACGACTGAGTAATTCGTCGGTGGGGTGAAATCCGCGATCTTTGAAGATCGCCCTTCCCTGAGAATCGATGACGTCGCGACGCGACGTCACCAATACCGCCGAAGGGTGCTCGTTGATGGCCATGACCTCTCGCTCGAGGGCGTTCTCGTACAACAGGTCGTCGGCGCAAAGCAATTTGAAGAGCGGCGCCGTGGCCCGCTCGAGCAGACTGTTCCAGTTCCCCGCCGCCCCCAGACGCTGAGGGTTCTTGATCAGTACGAATCGGGGGTCGTTGTCGACGGCCTCGCGCGCCACGTCGAAAGTGTCGCTCGAGCATGAATCGTCCGTGATGAAACATTCCCATTCGGAATACGTCTGTTGGCGCAAGGATGTGATGGTCTCAAAAATCGTGTCCTGATTGTTGTACGTGGGCACGCCGACGGTGACTGAAACGCGGTTTGACACTGTGCCTCGACTCCCAGCGACGTCTCCGCCTGAGCCGCGCTTGCGAGCAATCTTGCCACGTCGGTGGCGAAGCCCGAATTCCGCATTGTCTCAACGCAAGGTTTGACCGCCAAGGTCACGCGACGGCGGACGACCATCGAAGCGTCGGGAGAGCTGAGCGAGCGCTGCGCAGGTCAACGGGTCCGCCGCGCCACACTGAGCGCGGTCGCAAGGGGATTGCAGATTCTCGAAGGTAGAGTACCATTGGCGAAATCCGGGAGAACGCAGAGACAAAATTGAAATCTTGGTCGAAGAAGTTACCCATGCTCCTGCGAGCGAAGATCAAAAAATTGCCAGTGCCGGTGCTTCAGGCAATGTGGACGGTGACGCACCTCGGGAAGAAACATCCCGACCTCGACATGTATCAAGCGGCCCTGAAGGGCAAGAGGGGCATCGAGGTCGGAGGGCCCAGCTTCTTGTTTATGACCATGCTCCCGCTCTATCAGATCGTCGCACAGTTGGACGGAGCCAATTTCTCGAACGACACATTGTGGGAAGGTCGACTCCAAGACGGCGGCAAGTACAACTACTTCCGCGATCGCTCGGGGACGCAATTCGTTGCTGAAGCAACGTCCTTGGCGCAAATAGAATCAGAATCTTATGACTTCGTCATCTCCTCGAACTGCCTGGAACACGTCGCGAATCCCAAGAAGGCCATCGAGGAATGGAAGAGAGTGATCAAGAACGGTGGGTACCTTGTCGTCGTGGTGCCGCGAAAGGAAGGGAGCTTCGACCACAGACGGCCGGTGACGACCTTGGCGCACCTCAACGACGACTTTCGCAATGACGTTCGGGAGGATGACATGACTCACTTGGATGAGATCCTCGAATTGCACGATCTATCGAAGGACTGGCCCGCGGGAACCCCCGATGAGTTCAAGTCTCGCAGCTTGAAGAATTTCAACAATCGGGCGTTGCACCACCACGTCTTTGACAAGGGTCTCTTGAATGACATTCTCCGAGAATCCGGGTTAAACGTGGTCAATGTCTACGAAGACAATACGAATATCTTCGCCTTGAGCGAAGTGGAGCGCGTGGATTCTGAAGCGGACCGCGGCGTCGGATGACATCGAGGGTGAAGGTGGATTTGTAAGTCCTTTCACCAACGGATGGCGCTGGACGCGCCGCACAGAATTACCGGTGAACCCGGCAAGGGGAATTTGGCATCAGTCAAGTTCGCTCGCGCGCGACGCCTCGAGGGGGCGAATTACGCCGCCCCGCGAACACGAAAGCGCCGTCGCGGGGGAACCACCCGAATCCTATAATTGACGGCGATGTAAGATTTTTCCGTCAGCGATCTATTAGGGCGGTACTTTCCGAGTGACGACATCTCAAAAGTCCGTTGAGCTCACTATTTTGATGCCGTGTTTGAATGAAGCGGAGACACTGGCGACGTGCATCACGAAGGCCATGACATTCCTCACTACTGAGGGCATAAACGGCGAGGTTTTGATCGCCGACAACGGCAGCACCGACGGAAGTATTGAGATCGCTAGGAGCCTCGGGGCGAGGGTCGTCAACGTCGAGCAGCGCGGATACGGCAACGCGTTGCGCGCGGGCATCCAAGACGCACGGGGAATCTACATCATCATGGGTGACTCGGACGACAGTTACAACTTCTTGGCTCTCACCCCATTCGTCGATGAACTCCGATCGGGTTCTGACTTGGTGATGGGGAATCGGTTCAAGGGGGGCATCGAAGTGGGGGCGATGCCGAAGTTGCATCGCTACCTCGGTAATCCGGTCTTGAGTTTCATTGGCCGCCGATTCTTCGGTTCGACGGTGGAGGATTTTCACTGTGGATTGAGAGGTTTTCGTCGTAGCGCCATTCTGGATCTCAATCTGAAGGCGAGCGGTATGGAGTTCGCCACTGAGATGGTGGTGAGAGCGGAGCTGGAGCGCCTCCGGGTCACCGAGGTGCCGACGACGCTCAGTGTCGACGGGCGCGAAAGACCACCTCATCTACGAACGTGGCGTGACGGGTGGCGCCATCTCCGGTTCCTACTCCTGTATAGCCCCCGTTGGCTGTTTATCTATCCAGGCGCCGTTGCGATGATCATCGCCGCCATCGGCGTATTCTTGACTGAGTTCACGTCAACCCCGGGCCACTTCGGCATCGACAGCCTGGCGGTCTGTTGCGGTTTCTTCGTGGTGGGGCTCCAATCGGCGATCTTCGGCGTACTAACGAAGTTCTACGGGATGAATCAGGGGTACCTGCCCAAGACGAAGGCTCTCAGTCGCATGGGCGACCCCCTCATTATGGAGATTGGAGTGATTGCGGGCGCGATAATTATTTTGATCGGCGTCGCGGGACTCGTGGTCTCATTCGTCGCGTGGGAGAGGAGTGGATTCGGCGCATTGAACACGATCAACGAGTTGCGAAAGGTGTTGCCGGGCATCACTCTGGTGATGAGTGGTTTTCTGGTTGTCACCGCGAGTTTCTTTACCGGCATCATGCAGATTCAGTGATTGATGACGCCCATCAAGCCCAACACGCCGCGTTGGGGAGTTCGCGTCAGGGCCGATGGTCACGCCTAGGCCTTCGGGTTCCGACCGTGGTCGGTGATGAGGGCGAAGAAAGAGGGCGGCACGGCGTTGAGAGTGCGGGGACGCGAAGTGACCGCGTGCGGGAAATTCATGTGAGGAAAGAGTCCCTCACGCCACTCACGGCATTGGACCAGCCGGTCGTCCGTGGCCGCGGGGCAGGGTATGGACCGCCGAATGGACGAAGAGGTGCGCCGAATGATGAGCTTGACCCGGTATTGCGGAAGAGCAACCGTACAGGTGCGCGAGCGACGACGACCGCATCGTCGAACCTGACACTGACGAGCCAACGAGGTTCACGACGTGGACAGTGACGTCCGGAGTTTGTCGACGACGGAGAGAACCGCTCGTCGCTGGGCAACGCCGGCTCGTCGGCGCCAAGAACGCCGGACGAGGGATTCTGTAGTCCTCGTCGGCGCTGTCCTGGCGGGCACGTTCGCAACGGCGTTGTCAGTGGCCACGATTGGGATCCCCGCCACCCTGGTACTGGCGGGCGCATGGGCGTTCGCAGCTCTCCTTAACTCGACGGTTCCTGCGATATCGGGGCCCGTGAGCTGGGCGGCCGGGGCGGTACTCGAGGTGAC